>QHMR01000185.1:0-9108 GCA_003217875.1 Verrucomicrobiota bacterium
TGCTGGAAGCCGAATCGTTCGAGATCTTCCTGCACACGCGCTATGTAGGGCAAAAACGGTTTTCGCTTCAGGGCTCGGAGTCGCTCATGGTAATTCTGGATACCATCCTGCACAGATGCCCCGAAGGTGGGGTCGAGGAAATTTGCATGGGCATGGCGCACCGAGGGCGTCTCAATGTGCTGGCGAATTTTTTGCGCAAATCGCTGAAGGTCATCTTCACGGAATTTAGCGAGAATTATATTCCCGATTTGGTGGCCGGCGATGGCGACGTTAAATACCATCTCGGTTATCGCGCGGTGCGCAGACTTGCTTCAGGCGCTGAGGTCGAAATTCGCCTCTCTTCAAACCCGAGCCATCTCGAAGCCGTCGATCCCGTGGTCGAAGGAAAAGCGCGCGCGCGACAACGGATTCGTGGAGACACCGAGCATCGTCGAAAAGTTTTGCCGCTGCTGGTGCACGGCGACGCGGCTTTCATTGCACAGGGAATCGTAGCCGAGACGCTCAACCTATCTCAATTACACGGTTACAGCACTGGAGGCACCATTCACGTAGTGGTGAACAATCAAATCGGCTTCACAACGCTCCCAAAAGACGCTCGGTCATCTCCATATTCGACTGATGTAGCCAAGATGATCGAAGCTCCGATTTTTCATGTGAACGGCGACGATCCACTGGCCGTTAAGTTCGTGAGCGATATGGCGTTCGATTTTCGCCAGCGATTCGGGCGCGACGTGATGATCGACATGTATTGTTATCGTCGGTACGGCCACAACGAAGGCGACGAACCGTCGTTCACCCAGCCCGATCTCTACGCGAAGATCGAGAAACGCCCATCAGTAACGCAAGTTTACAAACGCGAGTTGCTCGAAGCGGGCACACTCAGCGAAGACGATGCCGCCTCTTTGGAAACCGAGTTTGCTTTGCGGCTGGAGATGACGAGAGACGAAGTCGACGCCATCGAAAAACGAAAAGCTAGTGAGAAAGCGAAGTTCAGAGAATCGACGGCGATTTTTCAACCGGAATACACCAGCACATCGGAACCGACTGCGATTAGCGAGAAAACGCTCAGGACGATCGTTGATGGCCTCACCCGCACACCGGAGGGTTTCCAGGTTCAGCCCAAGATCAAACGCATCGTCCTCGATCATCAGCGCAAAGTCTTTGACGAAGGCGGCCCCTATGAATGGAATTTTGCCGAAGTGCTCGCATTCGGATCATTGTTGCTGGAAGGAATACCGGTTCGATTGTCCGGCCAGGATAGTTCGCGCGGCACGTTCAGCACACGGCATTCCGTGCTCTATGATGCAAACACGGGTAAACCTTACGTGCCGCTCATGCACCTGGCCGAAAAGCAGGCGCCCATCTGCATTTACAACAGCCCGCTCTCAGAAGCTGCTGTGCTTGGATTTGATTACGGCTACTCGCTGGACTATCCAAAAATGCTGTGCTTATGGGAAGCGCAATTCGGCGATTTTGCCAATGCTGCGCAAACGATCATTGATCAGTTCATCGTCTCAGCAGAATCGAAATGGCAACAGCCAAGTGGGATCGTGCTTTTGCTCCCGCATGGCTACGAAGGCCAGGGGCCGGAGCACTCCAGTGCTCGACTGGAGCGCTTTCTGCAGGCCTGCGCCGAAGATAACATCCAAGTCTGCAATCTCACTACTTCCGCACAGTATTTTCATGTGCTGCGGCGCCAGATGAAGCGCGACTTCATCAAGCCGCTGATCATAATGACGCCGAAGAGTCTGTTGCGCGCCACGTTTGCTTCCTCGCCCGCCAAGGAATTCATTCATGGCCGGTTCGAAGAGATCCTTGGCGCGCCAGAAGCTGGTCCGGTCGACCAAACGAAGCGCATTATTTTTTGTTCGGGAAAAGTTTATTACGATCTGCTGAAATATCGCACTGAGCGGAAAATTGAGGACGCGGCGATCATTCGCATCGAGCAACTTTATCCTCTCGTAGAAAAAAGGCTGCGCGAAATGCTCAAGCCATTTCCAAAGAACGCGAAGCTCGTCTGGTGCCAGGAAGAACCGCAAAACATGGGCGCATGGACTTTTATGGAACCGCGATTGCGCACGATTTTCTGCAGCGAAATTGCCTATGCGGGACGCGACGCGAGCGCCAGCCCCGCTGTCGGTGCGCTCGCCCGCCACAAGCGCGAGCAAGCCCGGCTGGTCGCCGATGCGTTCTCGCTTTGAGCTAACTTGGCGTCGTCAATGCAATTACGGCCCGCAACTCACATTGCCCACGACCATGTATGTCGCAGCGGGATGTCCATTGTCGCGCTGTCCTTTAACGAAAGTGTGGTCCACTAGGAGAGTTGAGCGTTCGAGATTTTGAGTCTCCGGCGTGTCGCCAGTAAACGTCCTTCCGTTAACAGCTCCAAGCAGATCACCAGGAGCTGGGCCGCCAACCGCGGATTTCGGAATGATCAGTGTGATGGTTCCGTCCGCGTTGAAGCTGCTTCCCGGCAACGCACCGATAGACGTTTCTGTTGGAACGCCTATAACCAGCCCGACTACTTGGGTCGCGATCGTGCCATAATCAAACGTCACGGTGCCGTTTTGGTCCGTCCGCATTCCGACGTAGAATTGCTCGGCTGCGGGATCATACGATTGGGCGGCATACGAGTTCCAAACTATTCTCCACCTGCTGCTGGGTGGCACGCTCGCCAGATTCGTCGCCTTCAGCTTAAAGACGAGATTGTTCGTCCCTGGCGGTTCTGCGACCGCGACCCAGTCGATGGCAAGCGAGGCTGGGGCTAGCCCTTGCAGCGGCTGTTCCGGATGGCCCGGCGGTGTTTTTTGAACAATCAAGCCATTGCAGCTATCGCCGACGTAGGGCGCGGCAACTTCATTGTTTCCGCACGAAGTGCCGGCCCCATTTACGGCCAGCACCTTATAGTAATACGTCTTCGTGGGATCGGTAGCAGTAGTGTCGTCATAGGTTGTCTGATTTCCCGAAACGCTCGTTAGCAGAGTCTCAGCGCCGCTAGCAATGCCTCTCATGATCCGATAGCTCGTGATGTTTGCATTACCTGTGTCGGCCTCGGACCAGGCGAGATGAACCACCGAATTAACTCGGCGAACGGTCACCAGCGGCATGCCCGGTGCCGATCTCGCGTGCAACGGATTCCGCGGATCGAAGCTGACGAGTAGCCTGCGTCCGCTCGATTGCCGCGCGATCACGCCGCGTGCGGTATAGGCATTCCCTTTGGCCGTATTCGCTGCTTGAACACAGGCGCCGTCGGTGCACCCGTCAACATAGCCGACCTGCACTCGCCCCTGCTTGTCAACTGTCATGTCAAAGAAGTCGAGCAGATTGCGGCAAATATCGGCGCCGCCATGCATCCAAATACAACCGCGCTGCAATGGATCCTTCGGTGTGGCGTCGGTAGTGGTCCAATGCAGTCCTCCGTCGAAGGTACTTGCGACGTAAAGATGCCAAATTCCATTGAAGCTGTTCGCCGACTCATCACCCGATATCGTTGAACCGTAGAATGCGACTGCCGCGCGGCCTGCATCCGCAGCTACCGCCGCAGGGAAAGCAACGTTCTTTAGGCCGTAAGCCGCCCCTACATCGTAGATGTTCTGCCACGTCTGGCCACGATCGCTGGACGTCGCCACGATTGCGTTCGAACCGCCGGTAGCGCTACCAGCCACCGTGCTACTAGACATTGCAAAATAAACCCGACCAGCACTGTCGACTCCCACCGCCGGGTCCTGAAGATTCGCATTGGCACGCGTCTGGCTATTTGCGTTTTGGACGGGACGTATGTTCCAAGTTAATCCGTTGTCTTCCGAAACGACGACGGCGCCGGTGCCGCTACAACTGTTATTGGGAAGGAAAACCGTGCCGTCCGGGGCTACTTTCACATGGCCATGCAATCCGCCGCACTGCGTGGTGTACGTCGGCACTGGCGGGCCATAGGTGGCGCCTCCGTCGTCGCTGCGCAAGCAAAAGGCAGTGACCAAGTCTTGCGAGCAATAGTAAACAGCATTCGGATACGGCCCGTGTGGCGGCGCAGGCGCGTGATATGGCCCGCCACCAATCGTCTCATGATCAATGCCAGAGCCCAGCGGGCCAGAACTTGGCGACCAGCCGGCATAGCTTGGCTGCCCCAATTGATCGAGACCATCAGTGTCTGTGAATGAAACTTTGCACGATGGTGAGGTAAGAGTGAGTTCTCCCGCGAACACGCGGCCAGTCTGACGATCTGTGAAACCGATGGGGTCGGAATCAACGAACTGCGATGTTGGCGCAGGACTGTTGTACCAAGTTGCGCTCGGGCCATTTGCGGGGCAGCTATCGTCGAACTTGATGAAGAGCGTTTGGAGGTCCGACTGAAAATTCGTTACGCCACTAGCTGCGTTCGGAGAATTCCAATTAACTCCAACCGAGGGTTCACCCGCATCATGTGCCGTGTATTCGACCGTGTGCACCGTGGGCCCCTGGCTGCTGTCGGTAACCTCCACCAGCGTCCCAGGCGCCTCGAAATTCTGGAATCCGATCTTTGGGCCGCGATCAAGGGGCGCCGCTGGAGCTAATGCGGTTCCGGCTGATGCTGATACCGGACTGGCGCTTCCGGAATACTGGAAGCCAGCAAAAGCGCTGAAATAAACGACGTGCACAGAAAACTGGCCGGTGCCGATTTCCGAATTGCTGGGGTCAAGATCGACGACTTCCGGCGGCGTTCCGCCGTGGGCCGACGTACCAGCGGGTACGATTGGCCCGGAGTTATTGCCTTTGTGAACATAAACATCGTAATCGCTCAGGCCGGAAGGGTCGGAGCAACTGACCACGATCCGTGCCTTCAGCCCAGCCCAATTACTTGGCGTACCGGATAACGTCAGAGTGAAGGTATCGCAGTTTACGCCTTCGACGCAGGTGCTTTCGTCGAGCGAACCGCCACCCACGGCTGTGCCGACCCAATTTAGTTGTGGGCCGCCAGGATTAACCGTTCCAGAAGCAGGCGTCGCTGAGTCCAAGCGGGCCGTGAAGAGGCCGAACGCAATCAGGAAAATACCGGTAACAAAAAAAAGCGCGCCGATAGTGGCGCGCGCCGTCATTGAAGTGGAGGAAGTCTTTTTCATGGCAAGAAGTGGATGATTCTTGCTCTAAGATTCGGGAAAATGGGCGACCGCGGTCGCCTCACATGGCTTGGTAAGTTCCGCTTGTCGGAAAGGTTTAGAGCCTTTGAAGCGCTGTTTGGGCGAGAACTTTCGACTTCTTAAGCTTCGTCTCTTCGTCATCCGTTCCGCCGAGTCCGACTGAGATGAAGGCATCGCCTTTCAGCACGTAAAGCATGCCGCCAAACCGGTTGGTGACCCAATACGCGTCGTCTCCAAGCCCGCCGATTTTTTTCGGTGCAGGTCCTTGCTCTTTTTCGACGTTCTTTGTCTCTACTTTTCCGTCGCGCTCCTTCTCATTTCCGGCATATGGGCCAAACTTCTCTTTCCAGAAATCTTTTGGACTACGCTTATTCTGCTGATCTGTCCGCTCGGAGCGTTCGCTGCTGTTCGTGTCAGTGACTGGCGACGCCTGAACCGATCCAACTTCCTCTTTGGACACAAGGCTGCAGGCGTCATGAGTGGCTGTAGCGCCTCGGCGTTCGCCGCACCCACCAAGAATCGCCACAAGCAATGTGATCAGACATACGAACAGCAGTTTGCGCATGCCAGAAACTTCACTAACGAACAACGGGGGACAAATTTCCGGTTTGGTCGCTCTCATGCATCGGCCGCTACGTTGCTTCACCAGTTGACGGATGTTAGCGTCGCGTGCCTGCGATGAGCCAGAACTACAAAGATACTCTGAATCTGCCGCGGACAGAGTTTCCAATGAAGGCGAACCTTGCCGCGCGCGAGCCGGAGATGCTCAAGGTGTGGGAGGACAGCGGCCTTTACCAGCAGATTCAGAAATCGAGAAAGGGTCGAGACCTGTTTGTTCTCCATGATGGGCCTCCCTTTGCTAATGGCGATGTGCACATGGGCACTGCGCTCAACAAAATCCTCAAGGATTTCGTAGTGAAATCGCAGACTATGCTGGGCAAACGTGCGCCGTACGTCCCTGGCTGGGACTGTCACGGCCTTCCTATCGAATACAAAGTGGTAAAGGAATCGCGCGCTCTTTCTCCGCTGGAAGTCCGCAAAAAATCCGAAGCGTTTGCGCGAAAATTCATCAATATCCAGCGCGAGCAATTCAAGCGACTGGGCGTTTTTGGCGATTGGGATCATCCGTATCTGACAATGGATCCGAAATACGAAGCAGAAATCCTGCGCGCCTTCGCCGTATTTGTGGAGAAAGGCCTGGTTTACCAAGCCAAGAAGCCAGTCTTCTGGAGCACCGGTGCGCAAACCGCGCTAGCCGAAGCCGAAGTGGAATATCAGGAGCGCGACGACACCGCCGTTTACGTGCGATTTCCAATTCCTACCGACCAACTGGGAAAGATTGGTTTGCCAACCGACAGGCCAATCAGCGTTGCGATTTGGACAACAACACCCTGGACACTGCCGGCAAATCTCGCGATCGCGATAGATCCCAATGCTGAGTACGAAATCTTGGATGATGGGAATGAGCGACTGATTATCGCTCACAAACTTCACGATCAATTCATCCAACACACTGGTTTTGTGCCCGTCGAAAAACCCGGTCTTCGCATGGGCAAGCAGCTAGTTGGAATTCAGGCGCGACATCCCTTTCTCGATCGCAAATCAATTGTACTAGCGGCTGATTTCGTTACCATGGATACGGGCACGGGCGCTATTCACATCGCCCCCGGTCACGGGGAAGACGATTATTGGCTAGGGAAGGCCAACGGCTTGGAAATTCTTTCTCCGGTGGACGATCATGGGCGCTTTACCGAGGAAGCGAATTTGCCAAATCTTGCCGGAAAGTACGTCTTCGACGCGAACCGCGACATCATTGAACTGCTGCGTGAACGCACCATGCTAATCGGCGTCCAAAATTTTCATCACTCGTATCCGTACTGTTGGCGCTCGAAGACACCGATCATCTTTCGCAATGTCGAGCAATTCTTCATCCGGATTGATGAGCTGCGAGGTAGGGCGCTCCAGGCCATTCACAACGAAGTGAAATGGATCCCCGCCTGGGGCGAGAACCGCATCGCGGGGACCGTCGAATCGCGTCCTGACTGGGTCATTTCGCGGCAACGAAGCTGGGGTGTTCCCCTCCCCGTTTTCTATTCCAAGAATGGGGACGCAATTCTCGATGCAAACGCTATCCGAAAGCTCGCTGATCTGGTCGCGGAGCGCGGTTCAAACATTTGGTTTGAACTGAGCGATGCGGATCTTGCATGCGAGCTCGGCCTCCCGCCGGGGACGACGAAACGCAACGACACGATCGATGTCTGGATCGACAGCGGCGTGTCGCACAAAGCCGTTTGCGCACTACATCCCGAGCTGCGCGATCCGGCCGACATGTATCTCGAAGCGACCGACCAGCATCGCGGCTGGTTTCAGTCATCCCTGATGACCAGCATCGCGCTGAACAATCGTGCGCCGTACAAAACCTGCGTGACGCACGGTTTCGTCATGGATCTCGACGGCAAAAAGATTTCGAAATCGGGAACGTACGAGAAGCCAACGGCCGCCGATCATTTTGTCGGCCGATACGGCGCCGATCTGCTGCGGCTTTGGGCGAGCAGCATCGATTACACCGCTGACGTTCCGTTCTCTGAAGAAATGTTCACTCGTCTGGGCGACACTTATCGCCGAATTCGAAACACGTTGCGTATTTTGCTGGGAAATCTTCACGATTTTCCTGTAGCCGGGGGCGTTGACTCCGGCCCGCCGTCAACGCCCGCGGATACAACATTGATTGATCGCTGGATTTTGGAACGGCTGGACCACGTGATTCGCGATTGTCGCTCGGCTTATGAGACGTTCGAGTTCCACAAGGTCTATCACACGCTTAATCAGTTTTGCGCTGTCGATTTGAGCAGCCTCTATATCGACATCACGAAGGACCGTATGTATTGCGACGCAGCGGATTCGCCGCGTCGCCGCTCAACACAAACGGTCATGCATGAAATTTTCCGCGCGCTGTGTCGGTTGCTAGCGCCGGTTCTTGCCTTTACCGCCGAGGAAGCGTGGCGCCATTCAGCCTCGACACCTCGCGATTCGGTTCATCTGGAGGAATTTCCCCAACCACAGGATCGACATGACAACGCCAGCGCTCAGGTGGCGGAGCTCTTGCGACTACGCGGGGTCATCGCGCAGGCGATCGAGCGCGCGCGTCAGGAAAAATTGATTGGCAACACGCTGGAGGCCAGGGTTGTTTTGCATTCGGATTCCGATGTTACTGAGAAAGTCGGTCAGGAGGAACTGGAAGAATTCTTCATTGTGAGTGATCTGACAATCCATCAGGCCACAGAAGCAAGCGCTTCAGTAACGAAAACGCCATACGCAAAGTGTGCGCGTTGCTGGCGCCATCGAGCAACAGTTGGAACTAGCAAGGCGCATCCGGATTTGTGCGATCGATGCGAAAACGTTATCGCAGCTCTGGAAAAGGCGGCTTGATGATTCGATTCCGTCATTCGCGCTGTAGCGTGCGCTGTTCTCAGCGCAGGCCTGTTGGAACGGCGACACTAAATCCGCTGAGGATAGGAGACGCCACAGCCTCGTAAGCGCGCCGATTCAGAGAGATCATCCAGATGAAATTGATCTTTTTGATTTCGCTGCCGTTTTACGCTCTTGATCAATTGTCAAAACAGTTGGTCCTGCGATTGATCAGCCCTTATGAGGCGCGCATAATCGTACCAGACTTCTTTAGTCTGGTTAACGTTACTAACACGGGCGCTGCGTTTGGATCTTTCAAGGGTAACAATACTTTCTTCATTCTGGTCTCAATCATTGCATTGGTGGTTGTGACCGTTCTGCTCGTGCGAGCACAGCCGGCTGATGCATGGCGCAACCTCTCACTCGCTCTGCTGCTTGCTGGCATTTTGGGTAATCTCACTGATCGGCTGCTCTATGGTCACGTAATCGATTTTCTCCTTTTCAATCTCCACATTCGGTACGCCGATCCGTGGCCTGCCTTTAATGTGGCCGACTCCTGCATCTCTATTGCAGTAGTGCTCTTTAT
>QHMR01000185.1:9153-21570 GCA_003217875.1 Verrucomicrobiota bacterium
AAGGTGGCGCGCGAAGTTGCCGCGCGCTTGCGTGAGAGCGGTCATATCGCGTACTTCGCGGGCGGCTGCGTACGTGACATGGTGCGCGGTTTAATCCCGAAGGATTATGACATTGCTACCGACGCGCGACCGGAAGCCGTGCAAGGGCTTTTCCCCCACACATTCGCAGTCGGCGCACATTTCGGCGTGATCATCGTGCTGGAGAACGGTTTTCAATTTGAGGTAGCAACCTTTCGTTCCGATGACGAATACATCGATGGAAGACATCCCAGCGCGGTGCATTTTTCCTCGCCTGAAGAAGACGCGCGACGTCGCGATTTCACCATCAACGGAATGTTTTATGATCCGGTCGCAGAGAAGTTGATCGATTTTGTCGGCGGCCGCGCCGATATCGACGCAAAATTAGTGCGCGCCATTGGCAATCCGGCGCAACGCTTCGTGGAAGACCGGCTGCGCATGCTGCGCGCACTGCGCTTCGCCACGGTACTCAATTACCAGATCGACCAGAAAACGTGGCACGCACTAGCGACCAATGCGGACTCAATTAACCAGATCAGCGCCGAACGAATCCGCGACGAGTTAGTGCGCATTTTCCTTTCGCCGAACCGGGTGCGCGGCTGGGACCTGGTCGACTCCAGCGGCTTGATGCGGGCGATTCTGCCCGAACTGGAAGCGATGAAAGGCGTGTTGCAGCCGGAACAATTTCATCCCGAAGGCGACGTATTCGTGCACACCCGGCTGATGTTGCAGCTCCTTCCGGAGAAAGTTTCTGTTCCGCTGCTCTTCGCCGTGTTGTTCCACGATGTCGCTAAACCGGTCACGGCAACGGTGGACAACACAGGCCGAATCCGTTTCAACGATCATGACCGCATCGGGGCTCAGATGACCGAAGCGATCATGCGGCGCCTGCGTTTTTCCGGCGCTGAAATCGAAGCGACCGTCGAAATGGTGCGGCAGCACATGGTTTTCAAGGACGCTCCGAACATGCGTGTGGCAAAGCTAAAGCGTTTCATGGCGCGGCCGACTTTTGACGAGGAACTGGAATTGCACCGGGTCGATTGCGAAAGCAGCCATCGGATGCTTGACAACTACGAATTTCTCCGGCGGAAACGCGAGGAATTCGCCAACGAACCGATCATCCCGCCACCCTTGGTGCGCGGTAATGATTTGATCGCCCTTGGACTGAAGCCTGGCCCAAAATTTGGCCAAATCCTCGAGGCTGTAGAGACGCGGCAGCTGGAAGGGACGCTACGCACGACAGAGGAAGCTTTGCAGTGGGTCAGACGCGAATATTTGTCGGGCTAAAGAGATTGAAGAAAAGGTCGAACATCCAATGAGAATTCTCATGATCAGCGCCGAGGGACCGCCTTTGGAGCGAAGGAGCGCGCTCGTAGACGTGATGGACGCATTGCCAGGTGCGTTGCGTGCGCGCGGCAACGAGGTAAGCGTGGTCCTGCCGTTCTACCGCGAGATAAAGGAAAATCGTGCGTTTAAGAAGAAAAACACCGGCATGAGTGTCGATGTGCGGGTGGGCGACAAAACCTACGTTGCGCGATACCTCGAGGGACGCAGCGCTGGCGGCGTGCAGTTATTTCTGATTCGTTGCGATGAATTTTTTGATCGCGACGGAATTTACGGCGAACACGGTAAGCAGTACGAAGACAATGCCGCGCGTTTTATTTTCCTCTGCAAAGCGGCAATTGAACTGGCTCGGCGATTGACGCCGCAATTGCAAATTTTGCATGTTCACGATTGGGCCGCGGCGTTGGTGCCGGTATTTGTTTATGCACAAGGGCTGCCATTCAAAACTGTACTGACCATCCATCACGTGGCTGATCAGGGTAGTTCTTGGGGGCTTGATTTCGGACTCACAAATTTGCCAGAGCAGTTTTTTACGCTCCGCGGAGTCGAATTTTTTGGACGCCTGAATTTTCTCAAGGGCGGGATTCTCTTTTCCGATCGGATCACAACCGTCAGCGAACATTACCGGCGCGAAATCCTGACACCGTCTGGCGGTTGCGGCCTTGATGGGGTTCTGGGCGAAAATGCGCATCGACTTACCGTTATCTTGGATGGCGCAGATTACACGCGCTGGAATCCTACGTCGGACCGGTTGATCCCGGCACGCTATGATGCAAGGCGCCTACGAGGAAAACAGATTTGCCGGGACGGACTCCTCAAGGAAATGAAGCTTGATTCTGCGCCGCGCGGTCCTGTCTTTGGAATGGTCACTCGTGTCGTTCACGAAAAAGGCTTTGAAATTCTCGTGCCGCTTCTTGATCGACTTCTTTGGGATGATGTCCGCTTGATCATTCTCGGAGAAGGCGATTCCGCGTACGAAACTGCGCTCGCCATCGCAGCCAGAAAATTTTCCACAAAATTTGCATACCAAAGAAACTACGATGAGAAACTCGCGCACTTCATTGAGGCAGGAATGGACATCAGCCTGATTCCATCGCGTTTTGAGCCAGCGGGGTTAAGCGCGATGTATAACCTGAAGTATGGCGTCCTCCCGGTGGCGCGCGTGACCGGTGGAATCCAGGAAATAATCGAAGATTACGATCCGATTACGGACAGCGGTTACGGTTTTCTCTGTTACGAGTATTCCAGCGAGGCTTTCTGGGACGCAATCAAGCGTGCGCGGCGAATCTTTCAAGACCGGCGCATCTGGACGAGGTTGATGAAACGGGCAATGACGCGCAATTTTTCGTGGGATGCGTCGGCGCAGCGCTACGAAGCGTTGTACAGAGAACTCATTGGTGCAACTGACAAAGCCGCGGCGTAGTGTCGCCGCCGTTCCAGCTTTCCGTTTGCCAAACCCGCCCACCTATGGAATTTTGGGCGGCTTTTCACCCCCAAACGCTCATGGCTTACGCAATTATCAAGACTGGCGGCAGACAATTTCGCGTCGCGGAAGGCGACACGATCGATGTCGACCTGGTCGACATCGATCCGGGCAAGACCGCGACCTTCGCTGACGTACTCATGTTTGCCGATGGTAAAGATGTAACACACGGCAATCCGCTTATCTCCGGAGCAAAGGTAACAGCTGAAGTGCTCGAGCAACGCAAGGACAAGAAGGTGATCGCGTTTAAATATAAGCGCCGTAAGGGTTATCACCGAACAGTTGGGCATCGTCGCAAATTGACGCGCGTGAAAATTAAAAACATTAGTGTGGGGGCGAAAAAAGCCGCCCCAAAGAAAACCGACGAGTAAAGGCACACTCCTCTACACTCATCTCTCAACCCATCAACTCTCTCCAATGGCTCACAAAAAAGGACAAGGCAGCGTTAAGAATGGCCGCGACAGCGTCAGCAAGCGGCTCGGTGTAAAAAAATTCGGCAGCGAAATGGTTGTGGCCGGCAATATCATTGTGCGCCAGCGCGGGACAAAGTTTTTGCCCGGAAAAAATGTCGGGCTGGGCCGCGACTACACAATTTTTGCGCTGCTGGACGGCAACGTACGGTTTGATCGCGGCGGGCGGCGGGTGAACGTGGACCCGCTCGTGACCGGGAAATAGCCGATCAGATTCTGCTTCCACGTCCGAGCCGGCCTGCGGTATAAGCTGATTTCGGTGATGGTGAGATACAATACGTTTATCCTTTTTGGCGCGCCCGGTAGCGGCAAAGGAACCCAAGGGAAAACGCTCGGCACGATTCCCCGTTATTATCATTGTGCTTGTGGCGACGTATTCCGTTCCATCGACACACGCACAAAGGTCGGCAAAGCGTTCCTTGAATACTCCAGCAAAGGCCAGCTCGTCCCAGATGATATTACAGTGGAACTTTGGCATGAGGCAATCGATGCGGCCGTGGAAGCACACAAGTTTAAACCGGACATCGATACGCTCGTGCTGGACGGTATTCCGCGAAATGTCGGACAAGCCAGGATCATGGATGAAATGATCGACGTAAAAAAAGTATTTCACCTCGCCTGTCCCGACCGCGACACACTCTTTTATCGGCTGAAGAAACGCGCTTTAAAGGAGAACCGCCTCGACGACGCAAACGAACTGGTCATCCAACGACGTCTGGACATTTACGAAAAAGAATCGAAGCCGGTGCTTTCATATTACGCGCAAGAACTGGTCGCCGTGGTTGACGCAACTCAGCCGCCCGCCAAAGTTCTGCTCGACATCCTACAGAGCGTGAACGACGGCGTGTATGAACCAGCAGCAGTTTGAAAATTTCACTGCCTCCAGTCTTTACTGCGAAAAATGCAAAGCCGCGATGCCCGTTCGCGAGCGGCTGCTTTTAGTCCTGCCCGATCGCGAGATTTTCGATTATCTCTGCACCGGGTGCGGATCATCGGTAGGCCGGCGTGAGATCACCGCCGGCGAGAAACTGATGGCGGAAGCGATGGCTCGGCGGCTCCCGCGTCGGTCTGTCGCACTGCAGTAACTGGCGCAGCAGTTCGAGAATGCGCATCGTTTTCATCGGCGCGGGCAAAATCGGCGTGCCGACGCTGCAGGCGTTACTCAAGTCGGAACACCACATCGCAGCTGTCGTGACACAATCCGATAAACCAGTAGGACGCGCTCACTTTGTCGAACCGCCGCCAATCAAAAAAGCGCTGATGAGCGGCGCGCCCTACGCCAGTCCGGCTCGGACCGGTCGCGCCCTACCCATTCTGCAGCCGGCGCGAATGAAAGATCAACATGCGATCGACGAGATCCGCACGCTCGGCCCGGACGTGATTGTCGTCGTGGCGTACGGGCAAATCTTGCCACGTACGGTGCTGCAAATTCCGAAGATCGCCTGCTTGAATTTGCACGCGTCGCTTCTACCGCGCTGGCGCGGTGCCGCGCCGATCCAGGCTGCGATCGCAGCAGGCGATCGTGAGACGGGCATTACTGTTATGTACATGGATGAAGGACTGGACACCGGCGACATTCTACTGCAGCGCACCGTCGATATTCTGCCAAATGACACGGGTGGATCATTACATGACCGACTGGCACAGATCGCGCCCGAAATCTTGCTGGAATCCCTGGTATTGCTCGCGAAAGGAATCGCGCCGCGCATTCCACAGGACAACTCGCTTACGACGTACGCGCCAAAGCTGAAGCGTGAAGATGGCAGAATCGACTGGTCGGAGCCGGCGGAGATGATCGAGAGAAAAATCCGCGCCTTCAATCCCTGGCCGGGAGCGTTAATGAAAGTCGACGAACAAAACCTGAAAATATTTTCCGCATCTGTTGTCGATCTCAACGGAAAGCCGGGGGAAATTTTGATAAGAAAGGATCAATTAATTGTCGCTACCGGAAAAGACGCACTCGCGTTGAACGAAGTTCAGTTGGAAGGCAAAAAGCGGATGAGCGCGTCCGAATTTTTGCGCGGGCACCGCGCGTTGTCATCCTGAGCAAAGCGAAGGACCTCACAAACGCCCGAGCGTCACGCGAACGTGCCTTATGTGATCGCTGACATTGTGGGAGGTCCCTCATGTGCGGCCGCGGGTGACCTCCTGTTTGTGCTTCCCAAGATTGACGTCTTCTGTTGATCTTATACGTCCTCTATGCAAACCCAGACGCCGGTCTATGAACGCATCGTACTCAAGCTAAGCGGCGAAGCGATGCAGGAGCGCGGAGCGCGGGACAACATTTCGCTCGCCGTCGTGCGTGAGATCGCCGAGCGCATAAAAGAGGTGCGCGACCTCGGCGTGCAAGTGGCAGTTGTAATCGGCGGGGGAAACATCTGGCGCGGTCTTTCTGCGTCTCACCGGGGAATGGACCGCACCACGGCGGATTACATGGGAATGCTGGCCACTGTCATCAACGCACTGGCACTACGCAGCACGCTCGATCAAATGGGTGTCGAAACGCGCGTGCAGACGGCTATCGAAATGAAAAATGTCGCCGAGCCATTCATTCTTGGCCGCGCGATCCGGCATCTCGAACTGGGCCGCGTTGTAATTTTCGCCGCCGGCACCGGGAACCCTTACTTTTCCACAGACACGACCGCCGCGTTGCGTGCGAGCGAGATTCGCGCCGACGTAATTTTGAAAGCAACCAAGGTCGAGGGCGTCTACGATCGCGATCCGAAAACTCACGCAGACGCCCGCCTCTATGACCGCCTCAGCTTCACTGAAGCGCTGACCAAACGTTTGCAGATCATGGATTCGACTGCGTTCAGCCTTTGCATGGACAACAAGATCCCGATCGTTGTCTTCGACATGTACAAACCCGGCAGCATTCGCGACGCCGTCTTGGGACGAAAAGTTGGCACCCTTGTTTGCGATGAACCGTCTTCGGACCTAAAAATTCAGGGGCCATGAGCAGAGATGACATTCTTCTGGAGGCCGAGATGTCGATGGAAAAAAGCGTCGATTATATGGTGCACGAATTTGCCGCGGTGCGCACCGGCAAAGCTTCACCTGGCCTTGTAGAAAACGTGGACGTACACGCTTACGGATCGACGATGAAGCTAAAACAACTCGCTTTGATTACGACACCGGAGCCGCGTTTGCTTGTCGTACAACCGTTTGACGCCGGCACGGTGCCGGACATCGAGAGAGCGCTCAAGGAGTCGAAGATCGGTATTACTCCTGCGATTGACGGCAAAATCATTCGACTGCCAATCCCGGAGTTGTCAGAAGAACGTCGAAAAGAGCTCGCGCGTTCCCTTAGCAAAATGGCCGAAGAAGCGCGGGTGCGTGTGCGCGCGAACCGCCGCGCCGCACTCGACGAGGCGAAGAAACTCAAAACGGCCGGCGAACTGACTGAGGATGGCTTTCGCGATGTGGAGGACGAAGTGCAGAAGCTTACGGATCGCTTCGTCAAATCAATCGATGATCATCTCAAGCACAAAGAAGCCGAGGTCATGAAGGTATAGGTTGCCGCATCGCCACGCTGCTCGGCAGCACGACCGATTAACTGAAAGCAGGTTTCCTAAACTGCGAAGCTTTCGCCGCAAGAGCAGTGAGCCACGGCGTTCGGATTGGTGACTTTAAAGCCGCCTTTCTGCAGGTCTTCGCTGAAATCGAGCACGGAACCGCTGACGAAAAGCGCGCTCTTTGGATCGACAACGAGGCGAACGTTTTGCGTTGGAACCAGAATATCCCGCTCCTGCGGGCCATCTACCAAATCCATGACGTACTGCAGGCCGGAGCAGCCGCCGCCAATCACCTTGAGGCGCAACGCACCGTCTGGCTTAGCTTTTTCTTCCAGCAGCGACGCTAATTTACGTGCCGCTTTTTCAGTAACGCTGATCAGGCGCTCATTGCCAATCTTGTAGTTAATGGCCTGTGCTTCCGTACTCATCAGGAGGTTACGTTTCGATCTTATCAGTTGCTCCGCGAAGTAGTTGGGCGACTTCGTTCTGCACGCTTTCTACTTCGTCGAGGCGCAGCTGCGGGTCGGGCACAACGAACACGTCGCCAGTTGTGCCCTGCTGTTTTAGGACTCGCTTACGCTCGAGCATCGCGGCAAGAACATAACACGCGTTTGCAGGCGGGTTGTTGGACGCCATCAAACGGCGGAAGAGTTGCTCCGCATCTTCTCTGGGAACAGGTTCAGCCGGTTTTGGCGGCAATGGCTCGTAACGCGATTTCCAAAATGAAAACGGCCGAATGTTTTCGTTGCGGTTTCGCCACGCCTCTTCGCTCAAATCCTCGCGCCGGTAGCCATCGGCGTCGTGATACAGGAGAGTGTAAAAATATTCGCCAGGAGCAAAAGGGCGGCGCGTGGCTGCGCAGAATTCCGCTCGATGCTTAATCGCCCACTCATTTGGGAGAGGATTCATTGCGCAACTATACGTCGCGCAGTGAAAAGATGAAAGCTGAGCGCCTCGCGATTAGAAGCCCGGAGGTAAAGCAAGTAGAGACCAATTGCCGCGAAAACAATGTTGGGTGTCCAGGCCGCAATCCATGCAGGGACACGGTCCCCCTCACCTAGCGCCAGAAAAAGGTGGACAAGAAAGTTCATCGAAAAAACGAGGATGACTGCTGCGGCAACGCTTGAGAGAACGCCGCGTCGCGAATAGCCGATGCCGAGCGGCGCAGCGATACACACCACCACGAGGCACGTCCAGGGCAGAGCGAGCCGGTACTGCAGATGCGTGCGAAACGGCGCTAGCAGCGTATGGGGGAAATCAGCATTGAAACGCAAATACTCTCGGAGCTCAGGCAGGCTTAGGAATTCTGCTCGTTCATTTGCGCTGCCAAGCCGGAACGGGGTTTCGCTCCAGTGCTCAATTTTCAACGAAGGGTAAATGTGCTCCTCGACGATGTTCCCGGAATGGTCATAGTGGACGACTTTAGCGTTCTCCAGCTCCCACGTCTTGGTTTCCGGACGGAAAAAGGCGCGCGCCGCGATGTAATTCGTAACAATATTGTCGTTGGCGTCCTGTTGGAGTACCTGCACGTTATTGAACGTATTGGTGCGCTGAAGAAAATTTTGAATGAACCACGTGCGCAAGTCCGTACGATTACGAAAAATCTGTCCCTGGATGTAGCGACCAGGACGCGACTGCGCTTCGGAGAGGAATGTTTTGCGTGCCAGTTCGGCGTGCGGCGCCAGTGAATAGTTTAACGCCATGGTCGCCGCAACTGTCAGCAGTCCAATGCCGATCAATGGCAGCAGAACTCGAGGAAGACTTACGCCTGCCGTGAGCATGGAAACGATTTCATTTGCCCGCGACATTCGGCCCAAGGCAAAAAGGAGCGACAGCAGCAGCGAAACCGGCAGCAGAATAATCAGAACCTGCGGAATTTGCGTGGCGTAATAGCGAGCAACAAGGGAAAGAGGTACATGTTGGTCGATAAACATTGAGATATTGTCGCTGACATCGAAGATGAGCCAGATCGAGATGAAGCCTGCGATGCAGTAACAGTAAACCTGCAAGAAATTGCGAATGACGTATCGATCGAGGAGTCTCACCGGCTTTTCGAATTTCGATTTGCGATTGGCGAATTACAATAGCATTCCGCTATGATGACCCAGCGTCAAAACGCTGGGCATACCTTTAATCGAAATGATCGCGCTGAAAAACGTCGTAAGCAGCGAATTTGTGGAACGCGTCCACGCGTTCTTTTCCGCAAACGGCCCGCTGTCCAAGGCTAAGAACTTCGAGTTCCGCCCGCAACAGCAGGAAAGGCAAATCGCTCGCTTACCTCGTCCCGGCAATTCTATTCGCACTCGAGCGGCACAAAAAGGCGATCGTTTCCACCCATACGATTAATCTCCAGGAACAACTGCTGCATAAAGACATCCCGATTTTGAAAAAAGTGCTGCCAGTCGAGTTTGAAGCAGCCTTAATGAAAGGCCGGCAAAATTATCTTTGTCCACGCCGGCTCGAGCGCGCACTGCAAAGCGCAAACGAACTTTTTACCGGACCCGAGCAGGCCGAATTGCGGCGACTGGCCGAATGGGCCAGCACAACCCGCGACGGATCGCTCAGCGATATTTCCGCCGAGCCCGATCCAAAAGTTTGGATGCAGGTGTGTAGCGAAGCGCACATCTGCACACAGAAAACGTGCGGGCAAAACCCGCGCTGTTTTTATCAACAGGCGCGGAAACGTTTGCTGGCTGCAGACGTGATCGTGCTCAATCACACCTTGCTTTTCATCTTGCTCGGCTCACCGGATCAACAGGCAGAGCGGGAGAGTGGGTTTCTATTTCCAAATGATTTCCTCATTTTGGACGAAGCGCATACGGTCGAGCAGGTCGCGTCCAAGCAGATCGGTATCGGCGTTTCGCAATACGGACTGCGCTCGACGATCCAGCGGCTTTACAACGCACGGACGCGCAAAGGACTGTTCACCGTAATGCGCGACGCGCCCGGCGTGCGACTCGCGGGGGAACTGATCGATGACGTTGAGAAATTTTTTGGCGTCGTCGAGTCGAAATCAGATTTCCGTAAAGGCCGCGAGTTTCGCGTTCGCGATGTCGATGTTGTTCCCGACACGATTACCGCCCGATTGACCGCGCTTCAGGCGCGCGTAGCCGATGTTGTTAAACGCGCCGACGACGAAATATTGAAAGCGGAGCTGCAAGAGTTCGGCCGGCGCATTCGCGACGCGCGGGACGGCATTGCGATTTTTCTGGAGCAAAGCGCGCCGGAGCATGTTTACTGGGTCGAGCGCACCGGCAAAACGGAGCGGTTCCTTGCTCTCAACGCCGCGCCTGTCGATCTTGCGCCGGTGCTGCGGCGGATGCTCTTTCGCGAGAACTGTTGTTGCGTGATGACCAGCGCCACTCTGGCCGTGGGTCGGCCGGATCTCGCCTATTTTCGTGAGCGCACGGGCGCGACGGAGGCGGAGCCGTTGCAGCTTGGCAGCCCGTTCGATTTTCAACGGCAAATGAAAATGTTTGTCGTGCAAAAGATGCCCGACCCGCGCGACGCCGCTTATCAGAAACAGCTGGAGCATTGGATCGCGCATTTCGTCAAGAAGACCGATGGGCGCGCGTTTGTCCTTTTCACGAATTATCGCGACATGCAGCAAGTGGCGGGAGCCATGCAGAGATTTTTTGTAGATAAGGGAATGAATCTTCTCGTGCAGGGAGCAGGCGCGCCGCGCAGTAAGCTCCTTGAGCAATTCAAATCAACGCCGGGAGCTGTCCTGTTTGGCACGGACAGTTTTTGGGGCGGCGTCGATGTTCCGGGCGAGGCGCTTTCGAATGTGATCATTACGCGGCTTCCGTTTGCCGTGCCCGATCACCCGCTCATCGAAGCCAAACTCGAATTGATCGAGGAGCGCGGTGGCGATCCGTTCACGGAATACTCTCTCCCGGAAGCGATTCTCAAACTTCGACAAGGCCTCGGCCGCTTGATTCGAACAAAGAGTGACTGCGGCATCATCGTCATTCTCGACAATCGGATCGTGACCAGACCGTACGGTCGCGCTTTTCTGCAAGCGCTACCCAAATGTCCGATCGAAATCATTTAGATTTAATCGGCAATGTTGCACGAGGTCACCCGGCCTTTCGACTGGCCACAATTCCCTAATCGTCCAGCGCTGGAGCGATGAAACTCAGCACAGGTTCGAAGATGACGGTCCGGTTAGGAACGCACTGGTGGATGCTCGCGCTGACGGTCGCCTTGTTCGTGCTGGTGGCGGCTCTTGTCGATCTTAAGCCGGTAGTGGATGAGAATTTTTTCTTTTCAACCAGTGATCCCCAGTTCCGCCAATCTAAAAAGATCGAGCAGCGTTTTCCGTCGCGGCCTGAAGTTATCCTGACTGTGTCGTCTCGGAATATTTCGGCACCGCGCTACCTCGGTCGGATCCAAAAACTCACTCAACAGGTCAACACGATTGATGCGGTTAGCGCCGTTAAGAGCTTGACTGCGGGACCGAAAAATTTCCAAGACGCGTTGGCGAGCCCATTTTGGAGCCGCCTCCTGATCGCTCAGGACCGCAGATCCACCAACGTCATCGTGTTCATGGAAGGCAAGGACACTGAGAAGTCGATCAAGCATCTCGAACGAATCATGCACGAACTCGATGAGAGAGACTTTCGAATTCACATCGCCGGTCCGCCCTATGTGGTGGAGATGATCCGGCGCAGTTTGGCCCACGATTTTTGGTACTTCAGCCTCACGGCGGTCGTTTTATTTGGGCTGACAATGGCGGCGATGTTCCGATCCGGTCGGGTGTTTCTGGGAATGCTCGCGACCTGCACGAGCGCCGTTTTGTTGACGTTGCTCCTCCAGTCAATGTTCGGCAAAAAGATCGGCATCCTTACGGTGAACCTCGGCACGATCGTATTTGTCGTGGCGTTGTCGCACTTGGTTTACATGACCTTCAACTGGCAGACACTCGCCGATCGGATGGGGAAGAAATCGCCCGATCTCGCGGCAGCCGCCCGTCGCATGACATTTCCCGCTTCGTTTTGGTCAATGGTTTGCGCGTCGCTCGGGTTCGGCAGTTTGTTGATCGTCCAAGCCAAGCCGTTACGCGAACTGGGATTCGGCGGCGTGCTCGGGACGGTCGTGGCATTGATCTGCGCTTACGTGATGTATCCGTCGTTCCTGCGCTGGGCTGTGCCGCGCAAAAGCAAGCTTTTGGAGGCAGAACCTTCCGAGACATTTTGGTCGCGGCGGTTCGTGCCGCTGTCGCTGGCCGTCATTCTCCTCAGCGCCGGCCTGGGATTTGGGCTGAAGCAAGTAAACACCGACCCGAGCCTTCTCGATTATTTCAAGCCCCACCGGGAACTGCGCGACGGATTGGAATACGTCGACCGCACCGGCGGCTCGAATCCGCTCACATTGGTCGTGGCCGCCGCCGACGGCAGCAAACTGAACACCGACGCTGCTTACCGGAAGATGTGGACGCTGCAAGGAGCGCTGGAGAATTACAAACCTGTCGGGGCCGTGATTTCACTTCCGACTCTCCTGGCTGAAGGCGATCGAACGCCGTTCTCCTTTTTTCTGAGCTACGAAAAGATGATGGAGATCATGGAGCAGCCCAAGTACGCGCGCG
>QHMR01000186.1 GCA_003217875.1 Verrucomicrobiota bacterium
AGACATCGGCGGAGTGAAGCTCGCCTATGCCGCGTTGCAAAAAGCACTCGACAAACATCCGGAGGAACGCACGAAAAAAATCGACGGCCTCACGCCAGAGCAGCGTTTCTTCCTGTCATTCGCCGCGATTTGGCGGTCAAAGATTCGCGACGAAGACCAAAAGCTGCGACTCAATACCGATCCGCATTCGCCGGCGCAATTTCGTGTGAATGGACCGCTCTCAAATCTGCCGGAGTTTCAGCAGGCATTTAATATTCCTGACGGCTCACCAATGGCAAGGCCTGCCGATAAGCGCGTGAATATTTGGTAAGTCCGACCCGGGACTGGACGGTCTATCGGAGTCTCGAACTCATTTTGCGGTAGCGTGCGCAGAGATCAGCGACACAAGGATTGCGGTGCCGATTTTCGATTCAGGATTACGACTTCATCCCCGGCATGGGAAAAGGCTCGGCATAGGATTGCGCTGATCTGTCCGGTTTCGCCAGGAATGACTAGCTTCATCGCGAGCAGGCAGTATTGGACCAGGTGGATTTGTGCAGATGATAATGAGCGATCAACTTTTTCGCCGCGCTTTGCGCATCGTGCCGAAAGAGTGCATCCGACAAGAAGAAGCGATTCCGTGATAGCAGTTCACACACAATTTTTGCGCACGGCAGCAAGATTGGATGTGCCAATCGCAGCGCGTGCTTTCGATAATTCTGGAGAGCCCACAGGCACATGATCCACGCGCAAGCGCCACGATAAACCGAGCCGTCATCTGAAATCACGAGCAGCTGTTCATTCGGTCTAAGCTTTTCGATTTCTGGAAATCGCTGCCTTGCTTCATCCGATTGCAATGCGATGAACACAAGCGGCACAAAAGCCGCTTGTTTCATCAGCCAGTTGCGACAGCGAACACAGAGTTCGCATTGCGCATCGAACAAAACGTAAAGTCGCTTCATCGCGCCGGGACGGACATGTGAGCCTGCGGGGGCACCGGCGGCGGCGCGGATTGTAAAAGAGCGCGGCGTCGCATTTTCGAAAACACGAAGATGTTAAAAAAATGCATTGCGCCGAGCACGAGCATCACCACCCCAATCTTTCGACTGATTGTTTCAAACACTCCCCGAAGATCTGCCGGCGCAATTCCCTCCTTTAGAGCGAGCGCAACGTAGCCGATGTTGATAAGATAGAAGCCAACCACCAGGAGATGGTTGACCGAGCCGGCCAATTGTTCGTTGCCGTGAAACGAATCAATCAAAAAGATGCGGCCGTTCTTGTGGAGCGTTTGTGCGACCCAGACGGTGAGCGGAATGCTCAACGCGATGTAAATAACGTAAGTCCAAACGATTGGAGTCATGACAGTTTCCTTTCCTGGTTTGTTGTTTCGGTGAAAAAAGCGGCCTCGTTCATTTCAAAAATTTGAGGGCCCAGGGAACCATTTTACTTTGCTCCGACTGTGAGAGCTTGGTGATCACGCCGTCGGCCAGCTCGAGGAAGTCACTAAGAGCTTTGAGTTGTTTGTTAAAAGCGGCCGCTTCAGTGCCTCGCAGATTGTTGGTCCGCGAAAGGCACTCTTTCAAAACAGCCTGCGCCGGCCGTAGCGCCCGCCGTCGGCGTTCGCGAATAATGATGCAGAACATCTTCCAGACATTTTTTTCCGCCTCAAAAAATTCCTTCCGCTCGCCTTTGCGAACGACGCTGCGCACCAAGCCCCAACTCACCAGGTCGCGCAGATTCCTGTGGGCGTTCCCGCGGCTGATCTTCAGCTCCGCCATGACCTCATCCGTGCTGAGTGCAGAGGGAGCGGTAATGAGCAGGGCATGAATCTGCGCCATGGTGCGGTTGACTCCCCAGGCGCTCCCGATCACGCCCCACTGGCTGACAAATTCGTCCCGGGCCTCGCGCAGAGCAGTGATGGCCTGATTTTCGTTCTTCATGTATTTTCAGTAAATCTTGGAAGTTCAGTCTGTCAAATAACATTTCTCTGAGCGTGCTGTGACCCTTATGGCGAGTTCCGGAGTCCCTACTCCGGCGCAATCTTGCCGCCCCAGGAAAGGACTTTCGCCTTGGCCCCTGCGGCTTCGGCTTCTTTGATATTGCCGGCGCGATTGTAAAAGAGCGAGCGCCATTCCGAGCGCGTGCCAGCCGTCGAAAAAATCGGGCGCTATCTCAACACAACGCCGATACTTTCCAACTGCGCTTTCCAAATCGCCGACGGCGAGGTCGCCACTAGCGTCGTCGAAGATTTCAGCCGGCGATTGTTCCATCGGATAAAGGATTGCGGCTGCGACAGCCGCCGTACAGTCTAACCTTTGCTGGATTGAAGGCCGGCGGCTTGTTGCCGTTCGCGCAACCATTCGTACAAGACAATGCGCTGCTTGTTATCAAGAATTCTTTTCTCAAACGCCGCCTTCTTCTCGCCGGCATTTGCATCGGCAAATGGCTCTCGCTTTTCCAAAACCGCAATGAATCCGCTTTCACCCGAGGGAGAAAAATCGCTGATCTCGCCGGCGTTCAAGAATGCCACGGCCTCTTTAATCGCGGCAAGATCGGCCGATTCCTTCTTCGGTTCGTTGCCGTCAGGTTTTGTCTTTTCCTCCTCGATCAGTGAAAACGGCGGGAGCTTCTCAGGTTTTGCGCCCGCCTTTTGAATAGCCGCTTCCAGGAGCTGTCCAGATTTCGTTGCCTCGCGGAGCTGATTCACGACCTCGGCCCCTTTCGTTGACATTAACTCACGAGACCGTGCCTTCTTAATGGCTTCCACGATTTTTGGCTTCGCCTCTTCGAGTGTGAGAGGACGTGCTTCGTTAGCGCCGGTAAGATGTAAAATATAAAATCCATCGGCCACCTGGATCGGATCGCTGTTCGGCTCCTGTGCTGATAATTTAAAAGCTGCGGCGCCAAGCTGCGGATTGCTTTTCAACTGTGGATCGGGCGCCGCTGCCGTAAATTCCCCGGTTTCGTGCACGGGCAGCTGAAATTTCTCAGCGGCCTGCTTGAAATCCGCGCCTTTCTCCAAGAGCGCCTGCGTCAAATCGGTTGCGCGATCGGAAAGCTTTTGCAAAACCTCAATCCGTTCTTTCCCAGTCAACTTCGTTTGCTCCTCGGTGAGGCCCAGCCGCACAAACTGCACCTTGCGCTTTTCGTCGGTTTTCAGCTCGGCCTTATGTGCATCGTAGTACTTCTGCACATCTTCATCATTGACCGTGATGCCGTCCTGAAAATCAGTGGGCCGAAATCGGATCACGCTCACGTAAAACTTGTCGTATCCCCGCCGAAAATTTTCATCGAGCTCCCCTTTAGAAACTGTGATGCCTGCCGCCAGTAGTCGCTTGATTTCGTTCACGCAAATCTCATCTCGCACCAGCTGCTCGATATGCTCTTCACCGAGCCCCATCGGCGCCAGACCGTTCCGCACAAAATCGGTGAACTTATTAATGTCGAATCCCGATTCACTCTGAAAAGCCGGCAACTTGCGCACGACGTCGGCAATCTCAGAAGCGCTGGGGCGAAGACCAAGCCGTTCTGCCTCGTGCCGTAGAACCAGCAGGTTGATGATGAATTGGACGGCAACTTGGTTCTGGTTCATGCCGGCTCCTGCCGTCAGAGTTCGCACAAAATCAGACATACCGATGGCCTGCGCCAGAGTGAGGAGCCGACCGATCTGCTGCGCTTCCAGCATCGAAACGTCGCGGTCATACATGTGAGCAAATCGATCGGAGCGCATCGCGCCGTAATCGGGCCGTTGCACAAAATAGAAGACGAAAGGGATGGCTAGAATGGCGATCACGATCATCAGCCAATTTTTGTGCCTGCGCAGTAACTTCATCATAGCGACGAAAATTGTAGCGGCGGCGTAGCCCAGCCGCAAATCTGTAGCCGCCGCCTATCAGCGGTCCTACGCAGGACCACATTTTATGTCGGCGTGGCACTTCGCGCCCGCCTTCGGTCGCCGCGGCGAGCTACGGCGCGGCAGGCAGCGGAGCGATTACAGTTTGCTCGCCGTTTCCTGAATTATCTCCCATGCCTTGCGCAGATGCTCTTCGGTCGTGAGCACATTACCGAGGCCAATGCGCATTAGCGTTTGTCCGCGCAATTTGGTCTGCGTCAGGTATGCGCGTCCGGAAGCGTTGATTCGCTCGACGATCTCGCTGTTCAATCTGTCGAGCCTTCCGGCTGTAGCCGGGGTCGGTGACCCCGGCCCGGCATCACCGATGCCGGCTACAGATTTATTGTTGTCTCCGCCGAGAAAACGAAAACAAACAACGCCCATACTCACAGGCGCGGCGAGCTCGAATCGATCGTCGTTCCGTATCCAATCGGCAAACAGGTTCGCGAGTCGAATGTGTTCGCGCAGACGGGCAGCCAATCCTTCGCGGCCAAAGCTGCGAAATATGATCCACGCCTTGAGTGCGCGGAATCGACGGCCGAGCTGCACGCCATAGTCCATGTAATTTTTTGTGGCTTCCACGGTGTCGCCGCGCAAGACGTCCGGTGGCGCGAGCGTAAAGACACGGCGCAAGCGCTCCAGATCACACATGTACAGGACGCTGAAATCCAGCGGCACAAAAAGGGACTTGTGCGGATTGATAATGATCGAATCGGCGCCGCTCCAACCTTCAGTGATCCATTTGTACTCCGGAAGAATTGCGAACCCGCCGCCGTACGCAGCATCGATATGCAGCCACACTTTTTCTTCGTGACGAAGGCAAGCCAGCTCAACGATCGGATCGACGCTGGCCGTCGAAGTTGTTCCAGCCGTCGCGATGACAGCCATCGGTTTGAAACCTGATTGTCGATCTGCTGCGATCATTTTGCGAAGGATCGACATCTCCATTCGAAATTCGCCGTCACAGGGAACGCGACGCACATTTTCCTCGCCGATGCCGAGTGCGATGGCAGCTTTTTCCGCTGCATTATGCGCTTGATCGGAAGTGTAAATGCGAAAACGCGGAAGATCGGCGCGACCAGCGAGGCCGCGTTTGCGCGCGAACGGCGCGGCTTCTTCCCGCGCGACCGCCAGCGCGTGCAGGATGCCAACCGACGCGGTGTCATAAACCACACCATCAAATTCCTTCGGCAGATCCACCCATTGCCGAATCCAATCGATCACCAGCGTTTCGAGTTCAGTCGCGGCCGGTGACGTGCGCCATGTCATCGCGTTGACATTGAGCGGCGCGCTGATGATTTCGCCGAGGATTCCAGGCGCGGTCGTGGTCCAGCCGAAATATCCGAGAAACATCGGATGACTCCAGTGCACCATTCCCGGAACGATCAGCCTATCGACATCGCTCAGAATTTTCTCGAAGCGCTCGCCTTCTTCAGGTGGATGCTTGGCAAGACGCGCACCAATAGCGCCTGGTTTATCGTCAGGCGCGACACGCAATGCCTCGATATTTTCACGGAAATCAGCAATCCAGTCGGCGAGTTCGTGAAGCTGCCTGCGAAATTGTTCCGGGGGCGTGTCGCCGAGCGATTGTCGATCTTTCATTGCTTCTCAAATTTCATTAACGCCGGGGGGGTTGTATCCGATTTAGCGCCAAAGCCGCTATCTCATGGTAGCCTGGGGCATCGCCCCAGGAATTCAAATCATCACGTAAACAGCGCTGAAAGCGCGCTTCAATAGCGCAAGAATGAATCCCGCTTTCAGCGCTCGTATCTGGGGAAACGTTGAATCCTGGGGCGCTGCCTCAGGCTGACGATGGCTGCTGCGCCTTTGCCGCTAGACACATACGGGCTAAAGCCGGTGCGAATGAGAAGCGTCAAAACGCAAAGCCGAAACTAAAGTGGAACGCGCCGAAGTCCTCGAATTCGTGCGGATCGGGATTGACGCCGTAATCGAGGCGAATAGGACCGACCGGCAGCTTGTAGCGCAAGCCAGCGCCTATGGCGTAGCGCATATCGTTAAGGCCAACGTCCTCTGATGTCGGCAAAAGATTGCCGGCATCAGTGAATACGGCACCCTGCAGTTCTCCCAGAATCGGGAATGTGTATTCGACATTAAAGACGGTATAGAATTCTCCACCGACGGGATGGCCGTGATTATCGTGCGGGCCAAGATCGCGTTCGCCGAAACTGCGCACGGTTGTGGCGCCGCCAATGAAAAAACGTTCGTCAATCGGAATGGCAGTCGCTTCGTCGGAACCACTGTTAGTAAGGGAGTGGATTACACCGGCGCGCGCGCCAAATGCAATCGAGGACTGGCGAAACCAACGCTGCAACAATGTGCCAGGAGGTTGATCTTCCACCACACCCGGCGTGAGCGGCTTGGGTCCGAATGGAAGATAGTAGCCGACGCGCATCGTGCCTCTAATGAATTCGATATCGCTGCCTAACGCGCTTGAAGCAAGGTCGAGTGTGTTACCGATGAGAAATCCGCGCGGATTAACATATGGGCTCTCACGCAGATCAAGCGTGTTGGTGAGTCCGATGGTGTCTACCTGGTAATCCTCTGGTCCAAGGAGAAAGCTCGGCCTTATCTCTGAATCGGTGATCTTCACATGCCGGACGGAGAAGATCAGGGCTGCCTCATCGTTTTTCGTAATTTTGCGGCTGAGTTCGGCTCGTCCGCCCAGTTCGAATTTTGAGTAGCCATCGTAATCAAAAGTCAGGGCGAAGACTCGTGCCGTGAAAACAAAGTCTGTGTCAAAAAAGAATGGGTCCTGGTACAGAATTTCGCCCCTGTAGCTGCGCTGCGTGACCTCGATCGTCGCGGTAACCGGACGGCCGTACCCGAAGAGATCGCGATCGCCAACCTGAATACCGGCAATTGCGCCTTCGTAAGTGCCGTATCCGATCCAAAAACCGAATTCCTTGCTCTTAGCCTCCTCGGCTGAAATGTCGAGTCGCAACAGATGTCCATCGACTGGCACAGGTTTGATTTGCAGCAGATTGAACTGGCCTGTCTTCATGAGCGTGCGGAATCGCTCATCGAGCACATCCGGGCTGTACGTTTTGCCGCGCAATCTGGTGAACCGTTTGGTCACAAAACCGGGGTGCAGGCGAGTGAGCCCGCTAACAGTCACACCGTCGAAGTGGTAAACAGGTCCTGGAGAGATCGTGATTTCCACCGGCACCCGATTGTTCACTGTTTCCTCCGGCGCGCCGATGGCGACCACTTTCACGTCGTAATACCCGCGCGCTTTGAAATACGCCTGGAGACGCCGCGGAATGTCCTCGACTCGGGCCTCTGTGAAAGGTCTCTGCAGCAGATCGACGATTTGGCCACGGAGCGCCTCCGCGCCGTAAACGGTTTGTCCGATAAAGGTGATGTGACCAAAGAAATATTGTTGGCCCTCGTGAATCGGAACGACGACGTCAACGTCGCTGCTTTGCTCCTGAAATCTGTACCGCGGTGGATCGACTACGACATCCAGAAAACCTTCCGCGATGTAAAAGCGCTGAACCAGATGCGTTCCCTCCTCCATGTCTGCGGCTACGAAAGGCAACCTTTTTTCAAGCCGCGAATATCGCTCGCGTGTCGGCCCTACCATGTACTCAAACAGTCTGTCGGCCGGCTCATGCGCGTTTCCATCGAACACTACCGTGCTCAGGATGAAGCGCGGGCCTTCAGTGATATCCAGACGCAGCCGGTCCCCGGATTCGATCACGTAGTGCACGTTCACTTTCGCGTAGCCGTGTTTTCGGTAAAAAACTTCAAGAAAAAACGCGAGATCGTCCGCGCGAGCGGGGCTTAATCCGAAATGCGAAATTCGATGATGCTCGTCCGCCTGGCGCGTTTTTCCTGCTCTTTTACTACGGCTCGGCGCTCCTTCTGCCGCTCCTCCGGTCGCGTCACATCAACCGCGCTTTGCGCTGCGACTTCAAATGCAAGGGCCAGGCTTCCGAGAGAGAAAAGGACCCCGCGTCGCATGTCAGCGGAAACGAATCAGATATTTTAGCTTCCCTCGAAAATCGCCGTGAACGCCTACATCACCGGTGAGGACAAGGTGGTCGTCGATTTTGAACCGCATGGTAGCCTGCTGCTGACCGGTTCGTGGATCAACCGTTCCTAAATCCAGATCCAATCGATTGAAAACCGTGTTGCTCTCGGTTGGCTCGCCTTTCTTGACGATCTTGCGGTAAAGCTGCTGCACCAGCAACATGGCCGCCCGGCCTGCCAGAACGTTGCCAGTCGAAAGTTCCTGTCTCGTCGCGCCGGTGGCGATCAAGGAAATGATTTCCTCCTGCGCCAGTGGCGGTTCACTCGTGAAAATCGCTTCTGGCGAGAGCAAAGTGCCGTAAACATAAACGCGTACCGTATAATCGCGGATCACCGACGTGCCTTGCAGATCGATTTTCGGGTTCATCGAATCGTCCGGAGTGAACGTGAGAAAGCCGCGCGAAACCTCGAGCCGGCTGAAAGGCAGTGTCGCCTCGACGCCTTCCATCTGCACCACGCCCTGCAACGCAGGATTTAGGCCCGTTCCCGTCAGCTTCAGATCGCCGGTGGCTCCGCCAGTCGCCAGGTTTCCACGAATGCGCACCGGATCCTTGGTTTTGACTACGACATCAAACTTCCAGTCGCGGAACGGCGGGGACGGCAGAGAAAAAAATTCTGGACGCTCGACAGGCGCCTGCGGTGCAGGTCTGCCCGGCAGCCCAATCGGAATAAGGTCGATGTTTTTTAGAAAATAGCTGTTTGTCACTGCGACGTTGCCCGTGACGGTCGCTGCGGCAAACGGACCCGTGACCTTGAGGTCGGCATCGGCGCGGGCGGTAAGCGTGTCGTTTCGCGCAAGCAGCACGCTTTGAGCTTTCAATTGCAAATCGAGAGTCGGTTCGATCAATTTGGGGAAAGTGACTCGGCCGGTCATTGTGAAGGGTCCGCCAGCCACATCGCCTCCAAACCGATCGAGAGTGAGTGCGTTTTCCCTAAAAGTGAACCGAGCAGTAAAACCTCTCAGTGCGGGAAGTGTCACATTCGTAAAACGAGCCACATTTATGGTCATGTCCCCTGCCCCGCTCAAGACGGGATGGCCGACTGTTCCGCTCACATCAACATCGAGACCAAGCTCGCCATCCAGTTGCTCCAGCTCCGGAACGAATTGTCGAACAAAATTCACTGAACTACGCGGGACACGAGCCTTTGCAGTAATGGGTGTGTCATCGGGAACTTTCCGGGCGCGCGCAATTTTCGGAATGTCGAAAGGCATACTCGCGTTTATTTCAACCGGCTGAATCCGCGCCTGTTGCAGTTTCCCTGAAATTGTCAGCCGGTTCTGCGTGGCCTGGGCGCTTAGCTCAAACGTCGCTGGCTCCATTTTCGGCCAGTATTCATTTCGTAAGTCCCGTGCCTGCAGGTCAAGCCGAGCATTCAGATCAGCGATGGTTCCACCGGCGTCGAGCCTGGCGTTCATAATGCCAGACGTCATCGCTTTGATTCCGAGATCGTCGAACACTCGTTTAAGATCGAGGTTCTCAGATTGAAATGTCGCAGACACTTTGCCAGACGACGGAATGACTGCAGCCTTGGTCCCGAGATTCCTCCAGATAAATGGAATGGAAATATAACCGTACGCGTAGTTCGCATATTGTTGTGGCAGGGCACGCTCGCCGACCGAGCCGCTGCGGCCGGCCTCCCGCCGCGGCGGGGCTAACTGGTTCAATTGGATTTTGTCTATCTCGAGCATGTCAGCCTTGGTCCGAGCGATCGCCTGAAAATCCATGTTACTGGTGGCGAAAAAGATGATCGGCACGTCCAGGCCCTCCGGCGAATAGGACGCATCGACATTCGCCCGCAACGATTGCAAATTTCCATAGCGCCCTTTCTCCAGTGCTAGCTTCAGTTGGCCTGAATTCTTGAACGTCTGCGCATCGCCGCTTCCTTCCCAGCTAAGTCTGACCGCACCTGCCAATTCATTCTGATTGCCCGAAGCGCGAAGTAGCGGCTGAAGTGTCGATAAATTCGCGATGTTTGCGGACACCTTGCCGCTGTAATGATGAGGTCGCCGCAAATTCAGCGTGCCAGTCGCGTTAACGAAATCGGTATCGTTCAAAGTCGCGCTGAAGTCGTTCAGATAGATGATGCTGTTCGAAATCGAACATTGAGTGCTGAGTTGCCGGAAAACCAAGTCACGCATCCTGAGGTTCGCCCCGAACGCCCATATCTGTCCGCTGGCGATCCCTTGTTTCCATTGAATCTGTGACGCGAGCTGCAATGGTCCGCTCACTCTTTGTGGAGAATCAGCAACCCAGAAGTCGCCTGCCTCAGGTGCATTCAGAGCCACGTCGACCTCCGCGGGTTGCGAAGCAAATTTCCCGACTTCTGCCGGAAGCCGGTAACGCCCGCGAACATTTAATTCGTTTTGATTTCGCCGCAGATTCAAGCGGTCGAGGCCGAGAGTGTCATCGCTTCCGTTCAGCGATCCTTCTGCTGAATCAACGATGTAATCCCGATAACGTATGCCCGTTAAATCGAAATCCATTGCAGTGCGAAGATCCGCAAACCACGGCTTCCGCGTTGTAGCCGGGGTCGCTGTTGTAGCCGGGGTCGCTGACCCCGGTCCCCCCGCCGCCTCGATCACCTTGGAGGCGCGAAGCGTACAGTTCAGCTTGTCAATCATTCCACCTGAAAACCCAACCGGCTCTGCCGCGACGCCGAGGGCTGCAGTTATTTCCGCATTGACAATATCAATCCTGCCGGTGAACTGGGCGGAGCCGGTCAACGCCACCGGGGTGCCCGCTGTTAGTCGCTCCAGATCAGGTGCGGTGCCGGCAATCTCAAAACCCGATGGCGTGCGGCCGAAGTTTCCGATCTTGTCTGGCAATTCGATTCCGCCCCAAAAATGAAAGTTGTTCACGTCCTGGACGATGTCGGCCGAGCGCAAAACCGCTCTCCCCTGTTCTGCTGAAATTTCCAAGATGCCGCGATCAAAGTGGATTTCCGGCCGATCCACGTCGCTCACATCCAGCGACAGCGTGCCGCTCCAAGTGCGCGGCGCGTCAATGACACCCGCGGCGTTAAGAGCGAGTCGCTCAATTTCGCCGGAAAGATAATCCTCCGGAAGAACAAGGAATCTGTTCAGTGATTCCGCCCTGACTTTTTCGGCCGCCAGATTCACTTTCGCGTTCAGCGAAGACTGCGTCTCGCTGAGTCCGGCCGACGCAGACAATTGGCCGCCGCCGATTATGCAGTTGAGATTGAGTGTGAGGACATTGGCGTCGATGCGTGATGCATCGACGTTCAACAGACGGAGCTGCTCCTGATCGCTCAAAATCAGGTCCCGCAAAATCAAATTCTTGTTCGTATAAGAGGTTTGGCCGGAGACCCTGGACCAACTGTCGCCGGACGGAAGCTGCAGTTGTTCGACGCGCAGTTCGCCGGGATGACGCGGGTCCAAATCAAGATCGACCCCTTCCGCAACGAAATCTTCTGGCTGATTTCTGACGACCAATGTCGCATTCGTGAGGCGGACCCGCTCCGGGAAAAATCGCGGTAATTTCAGTTGCGGTCTAGGCGGGCGCGTTCTCAGCGGCGCCTTGGACGGATTTAGGACAATGCGCGCCGAACGCGCCTCCACATTTTCGAACAAACGGGAGAGACCGTGTCTGGCAAAACCCAATAGATCATAATCGATATAGAGTTGATCGATGTCGATCGATTCGATGGGCGACGGTCCGGTCGGAAAGGCGTGAAAGTTTCGTGCAGTTAGATGACTGAAGGGATTGCCTTCGAGACGGAAATCGATCTTCAGGTGTTGCTTGGCCGCGTAGCGCAGCGCGATTTGCCGACCCACCGCCACTAGGATTGGCCGATGAAAAATGATCAGAAGCGCCACGCAAATAGCCAGGCCGGCTAACACACGGCGCCACAGTCGCCCGTGCCGCCGCGCCTCTCCCTGATCGTGCTCGGCCACGGGGCGATTCTATTGCCGCTCTGGCGTAGCGCAAAGGCCAAATGCCACAGTTTGGCACCCGAGTGCCACTTGGCTATTGCGTGCAAAGACCTCTGGCTAAACAACTGCAGCGCGAACTGGCGGTAGCCCGGCAGATTCATGCGGGAATGCGGGGTGATTCGCGCGAGGTTCTGTTGCCACCGGAACCAGATACGACTGAGCGCGGCCGGAAAATGGCGCTTCGGGTAGGCGGGGCGTTCATTGTTCTAATGGCTGTTAATGTGGGATTCGGTCTCTGGTTGATCTGGAGACACGAAGCCAGGAATCCAAACCGCGCGCCGCTTGAAACCCAGATGCGGGAACAGATAGCAAAATCCCTTGAACACGCTGCCGCGACGCTGACACCTGACCCGAATGCTCTCGGGGTTACAGAAATTACGATCCCGGCCGCGAATGGAAAAACGGATGCGGTCGCAGATGAAGTAGTCACGATTGCTTCCCGGTTCGGCGGTTCCGCTACAAAAGGTCTGCAAGACCGATATCAGTTGAGTGTGCTTGTCGATGTGCCATCGGATCGGGGACAGGAATTTCGTGCGGCGATTGAGTCGATTGTCAGAGGAGAACCTGGATCGACGCCCCAAGCGACTGTGCCAGAACCGAGGTCGGCGCGCTCGGCTACAGCACAGAAGAAGAGCTTTGTTGTGCAGATCGTCGAGGCACGATGATTGCGATCACGTTTGCTTTGCCGGCGGAAAGCTCGGCATTCTTGAGCCATCTCCGGAATAAATCTCGGGCTGGCCGAAATGGCATTCAGACGATTCGCGGCGAGATCAATCATCGCCCCATTGAAGTTCTCCATACCGGCGTGGGAGAGAAAGTTTGCCGTCAACGGCTTGAGAAATTTATCGATGATCAGGAATTTGATCTTTTGATCAGCAGCGGATTTGCGGGCGCGCTCAACGATGAGCTACAAGTCGGCGATCTTTTGCTGGCAAGAAATTTTTCGACAATTGAACTGAGCGCGAGACAAGAAGCACTTTCAAACTTGCCAATCCGTGTGGCCGATCTGTTAACTGCGCCAGCGTTGATCGATTCCAGCGACGAGCGAACCGAAATTGCCCGCAAATCGGGCGCGGCCGCGGTAGACATGGAAACGGAATTCATTGCGCGCATGTGCGCTGCGCGTGGGATTCCACTGCTCTCGTTACGCGTCATTGCCGATACGCCGCGCCAATCATTCCCTGCTCCTGCGCACATTCTGTTCGACATCGCCAAACAAAGAACCGATCTCCCGAAGTTGGCGACATTTTTTCTTTCGCACCCGAATCGCATTCCACGCCTCGCGCAGTTCTCCAGGAGGATCGCGAATGCGCGGAAGACCTTGGCGAACGCGCTCGTCGCGATTCTTCGCGAGTTGTAGCCGGGGTCGTTGACCCCGGACAGCCGCGATCACCGATCACGGCTACAGTTTCGCCGGTTCGATGTGCACCAGCACGTCCGCGACGCGCGAGTCGCTTTGTTGG
>QHMR01000187.1 GCA_003217875.1 Verrucomicrobiota bacterium
AGTTCGCCCGGTGTCGGGATGCTGATCGAATCGCTCCTAACAGCTTTTGCCAGTTGCTCTGCCGAGAGATGGCCGGTCTCCCCGGCGCCCGCGGCTGCGAAGACGCCAGTGAATAATGTAAGCACAACAAGGTTTACCAGACGAATCATCGCTCATGATTATGCGCGCATCGGTCAAAATGCCAATGGGAATCTCGTGCGACCTTGGTGGTACTCTTCGAAGACTGGTACTCACCCTCCCATAAACAATTATTTCTGTTACACATGCACCACTAAATTAATTGCCCCAGTCAATCGTTCGCGATAGGGCCAAAAGCTGATTTGCTTCGCGAGACGAAAGCTGTTCTAATCCGCCAGAATCTGTATGGCGCGCACCAGCATTAGTCGAATCCATGCGCGTGAAATTTTGGATTCGCGCGGCAATCCGACAATTGAGGTCGATGTGCGCCTTGAAGGCGGCGTGCTGGGACGAGCTGCCGTGCCAAGCGGGGCGAGCACGGGCCAACACGAAGCATGGGAATTGCGTGATGGTGATAAAAGCCGCTTCAGCGGCAAGGGCGTAAGGAAGGCTGTTGCCAACGTAAACCACAAAATTGCGCCGGTTCTCGAAGGCTGGGACGCGCGAGATCAGGCGAAGATTGATAACAAATTGATCGAGCTCGATGGTACCCCTAATAAGAAGAATCTCGGCGCAAACGCGCTGCTCGGAGTTTCACTGGCGATCGCCCACGCCGCCGCCGCAGCGGAAAATCTCCCGCTATTTCGATATCTCGGGGGAGATGAAGCGCGAGTGTTGCCAGTGCCGATGATGAATATCTTGAACGGTGGCGTGCACTCGGATGCGCCGATCGATTTTCAAGAATTCATGATCATGCCGTGCGGCGCGCCGAGCTTTTCAGAAGCGCTGCGTTATGGAGCCGAGGTTTTTCACGCACTCAAATCTGTCCTCAAAGAGCGACATCTTTCAACGGCGATCGGCGACGAAGGTGGTTTTGCGCCGAAGCTCAATTCCGCCGAGGAAGCCCTGGAATCAATTTCGACAGCGATCGAGAAAGCCGGTTACAAGCTGGGTGAACAAATCTTTATCGCGCTCGACCCCGCTGCCTCCGAGTTCTACGACAACAAAAGGAATCTTTACATTTTTAAGAAGTCGGATGGTTCAAAAAAAACTGCTGAAGAATTGATCGACTATTATGCCGATCTTTGTGCGCGATTCCCGATCATTTCCATTGAAGACGGTTGTGCCGAAAACGACTGGGACGGCTGGAAGAAACTGACGAAAAAACTCGGTGAGAAAATTCAATTGGTCGGTGACGATCTCTTTGTGACGAACGTCGAATTTCTCCGCAAAGGAATTGCCGAACACGTGGCCAACTCCATTTTGATCAAGGTGAATCAGATCGGCACGCTGACGGAAACACTGGCGACGATTGATCTGGCGAAGACGAACGGTTACACGACGGTAATTAGTCATCGGTCCGGTGAAACCGAAGACGCGAGCATTGCCGACATCGCGGTGGGGACCAATGCGGGTCAGATCAAAACCGGGTCGCTTAGCCGTAGCGATCGGATAGCGAAGTACAATCAGTTGTTGCGAATCGAAGAGGAACTTGGTGACAAAGCTGTGTACGGCACTACACTCCGCTGAGTGCATCACAGCTACGGCGATTTCCGCGCGCGTCGCGAAGCTACCGTCTGGCAGCGACTGAACCGGATTCTTCTCGTTCTGCTCGTGATCGCGATCTGGCTCGTGATCGTGAGCTTGTTTGTTCCGCCTTACAAAAAATTGACGCAGAGCCGAGCGGAGAGCGACAACCTACAACAACAGGTGAATGAACAGCAAAGTTTGCTGGCCCGTCAGACGCGCGAGGTCAATTTGCTCAAGACTGACGCGACGTATCTGGAAACGATTGCGCGTGATAGGCTTGATTTGATGAAGGAAGGCGAAACAATCTTTCGCCTCGAGACTGCGCGCGCTAAGCCAAAACCGCCCAGCGATTCCGCGCGCAAATGAGTGTAGAGGCGTTCGCCGCGGCGGGCGCCTGCCGGAAACGTCCGCGTTTGACACAAACGCCGCTACACCTTTTGCGATTCTCTGTGAGTTAAACTATGTTTTTCAATGCCAATGGAAATCTCCATCCCCGATGCCGAGGACCTGAAATCGCGTGTCCGCGAGCTGCGGAGGTTTCTTTGACGTCGAAGAGCTCCAGAAAAATCTAGCCGCAATTGAAGGGCGCATGGCTGCGCCCGATTTTTGGTCGAATCGGGAACGCGCTCAGGCCAATGTCGAGGAGGTTTCCCGATTGCGTTCGCTGATTAATCCGTTTCAAGAACTGGAACGCGACATCGAAGACTTTAGCGCATTACAACAATTAGCTGCGGAAGAAAGTGACCCGGCGAGCCGCGCGCACGCAGAGCAAGAGGTTGCGACCGAACATGACCGCTTGGTTCACAAGCTGGAGGAATTTGAGCTGCGTCAGTTTCTTTCAGGCGAGAACGATCGCGCGAACGCGTTTCTCACGATTCATTCCGGGGCGGGCGGCACCGAGTCGTGCGACTGGGCCGACATCTTGCTGCGGATGTATCAGCGCTGGATCGAGCAAAGTGGTTTCAAATCGCAGACAGTGGACATTCAACAGGGCGAAGAAGTCGGCATCAAGTCGGTGACCCTCTTCGTTGCTGGCGAGTATGCCTACGGACACCTGCAGACCGAGCGCGGCGTGCACCGGCTCGTGCGCATTTCGCCTTTCGATGCAAACAAACGGCGACACACTTCGTTCGCGAGCGTCGATATTGTTCCCGAAATTGCTGATACTGCTCCGATTGAAATCAATCCCGCCGATCTGGAGATTGACACGTTTCGCAGCGGCGGCAAAGGCGGACAGAACGTCAACAAAGTCGAAACTGCAGTACGGATTTTGCACAAGCCAACCGGAATCGTGGTTGCGTGCCAGGCCGAGCGCAGCCAGGGACGCAATCGCGAGCTGGCGATGAAAATGTTGAAAGCAAAACTTTACCAAGTCGAGGAGGACAAGAAACGCGCTGAGATGGAGAGGCAATATGGAGAAAAAGGCGAGATCGCATGGGGCAATCAAATTCGCTCATACGTTTTTCAGCCGTATCAAATGGTGAAAGATCACCGCACCGGCGCAGAAACCAGCAATGTGCAGGATGTGATGGACGGCAACATTGACATGTTCATCCAGGCGAAATTACGCGGGGAGACGAACACAAAGGGCGAAGCAAGCGATGGCGACACATAACTGGCATCAGCGTTGGTGTTTGTTATCCCGGCGCGAAGTTGAGGGATCTCTCAATGCTAAGAAATAATCAGAGATGTCTCGACTCCGCTCGACATGACATTTAGCGGGTTGAGACAAGTCGCAGTCGAAAACGTGCAGCGAATTGTCCGCCGTTATGTGCGCGGCAACAGACCAGACATGCAACGGCGCGCTTTATCCGGCGGGTCCGATGGAAATCGCGCTGGCAGTGTGGACACTGGTAAAGGTATCGGCATGCGCGTTCGGTAACGGGGAAGGGAAGATTATGACAGCGTTTCTCGTCGGCGATTTCCAGATCGCGGCAGGCGGTGCGCCACTCGTCTCCATGCGGCAGAATTCTGCGACGGCCAGCGCGAAATTGGGCAAGAAGATGGGCCAATTCGTGGCGCAGAGTCCGATCAATTTCGTGCGGGTGCTCAAACAGCCGCGGGTTTAACGAAATCAGTTGCTGGCGATAATCAGCGCGACCTGCAGCGGTTTTGAGGCGTGAATTCCATTCGACGCGAAGTTCCCGCGCGATTCGAGTTGCGCCGTGGGCGCGTAACAGGTCGCGCGCTTGTGTTTCAAGATCGACGTTGCGTCCTTGGAACTGTAGTGCAACCGCACCGGTTGCCGTCCAGGAATTCGGCAGGCGGAGCGTCTGCGCAACAGCCGCGCCCTTTTCTACGCAGACACGAGTGGCGAATTGTTCGAATGCAAATTCGAGCTGCCTAAGCAACGGCATAGGCGCTTTTTCGCGTATGCAGACGTTCGACGATTTTCTGTATCGCGTCGCCCGCGGCTTTGATTTCGTCGGCGGTTGTCCATTTACCAAGGGAAAAGCGAACCACGGAGCGAGCGCGCTCGATTGGCAGACCCGTCGCGAGCAAAACGTGCGATGCAACGACTGATCCGACCATGCATGCCGATCCGCTGGAGGCACAGACGCCTTCCAAATCAAGCGCTATCAGCAGCATCTCGGAATCGAGTCCGAGCAAACTCACATTCAACGTGTTTGCCAGCCGCGGAGCGTTCGCGCAGTTTTGTTTTGCATCCGGAACGTTCTCCGAAATTCGCGTCCAGAGTTCATCGCGCAACCGTGCCTCGCGCTTCTGTTCGCTCTCCCGATCGTGCAATGTCCACTCGGCGGCCGCTGCCATTCCCGCAATCGCGGCAACATTTTCTGTTCCGGGGCGTCGTTCATTCTCGTGCGCGCCACCGAACATGATTGGCTGGATCGATAAGCCGCTGCGCAGGAATAAAAATCCCGCGCCTTTTGGCCCATAGAATTTGTGCGCGGCGAAACTGGCGGCATCGACCAGCGAAAGATCAACGCTCACTTTGCCGAACGCCTGAACCATGTCTGTGTGCAACAAGACGCCGCGTTCGCGGCAGATTTGGGAGATTTCACGCATCGGCTGGAGCACGCCCGTCTCGTTGTTCGCGGTCATGATCGAAACAAGCCTTGTCTCGGGGCGGATCGCGCTCGCGAGCTGATCAGGATCGATTATTCCATCGCGCGAAACATCCAGCCACGTTACTTGGAAATTTTCGTTCTTTTCCAAATGCTCGACGGTGTTGAGTACCGCGTGATGTTCGGTTTTCGCTGAAATGATGTGACCGCCACCTGCTGATCGACGGCGCGCGAGGCCGAACACGGCGAGGTTGCATGATTCCGTTCCGCCGCTGGTGAAAATGATCTCGTTTGGTTTCGCGTGCAGCAGAGCCGCCAGCTTGTCGCGCGCGTTGTCGATTGCGGCGCGCGCCTCACGACCGGCTGCGTGTACGCTCGACGGGTTGCCGAAGCGACGTTCAAGATACGGCAGCATCGCGTCGCGGGCTGCATCACATAGCGGCGTCGTTGCGTTGTAATCGAGGTAAATCATTCCGTCTTCCTCTTAATCCTAGTCTTGTTCTTACTCTTGCTCATGCTCGTGATCGTGTCCGTGAAAAGTCCGCGATGGCGAGGACGCCATCGTTAGCGCGCGAGGCGCGTGCGCTCCCCAGCTCATTCCCGAAATTCATCACGCGTGGTCGCTGGCCTATGCTTTCGCTTCGGCACAATTCGCAATTGTTTTTCTTCGTAATACACCAGTGAATCGGGTGGCACACTTTGCACCAGGAAAACGTTGCCGCCGATTGTCGATCTAGCGCCAATGACGGTTTCGCCACCCAGAATCGTTGATCCTGGGTAGATCGTCACGTCGTCTTCCACCGTTGGATGACGTTTCCCGCCTTTTTTGATCTTCCCGTGCTCGTCCTTTTGAAAACTGCGCGCGCCAAGGGTGACAGCATGATAAAGCTTAACGCGCGCACCGATCCCACTCCGTCATGATGCGCGGGATCAATGGCACCTTGTCATAAAGCAGATGCGCCATTCGATAAGTGGCGACCGCCTCGAGCGCAGGATAAGCGAGAATGATCTCCTCGTAGCTCCTCGCAGCCGGGTCCCCTTCGTAAGCGGCGTCGATGTCTGTCCAGAGAAGCCGACGGACCGCAGGCAACTCCTTCAAGAATGTGGCTAGGACTTCTTCCGCTTTTGCTTCCGTTGCTTCGTCAGGCGGAATTTTGCCGAGGCTTCTGCAAATTTCCGTTTTCAGTCGTGCGTGCAAAGCTCTGACGCGAGTGCGCGTGACGTCGGCCAAATCTTCCGAGCTTACCAGCGACTGGCTACGAAAACCGGGAAACATCAGACTCATTAACTCGGCACACGCCGCCTCGATGGCCAGACGAGAGGGGAGAGTGGCGGCAGCGGCGAGATAATTTATGCCGCCGGTTTCGCCATAAGTCTGAAGCAGTTCCTCAACCGCGTCGCGGTCGGTCGCATTCATCGCAGCAAATATGCGCTCGCTTGCTAATGAACAAAAGTGAAACTGTGGAAATAAGGAAGGCCGTTGAAACGGCCTCCCAGCCATCCGTGTAGGTGATCACCGGCCTTAAGGCCGGTGTTAATGAGAGAAGGGACGTTGCTCTGGGCAATTTCTGGCCCTCCGCGATTTGTCGGCGGTCGAGTACGGCGTTGCAGCCACAGCGGTGCTCTCGTTAACACGGGGCGGTTTCAATCTGGTGGGGCTTGAGAAAGGCTCAGCTTGGAAGCAGCATTCTCATTAACACTGGCTTTCAAGCCGGTGAGCTCAGCAGCAGATGGACATCAGCCGTTTTAACGGCTTACGATTGATCGCATGTCTGTCCATTCGTACTCTCGCATCTGGATTCACTTGATCTGGGGAACTCTGGATCGGGAAAGATTGCGAAACAAAACAGCTGCGGCGCGCATTTCTCGCTACCTGACGGAGCATGCGCAAGAGAAAGGGATTTACATGAAAATTAATCATGTAAACGCAGATCACGTTCACGCGCTGATCGACCTTCCCACTTCCCTCTCGATAGAGGAACTGATGCAACTCCTGAAAGGAAGCTCTTCTCACTGGATTAACGCAAATAACATCATAACTGGAAAATTCGCCTGGGGCAGGGGCTATGGCGCATTCTCTGTATCAGAATCGAATGTGGATCAGGTCGCGCGATACATTGCTCATCAAGAAGAACATCATCGCGTCCGCACATTTGCGGAAGAGCTGAGAGAGTTCATCGATCGCCACGGACTGCGGTGGAAAGATGAGGAAAGCCGTTGAAACGGCTTCCCGGCTGGCGGCCTGTGTGGTCACCGGCCTGAAGGCCCGTGTTAATGAGACGAAGAATCGGTATGGCTGATCAGGCTGAAAATTTGCGCATGGCATAGCGCGCGAGGCATTTTACCTGGAAGCCGGGCCGCGCATCGATCTCTCATTAACACCGGCTTTTAAGCTGGTGCGATCAGCGAGAACCGGACATAAGCCGGCTCAACGGCTTACGATTTCTTAAGCGACTGCCCCTACGCCTCGCGTGCGCTTAGCCATTGCAGAGCAAAACGCGCGACTTCGCGCGAATTTTTCAGATCGAGTTTGTCTTTGATATGCGCCCGGTGGGTCTCCACTGTCTTGGGGCTGAGATGGAGCAGCTTCGCGATCTGACGCACTTCGTTGCCCTTCCCGATGAGTTCCAAAATTTCGAGTTCGCGATCGCTTAATCTCTCGACAGCATCGGTCTCACCTTCGGCTTGGCGATGCGCGAATTTTGTGATCACCTGCGCCGCCATAGCCGGACTGAGATAAGGATGTCCATTGAAAACTTCGCGGATGGCTTGGATCACATTGGCCATCGCTTCATGTTTCATGACGTAGCCGTCGGCTCCGGCGCGCAGCGCTCGCACTGCGTAGAGGGATTCATCGTGCATCGATAGCACTAAAATTGGCAGCTTCGGAAATTCTGCGCGGACGTTCTTGATTAGCTCAATGCCGTTGGCGCCCGGCAAGCTAAGATCAACAATTGCCATGTCGGGATGCAGTTTGCGGATGACGTCCATGGCTTCGGCGGCGGTGCCTGCTTCGCCACAAACTGCGAAGGTCCCGTCGGAATGGATCATTTCCTGGAGGCCCTTTCGAAAAAGGGGATGATCGTCAACGCCACTTTGCGCCGGCTGGAATTGCTGCGCGCCCAGTCATTCGCGTTCCTTTCTAACTGTTTAAGACTTCGCTACCCGATGGATTGCCAGATGCAGGAAATTTAGATCAGGGCGGTCAATGTCTTTGCAATTTTCGCAGGCAGCCCTGGCCCGGCGTTTTCGTCGTTCGGTGATTGAACTCCCTTTTTGTGTGGCAAATAGCAAGACACACATGTGCCGCCCTGCCTTGAAGAGCCGATTTCCAAACGGCCGCCGGCCAATTGAGCTCGGTAATTCATAATGTGAGCACCCAGGCCGTGCTTCAATTTTGGCTCGTCCGAGAATCCAACGCCGTCATCAGTGACCCGCAAAACCATCCCTTGAGGCGATCGCTCCAGCTTCACGACAATTTCCCGGGCCTGTGCGTGCTTGTTGGCGTTGATGACCGCTTCACGCGCAATGCGATAGAGCTGCGCTGCGGCCGGGTCATCTTCAATGTGAAACGATGGTTTGACTTCCAATCTGCAGGGAACCCTCCAGATTTCCCGGTCAACCAAATCTTGCAGAGCATCGACCAGCCCAGCCGAATCGACATCGGCGCGGTGTAATGCTTGGGAAATATTGCGCGTATCAGTGGCAGCTTCGTTTACCAAGTCCGCAATTTTCTCAATGTCAGCTGCATCTATGACGCGATGGTTTTTTAATCGCAACGCGACGGAGCGCGCCATGAATGCGACGGCGGTGAGATGCTGGCAAAGGCCATCGTGCAATTCCTGTCCCAGTCGCTGTTGCTCCCGGTCGCTGATGGCGAGAATTTCTCCTTCAAGTCCTTTGCGCCGCTCTATCTCGCCTTTCAATTCTCTGTTTGCCACAAGCAGCTGATGTGTTCGCTCGCGAACGCGATGTTCCAGCAATTCCTTTGCTTTTTGTAACGCGGCTTCCGCCTTCTCCTCCTCTGTGATGTCGCGCAGCGCGCCGATGGTGTAGAGCGGGGCTCCGTCAGAATCGCGAACGATCGAGCGCAGTATCTCAGCCCAGATGATCGTTCCATTCTTGCGCACATAGCGTTTTTCAATTCGATAAAACGGGATCTCGCCTGCGACCAGTTGTCGGTACAGCGTAATCTCACGCGGATAATCTTCCTTGTGCGTTAAGTCTTTAATTCGGCATCGCAGAATCTCGTCCTTGGTGTATCCGAGGATGCGGCAAAACTCTTCGTTCACGCCAACGTATTTGCCCTCCGGCGAAGCTTCGCTGATGCCGATCGGCGCCCGCTCGTAAGTTGCTTGCAAACGCTGTTGACTATCTCGCAGCGCTTGCTCGGCGCGTTTGCGCTCGGTCAGGTCGAAAATGGCGGTCTGGTAGAGGTGCGCGCCGTCTTTCATCAATGCGGAAGTGGCTGTGCTCGACAACTGTACCGGAATGTTTTCGCCGTCGCGCCGCTTTAGACGCAACTCGGTCATTATCGGGCCGTCCGACGAACGACACGCGCGCAGATGATCGAGGAAGAGTTGCGTGTCCTCTTTCGCGACACAGATGGCGAAGGTTGTCCCGATCAATTGCCTGCGCGACCGGCGGAGTAGCCGAATAGCCGCGAAATTAATTTCTTCAATGCGGCCAACGCGATCGAACGTGACGTACCCGATCGGGGCGAAGTCAAAAAGATCGACATAGCGCTGAATCGCCTGCTCCAGCTCTGTCTTTGGCTGCCGAAAGACAGGCCTCCGCATCGCTTTTGCCGGTAGAACCTTCCTGCCGTTGGTCCCCGTCTCCTCCGCGCCATTTCTGAAAGCTCGCTTGCTGGCGTCGATGGTTGCTTTGGTTCTGTTCATTGCCGTTCCAATTAATTCGCGCCGTCGCCGGCGGGCCGATGTTGTGATTCTGCGCCGGGTTCGTCGCTTCTTATTTTTGCGGCCAGAGTTGTTTCGGTCGTTTAGCTGTTTTGCTGCCATCCAATTCTCCGCCCCCGTTGATGTCGACCAAGGTGATGACGGCACCGTCGATTTTGTTCTCGGTTGTGCGATACGGTCGCAGCCGGAGCGAATACTCGCGGCCCTCCCTGTCAGTTACTTTGTGCTCACGCATGGCCAGCGTCTCGATCACTTCCCGCAGAAGCTCTTCCAGATCGGGAATGTCGATGTTCGGTTTAAAGTCGCTGATCGGGCGGCCGACGTCGCTTTGCAGGACGTTAAACACGTTGCGGGCCGCGGGCGTAACCCGTCGCACCAATAGTTCGTTGTCCACCATCACAATCGGCAATTGAATGCTGGCGAGCAGATTCTTCAGATCGCTGTTCATCTGCATCATCTCGAGATTGCGATTGCTCAATTCCTCATTCAGCGTGGTCAGCTCTTCATTGGTCGATTGCAATTCCTCCTTTGCCGTCTCGAGCTCCTCGTTGGTCGATTGCAGCTCTTCATTGCTCGATTCGATTTCTTCGTTGGCCGATTTCAACTCTTCATTCGTGGCTTCCTGTTCTTCGATGATGGCTTGCAAAGACTCTTTGGAAGCGGCCAGTTCCCGGCTTAGCTCCGTGAACTCACGTTGCGATGCCGTTTTCCCCAGAAATTGCTGCGCTTTGCCAGGCTTGGCTTCCCCGGTCGTCTCATCGAAAATAACCAGCAGCCACGGCTTGTCGCTCCCAGGGATCTTAAACGGCACGACCTGGATATTGATTTCGCGCGCCTTCCCGTTGTGCTTGATAACTGAACGTTCTGTCCGGGCGGGCTTGTTCGCTTTGATGGCGCGCCGAACGACATTGCGCAAGTCGGCTGCCAGACTTGGCCGCACTATTTGCAGGAGGTTGAGTGTGGCTGGCCCGGGATGATGCTGCAGATAAAACTCCGTCCGGCCGCGGAACTGATGCACCCGAAGATCATGATCGATTACGACTCCGGCCGGTGCATACGCATTGAGCATGATGTGGTCGGCTGCCCGTACTAATTGTTCACCGAACGTGGCAGCTTCGACGGTTGTCGATCTTACGGCGGTGAGTGCAAAACGCGCGCCCTCGTAAGCCGCCAGCTCGGGCCGGGGCGTCGCGACCATCTTCTTTGTGTAGATTTTGTTCTTCTTTTCCACCAAATTGAAAAGTTCATCAAACATGCCGACCGATTCAGCCGGTCCGAGAATCAGATAACCGCCGGGATTCAGCGCATGATGAAATTGCGGGATGCAGCGCTTGTGCAACTCCGGCGAAAGATAGATGAGCACGTTGCGGCAACTGATTAGATCCAGCCGCGAAAATGGCGGATCGGTTATCACGTTCTGCCGCGCAAACGTGCAGATTTCCCGCACGCGGCGACTGATCTGGTAAGTGCTGTCGCGCTTCTCGAAAAACTGTTTCAAACGCTTTGGCGTTACGTCTTTCTCGATTGCGCCCGGATAGATCCCGGCGCGGGCATGATCGATCATGGCTTCGCTCAAGTCGGTACCGAAGATCTGGATACGCAGCTCCGAAGCGCGCTTGCCAAGCGTTTCAAGAATGCAAATGGCGAGCGAATAAACTTCTTCGCCAGTCGCGCACCCCGGCACCCATGCCCGCAGTTCATCCTGACGGTGTTTGTTTTTCAAAATCGCCGGCAGAAAACGCTTGCGCAATGCGGCGAAGAGCGACGGGTCGCGGAAAAAGCGCGTTACGTTGATCAGCAGATCGTCGAACAGCGCTTCGATTTCCTTTTTGTTATTGCGTAAAAAACGCGCGTACTGGCTAAGCTTCGTCATTCGATGCAGAGCCATCCGGCGTTGGATGCGCCGGTTAAGAGTCTCGAGCTTGTAGCCAGTGAAATCGACGCCCATCTGTTTTTTAAGCGATAAAAAGATACGGCCCAGATCGTCCGCTTTCTGGTAATCCAATTTGGCTGCTCGCTCGCTTTCGCTCTCGGCCGATCGCCGAATGTAGGGATGCTCGACGATGTGACGGATTTCACGCGCGATCTCGCGCGGGGAACGCACTGCATCGACGAAGCCGGAGC
>QHMR01000188.1 GCA_003217875.1 Verrucomicrobiota bacterium
CGGCCTTACGCTGCATTGATGAATAGAGTTTTCGTCTCGTTGCAAAAACGGACAGATCCCAGATTGCATCCGCTTCTGGCAGTCCGCCCTGTGAAAAAAGAGTTGGTGTTAATTATCAGCACAGACAAGGGACTCTGTGGAGCCCTAAATACGAACCTGTTTCGCGAGGCTAGTAACTTTAATCCGGAGAAAACAGTTTTCGTGGTGACTGGAAAGAAGGCTCGGCAATTTGTTGCGCGCACGAAGCGTGAATTATTGGCCGATTTCGAACTAAAAGACTCACCGAGCTTCGTTGAAATGAAACCGATCTCGAGGTTTTGCATGGAAAAATTCCTGCGGCGCGAAGTGGATAAAGTCTCAGTGCTGTACACGCATTTCATCAATACAATCAATCAGCGCACAGTTGTTCAGACATTGCTACCGATCAGCAGCTTTGATTTGGGGAAGAGCGAAGCCGCGGAAGCGCAAGGTCAAGCTGTGGATCCGATGATTGGCTACATATTTGAGCCCAACGCCGAGGTGGTTCTGGATTCGATGCTGCCATATTACGTCTCGTACGAGGTATTCCAGATGATCCTGGACGCGCGCGCGTCTGAGCACAGTGCCCGAATGGTGGCGATGAAGAACGCTACCGATAACGCAAATCAATTCATTAAGGATCTGACGCTGGAATATAACAAAATGCGTCAGGCCGGTATCACTACCGAACTGCTCGAAATTGCCACGGCGCAAATGGCGTTGGGCGGTTAATTAATTCTCATGAATAAAGGAAACATAGTTCAAGTAATCGGTCCCGTTGTGGACGTGGAATTCCCGGACGAAAAGACGCTGCCGAAAATCTACAACGCCCTCGAAATTGAATACGAAGTGAATGGCAACCCAACAAAACTGACGCTCGAAGTGCAGCAACATCTTGGCGAAAATTGGGTGCGCTCGGTCGCGATGTCGTCCACAGAAGGACTTAAACGCGGCATGAGCGTGACCGACACTGGCGCACCCATAAGCGTTCCAGTAGGAGAAGGGGTGCTAGGCCGTCTGTTCAACGTCACTGGCGAGCCGATTGATAACCGCGGTGCGGTGAACTACACCAAGCGTTACCCAATCCATCGGCCGGCGCCGACCCTCACGGAGCAAGACACGAGGGCACAGATCCTGGAAACGGGGATCAAGGTCATCGATCTTGTTTGTCCATTTTCGAAAGGCGGCAAAGTCGGCGCATTCGGCGGCGCAGGTGTCGGCAAGACAGTTATCATTCAGGAGTTGATTAACAACATTGCCATGAAACACGGCGGCGTTTCCATGTTTGCGGGAGTGGGGGAACGAAGCCGCGAAGGCAATGACCTTTACAAGGAGATGAGCGAGGCGGGCGTCATCGATCAGAAAGACTTGTCGAAATCCAAAGTGGGAATGGTCTTCGGTCAGATGAACGAACCGCCAGGCGCGCGTTTGCGCGTGGCTCTCTCCGCGCTCGCCATGACGGAATATTTTCGTGACGAGCGCAATCAGGACGTGTTGCTGTTTATTGACAATATATTCCGTTTCTCGCAGGCAGGCTCTGAAGTCTCCGCGCTTCTCGGTCGCACTCCATCCGCAGTGGGTTATCAACCGACGCTCGCCGCCGAAATGGGCGACTTACAGGAGCGCATTACTTCGACCAACAAAGGATCGATCACTTCCTTCCAGGCGGTGTATGTACCGGCAGACGATCTGACTGATCCGGCGCCGGCAAACACGTTCGCGCACTTGGATTCGACGATCGTCCTCGAGCGCGCGCTCACTGAGCTTGGCATTTATCCGGCAGTCGATCCTCTGGCATCAACATCAAAATCTCTCGCGCCTGAGATCGTGGGCGAAGAACATTACAATGTCGCACGCGGCGTGCAGCGAGTATTACAGCGATATAAAGACCTCCAGGACATCATTGCGATTCTTGGAATGGACGAGTTAAGTCCGGAAGACAAACTAACCGTTTACCGGGCACGAAAGATTCAACGTTTCCTCAGCCAGCCATTTCATGTGGCGGAAGTTTTCACCGGTCATAAAGGACAATACGTCTCGATCGAAGAAACGGTCCGCGGTTTTAAGGAAATTCTCGAGGGCAAACACGACGATGTGCCCGAGCAAAATTTCTACATGAAGGGCAACATCGACATGATCAAAGAAGCCTAGCCATGGCCACGCTGAAGCTTGAGATCGTAACGCCAGAGGAAAAGATTTATTCCGAAGACGTGGACATGGTCACGTTGCCCGGTTCGGAAGGTGAGCTCGGCGTTTACCCCAAACACGTCCCGCTGCTCACTACATTGAAGCCGGGGGAACTTCGCGTGTTAAAGAATGGCCGCGAAAGTGCATTAGCGATCGGTGAAGGCTTTGTGGAAATCAAGGCAGATGGCGTTTCAGTGTTGACCGACATGGCGCTCGAATCGGAGAAGATCGATATCGCTGCGGCCGAGGCAGCGGTTGAGCGCGCCAAGGCGGCGATGAAGGAAGATCATAGTGCTGAAGAGGTGGCCGCCATTCAGGCATCGCTGCAGAAAGCGCTTGCCCAGTTGCACGTCAAACGCCGTCGCCATCACGGGTAGCAATTTGTAGAGGCGCTTGTGTCAAGCGCCTGTCTATTTCAAATTCGGTGCTTGCCGCAAGCACCTCCACAAACGTTGGGAATCATCGCCGGAAACGGCGTGTATCCTCGATTGCTCGCCAACGCAGCGCGAAAAGCTGGCGTAAAAAAAATAATCGCGGCCGCGTTCACCGGTGAAACAGATCCAGTGCTCGAGCAACATGTCGATCTGCTCGAATGGATGCGCGTCGGGCAGTTGAATCGACTTCTAAGGTTTTTTCGCACGCAACACATTCATCATGCGATCATGGCTGGACAAATCGCGCCGAAAAATCTTTTCGATCTGCGTCCGGATTGGAAGGCGTTGATGTTGCTAGGCAAACTTAGACAGCGCAATGCGGAATCCATCTTCGCGGCAATCGCCGACGAGCTCGCCAACGTAGATGTGCACCTTTTAGCGGCGACAACGTTTCTCGAGGATTCTCTGGCTTCTTCAGGATTAATTGCGGGTCCGAAGCTATCACGACAGGAGCAGGACGATGTCGATCTAGGCTGTCAAGTCGCCAAGGAAATTGCGAGACTCGACGTTGGGCAGACGGTGATCGTCAAGAACGGAACTGTCGTTTCGGTTGAAGCTTTGGAAGGAACAAACGACGCTCTCAGGCGCGGAGGCGCACTGGCACGGGAAGGCGCAATTATGGTCAAAGTCACCAAACCAAAACAAGACATGCGGTTCGATGTGCCGGTGATTGGCGTCGAAACAATTCGCATTGCTGCCGAAGCACGATTGCGCGTGATTGCCGTCGAAGCTGGAAAAACTTTGCTGCTCGAGCGCGATGCGATCGTCGATCTCGCCAATCGCTCGGGGATTTCAATTGTTGCTCGAGTTTCTTAGGCTGTAATGCATCGGTCATTCGACTGACAAATCGAAGTCGATTCGCAGAATCGCCGAAGTATTCCTTTCTTGACCAGCCTTGTGGCTTGGGAATACACAGCGTGACGCAAAGCATTATGTGCAAACGAATATTTTTTATTGCGATCGCATTTGCGGCCGGAACTCAAATACCTCGATCGCTCGCTGCGGATGCGGAGTGGGATCGAACGGTGCTGCCGCGTCCAGCCCAGCCATTCCAAGGCGTCGCGGATCGTACGCTGGAGGGATCCAAAGCGGCTTTTATCCAACCAGTGAAAGCTCCACCGAATGCTCCGAACATTCTGCTCGTGCTGATTGATGACGCAGGATTCGGTAATCCATCGACATTCGGCGGTCCCGTCGCTACGCCGACGCTCGATAAACTCGCGGCGGAGGGACTGCGTTACAATCGATTTCACGTCACGGCGCTTTGTTCTCCCACGCGCGCGGCCTTGCTATCAGGACGGAACCATCATGCGGTGGGATTTGGCTCGATCTCTGAATTGATCGGTGGTTGGCCAGGCTACAGTACGAATTGGCCGACTAGCGCCGCGTCCATCGCGCAAATTCTTCGGGCCAATGGTTACAACACTGCTGCGATCGGCAAGTGGCATCTCACACCCGACTCGCAGCAAGGGCCCGCAGGTCCTTTTGATCGCTGGCCGAACGCCCTCGGCTTCGACTACTTCTGGGGATTTCTTGGAGGAGAAGATAGTCAGTTCGATCCGATGCTTGCAGAGAACAACAACATCATCGGCGTGCCAAGGGACAAAAACTTTTATCTCAATGATGCGATGGTGGAACACTCAGTCACCTGGATTCGTGATCAGAAAGCGCAGGCACCGAACAAACCTTTCTTTCTCTATTTCTCAACGGGTGCAAGCCATGCCCCGCACCAGGTGCCGAAGGAATGGAGCGACAAATACAAAGGCAAGTTCGATCAGGGCTGGGACAAGTTGCGCGAGGACACGTTCGCAAGACAGAAGCAGCTCGGTGTGATTCCCGCCAACGCCAAGCTTACGCCCCGTGATCCGGTGTTCCCAGCTTGGGACAGCGTACCACCGGACGTGAAGAAAGTGTATGCGCGTCAGATGGAAGTTTACGCCGGTTTCCAGGAAAACACCGACCACGCTGTCGGCCGCGTCGTGCAAGCGATCGAGGACATGGGCCTCGCCGACAACACCCTCATTATTTACATCTTCGGTGACAACGGCGCGAGCATGGAAGGAACGGAGAACGGGACGTTCAATGAAATGACTACCCTCAACGGCGTCCCGCTTACGAGCGATCAGCAATTGAAAGCAATCAAAGCGTACGGCGGCTTGGACAAGTGGGGTGGCCCTCGCATGGCTCCGCATTACGCAGCGGCGTGGGCGTGGGCTGGCAATACGCCATTCAAATGGGGTAAGCAGGTCGCCTCACATCTAGGCGGTATTCGTAACCCTATGGTCATTGCCTGGCCAAAACGGATCAAGAACAAAGGCGGCCTGCGCAGTCAATTCACTCACTGCACCGATATTGCACCAACCATCTTGGAAGCCGCTGGCCTGTCGGAGCCAAAGCAAGTGAACGGCGTCGCACAGATGCCGATGCAGGGCGTAAGTTTTCTGTCCACGTTCGACGATGCCAAGGCGCCGTCGCGACACACGCAACAGTATTTCGAGATTTTGGGAAATCGCGCCATGTACAAGGATGGCTGGATTGCATGCTGGCGACCGGACCGAATCCCATGGAAACTTGATCCTCCAACGCTCGCACGATTTGCACCAGACAAATGGAACCCGGACAACGACAAGTGCGAGTTGTATAATCTCGAAGAAGATTTCTCGCAGGCTGACGATGTCGCGGACAAATATCCGGACAAAGTCGCGTTTTTGTGGGGTTTTCCCAAAGACTCGACCGATCAGATGAAATTCATCTATTACAACGGAACCGAGAACATCTCTTCCGGCATGATTCCGCCGATTTACAATCGCTCGTATAGCATCAGCGCAGATCTGGATAATCCAGGCCGAACAGGACTTGGGCTGCGTCCCGGTATAGCAGGGGTAATCGTCGCGGAGGGCAGTTTCCTTGGCGGCTTCTCCCTTTATGTCGAGGAAGGCCGACTGAAACACACCTATAGTTTCCTTGGTTTAAAATTGGACACCATTACCTCGCGTGATGAGTTGCCCAAGGGCAAAGCGAACGTCCGCTATGAGTTTACCGCCGACAACCCCGGTGAGTTCGCGACGAGCGGCACAAGTCGGCTTTTCATCAATGGCAAACAGCAAGCCGAAGGTAAGATCGAGCACACGGTGCCGCTTCGGTTTACTGCTTACGAGGGCATGGACATTGGGGCCGACAATGGTCTTCCGGTGGTCCCTACGCTCGTCTACGCTAAAATATTACCGACGAATTTCAGAGGCAACATCCAGAAGGTTGAATTCGATGTTGGACCGGCCAAGGTTAGCGCCGAGGATCTGCAGCGCAGATATCTAGAGCGCTTCGCGAGTGCCGTGCGGAATTAAGCCGTAGTTTTGGAAGCCGACTTCGGCTGGGCTCTCCTCAGACCAAGTAATCAGGCAATCAGCGACCGCGCGCCCGCGTAGCTGAACTTAAACGGAGCGGTCAGAATCGCCCCTGCACAGCGTCCCGAATCGCCTGTTGCCGAATCGCCTGTAATTTTTGGTACTGTGCAGGTGAAAGAATCGCCTTCATCTGAGGATCGGTCTGCTGATGGATGGCTTTAATCTGTTGCATTTTTTGCAATCTCGTGAGCGAATTGTCGTTCTTGATTTTCTGTACTTTTGGCCCTTCGTCGGCGAGAATCGGCAGAACCTTGGCCTTTTGTTGCGGCGTCAGATTAAGCTGTTGTGATATCGCCTCAAGCTTCGCAGCTTTTCCTTGAGCAGACGACGGTTGTGCCAGCAGCACAGGCATGCCAAAGCATAGAGCCGCCGCGATTATCCGGGTGTAGTTGTTCATTTGTTTTTCCTCGTTTTGTTCGGCGGCATCGTGGTTAGAAGGCGATGGCAAGTCAAGTGGAATTGGGCAGAGCAGATTCAGGAGCGACGGTGAAACTATTGTTTTGTAGTGGGCTTCAATTTTTTCGTAGAAATAAAGCTTGATCTGCTGATTTCTGAATATTTGTTAGGATCGATTTTGGTTCGACTTGTCGCGGTGGCGAAAGGATCGCCGAAGTTAAATGAATTCTGCGTTTACCTCTACAAAGTAGCTGCGACGTAAGGCCAATTTCCACTTAAGGGACTCGGTAAGGACGTATCCGAAAAATGCCACAATGATTGTATCTGGTATTGCGCTGAGTTTGTTCATCGGCCTCGTCGGCGTCACATTACTGGGTGGACGTCTACGTCGGTTCGTTCCCTCGGAGCAGCTGAGTGCTGAGTCGAAAGACGCGGTGAAGCTCGCCTTGGGCCTTGTCGCTACCATGACCGCCATACTCCTGGGGCTGCTGATCAGTTCGTCCAAAGGCGCCTTCGACACCGCGCGAACCGAAGTTATGCAGATGGCGGCGAAGGTCGCCTTGCTCGATCGAGTGTTAAAGCTTTACGGACCGGAGGCAATGGACGCGCGCCATGCCCTTCGCGACGCCACCGCTGATGGAGTGCGGCGGACCTGGCCAGAGGGACGAAGTTACCCGGCTCGATTAGATCCAAACGAGCAGGCTGGTGACGCCGTGTATGCGGCCATTAGTCATCTCGCCCCGCGCGATGAAGCGCAGCGAGCGCTCAAGACGGAGGCGATGACTCTTATGGTGCAACTCGCCGAGGTTCGCGCGTTGGTGCAAGCGCAGGCGGTCTCGTCAGTTTCGAAGCCGCTGCTGATCGCCTTAGCAATATGGCTTGTAGTGATCTTCTTT
>QHMR01000127.1 GCA_003217875.1 Verrucomicrobiota bacterium
AACGAGATTCTCGTAAACACCGACGTTAAAGCTGGCGAGTTCATCAGGCGACGCGGCTGCGATCTTGCAGAGGGTCAGAGAATATTGGCGAAAGGCGAGCGACTTGGCGCGACCACGATTGCTCTCTTGGCGTCGCAAGGAATTGGTGACGTGATGGTCGGCGGCGAGGTGAAAGCCGCGATCGTTTCCACCGGCGATGAGCTTGTAAAGCCCGGCGGCAAGCTTGAGTCGGGACAAATTTACGAAAGCAATTCGGCGTTACTTCGGGCGCTGCTGGAGCGCTGCGGTGGGATTGTGAAATCGGACGAGCATTGTCGCGACGAACGCGAGTCGTTGATGGACGCAATCAAAAACGGAATCAAAAATCACATCCTCATTATCAGCGGCGGTGTTTCTGTTGGGGAGCACGACTTGGTTAAGGACACATTACACGAGCTTGGAGCCCCGCTCGAGATTTGGCGCGTGGCGATCAAACCTGGAAAACCTTTTCTTTTCGGTCAATTGAATGAATGCGCATTTTTTGGCCTTCCAGGCAATCCGGTGTCCGCTTTCGTCACCTTCCTGCAATTCGTGCGACCCGCGATTTTGAAATTGATGGGTGCGACCAATCTTACTCTGCCGCGGGTGCCGGCGAAGTTAACCGTCGATCTGACGAACGACAGCGATCGAGCGCATTACATTCGCGGAAAACTCGAACACGGAAAATTTACTCCGGTTGGCCGCCAGGAATCGCATGCGCTTTTTGGTTTGAGCCAATCAAATGCGTTGCTGCGGATCGCCCGAGGGCAGTCGTTGAAAGCCGATGAAATTGTTGATGTTCACATCTGGGATTAGCAAATTTCTTTCGGGTCAGCCGGTTTGACAGGCTATGCACCCATTTTTAGTTTAATCGTCTTGAATACCGGAACCGTCACCGCACCTGCACGAAATCCGACCGATCAAGTTCGTGCGGATGCCGAACGGCTTTCCCACATTGTGCTGGAAATGCAGCGCTGTTTTGTGCTGCATCTGTGCAAGGAGCTGGCGCCTGGTAACGTCTCGTTCCCGCAATTTTTCCTTCTGGCGTACCTGGATCGAAAGGAAGTGCTCACGATGACCGCGATCGCGCAGAAGATGGGGCACACGACGGCCGCGGCGAGCGGTCTGGTGGCGCGTCTGGAAAATCTTGGCTATGTGATGCGCTCGGTCGCGAGAGACGATCGCCGCAAGGTGATGGTCTGCATCACGCCGAAAGGCTCTGCCCTCGTCCGCCGGATTCGCGAGGAAATGGTCGGCAACCTGATGAAGATACTGAACCATCTCGCGCCGGACGAACAAAAGGCATGGCTGCAGATTTACAGCAAGATTTATGATTACTGCCAGTCGAAATGATTTTTCAGTCGGATGATGGCAGTGTTGCGAAATTGAGGCAAAACGCTTACGGCTAAATCTAATCGACGCCTTTCGCGCATCTAACTGCTGAACCGCCATGAGGAAATTCTTTCTTGTCCCGGGGATTTTTGCAGTTTTCAGCATCCTGGGTCAGCTCGCTTTTGGCGGCAGCGACACAAGATCCGCCAGCGAAACAAGATCGGTCGGTAAAGTCCCTACTTTTACACTCAACCAGGCGATCCTGACAGCGCTGCAACGCAACCCTGCTCTTCTGAACGCGGAACAGGAAATCAAACGGACCAGAGGCGTGATCATTCAGGTGCGTGCGCAGGTGCTGCCGCAGGTCACCGCAAGGGGCAATTTTGAATGGATTGATCCACACCTGCAAGGCGCCCGCATATTCGGGCCCTCGACCACGGGCACCACTACGACACCTGGAACAACGACGGGCGGCGCTGCGTCCCTTATCGAAGCGCTGCCGTCTCAGGTCAGGGAGGTTCAAACACCACTTGCCGCTCCCTCACCGACACCAGCGATTATTAGCACTGCTGAGCAGAGCGATGTGTCCTACACCATTAGCGTCCTTGGAACGCAGCTGATTTTTAACGGCACAAGCTGGCCGCAGATCCGCGGCACGTTTTTTCAGCGAGACAGCGCTTATTTCGCATTCAGAAATATTCTGGACCAGCTGATTGCGATCGTGAAAACGCAGTTCTACCAAATCGTAGTCAATCGAGAGCTGGTCAGCGTGAACGAGCAATCGGTGCATCTTTTGGAAGCTCAGTTAAAGGACCAGCAGAACCGTTTTGAAGCGGGAACGGTTCCGCGGTTTAACGTATTGCAGGCCGAGGTGGCGCTCTATAATCAACTTCCGCTACTCATTACTGCCCAGAACAACTTACGAATCGCGAAAATTGTTCTTGCCAAGACACTCGGCCTCGACTTCCAACCGCGACGCGGTGAAAGCCCGCCGTTGGAGGTCGTTGGTGAAATGCCATACATCCCGCGCACCATTAGCCTTGCTAATGCGATCGAATTAGGAAAAGAACGGCGCCCATTTCTGAAACAGGCGCGGGCAAACGTGCTCAACCAAAAAGAGCAAGTGCGCGCGGCAGCGGGTCAATGGCTCCCAACGATCACCACAACGGGCGGAGGAGAATGGATCAGTTCGCCCACCAACTCGAGCTGGCATGATATTTCAAAAGGTTGGATCGCCCAGGTCCAGGGCAGCTTGCCAATCTGGGATAGCGGCGCGATCGCTGGCCAGGTCATACAACAACGCGCTCTCCTTTTCGAAGCAAAGAACACATACGACGATGACGTGCGCCAGGTGGAGCTAGAAGTGCAGACCGCGTATTCAAATTTGCAGCAGAACCAAGAGCTGATTAAGAGTCAGGAAAAAAACGTAGAGCAAGCCGAGGAAGCGCTGCGGCTGGCAAAAGCACGCCTGGACGCGGGAGCGGGCACGCAATTAGATGTGCTCAACGCGCAGGTACAATTGCTCACGGCGCAATCAACGCGCTTGCAGGCGCTCTTTGGATACAACTCTTCGCTGGCGGAATTCGACCGCGTCACCGGCGCGCAGAGCACGTATACGGAAATGTTCGCTGACGTCGCGCCGCGGGCGACCAGAACGAAGACATATTACACGGGCAGCGGTGTGGACGCCGAAGGAAAACCAAAAGAGACTGACGATAGCGCGTTGCGAATACCGGCTGGAAGATCCCGGGCTTCATATGCGAAGTAGGCATTAAGTTTCCAACCCCCAAATGCAGACCGTGATGCCGACGCGTTGAGGAGTCGCCGCGGCGACCGTTCTAGCTTTGGGCACGGTGGATCGGTTTCTCCGAAGACGATGCCAAAGTTTTCGCCAAAGAGGCAGTTAGGCTCGACGAACACCCCAAGCGAAGGGAAATTGACACTTTATTTAGAGTTTCGAGCTTGAGATTTGAGCTGAAATGACGGATTTGCCTTTCGAACAGTTTCCGCCACTGAGCGCGATTCGAATCTGTCGTCACGCTTTTACGCAACGAATTCCGGGTATCGACGTCTCGGACGATAAACCCGAAGTTCTAAAGCGGCTCAGTGCCGCGCATCGTGAGATTCGCAACGAAATGGGAATAGCCGATTGGCCGCTGGTCACCGCCCAACAAATTCACGGAAACAAAATCGCAGTCGTCGATAATTGTAGCCGCGGCCCTGTGGGCCGCGAATTTGCCGGCTGCGACGGCCTTATCACAAATCAGCGCGGTATTGCTCTGGGTGTTTACGTGGCCGACTGCTGCGCCGTCTACATTGTCGATCCAAAAACGCCCGCAATCGGCCTGGTGCATTCCGGACGCAAAGGCACTGAGCTCGGCGTCGTCACTAATGCAATCACAGAAATGATTAGTCGCTTCGGCTCTGAAGCTTCGAACATGATCGTGCAATTCAGCCCCTGCATTCGCCCGCCGCACTATGAAATCGATTTCGGCGCTGAAATTGTCCGCCAATGTCGCACTCTCGGCGTGAAAGAAATCCACGATGCCGGCGTATGTACCGCCTGCGACTTGGATCGTTACTATTCCTATCGCGCCGAAAAAGGAAAGACCGGACGCATGCTCGCCTTGATTGCACTCAATCCGATTGCGGATTAAAACGAAAAATGTTCGCCCTTAATTACGAAATTTCTAATTTTTGTAAGGCACATGATGACACATTGCCCCGCCGTTGGTTTCACAGGCTGCCACTGCGTTTGCTTGTGCAAGCATACTGCCAGCATGTGCAACCGCACCGTACTTCCACATTGCGATGACAAATAGCTTTCCTTCGGGCTAAGCTCGCTCTCGGTGGCGGAAGCTCAGTTCTTTTCGCTAGATTGCCGTATCTGCACCAGCGCCGTGGCTAAGCGGGCAAATGCCGCGCTTTTTTGCGTTCGCGACGAAGTCCAGGAATTCGCGCGCTGGTGCGCCGAACTTCGTCGTCGCTGCTTTTTCGAGCGCCTGAGAAATGTTCAGTCCGCTCAGATAAATAAGCTTGAAGGCTGCTTTGATTTCATCTCGGTCCGTTGCGCTGAATCCGCCGCGACGTAGCCCAACGACGTTTACTCCGAAGACGAAGTTGCGTTCGGCTGCGATAACGAACGGTGGCAGATCCTTCCCGAACGCGGAACTGCCTTGCACCATTACCAGTCGTCCGATGTGCATGTGCTGATGAAAAGTCGATCCGCCGCCGAGAAACGCGCCATCATCAACCTGCACGTGGCCCGCCAGCAAACAGTTGTTCGCGATGATCACGTTGTTTCCGATGAGGCAATTGTGGCCGATGTGTGCGCCCGCCATCAGGAAATTCTTGTCGCCGATTTTGGTCGCGCTGCTATCGGGACTGCCGCGATGGATCGTGCAGTACTCGCGGATGATGTTGTCGTTGCCGATTTCCACCCTCGTTTTGCGTTCCGGCGAGTACAACACATCCTGCGGCGACGCGCCGATGATCACGCCGTGTCCGATGAAATTTCCATTGCCGATTGCGACCTCGCTCTCAATCACCACGTGTGATTGCACGATCGTTTTATCACCGATCACAGCCTGTGGCCCAATCATGGAGAACGGGCCGATCTCCACGTCGGCGCCGATTTGCGCCTCCGGATCGACAAGAGCCATCGGATGAATTCTCACGCTGCTCATTTGTTTCGAATTCGAATTTCGGATTTCCGTTGTTACAAAACGCCTGCTTCCTTGAAACTGAAGTAACCGGGGTTCCCTTCCGATGGCGCGCCAATAACGATGTGATCGAGCAATTTGATTTGCAAAAGCTCGGCGGCTTCAGCCAGACGTCGCGTCAGGCTGTGGTCTGTTTGGCTGGGCGACGCGTCGCCGGACGGATGATTATGCACTACGATGACAGCGTAAGCCGAAGCGACCAGCGCGGGCCGAAAGACGTCGCGCGGATGAGCGATACTTTCGTTTACGCTTCCCATCGAGACTTCCTCCACTCGAATCAAATGATAACGCGTATCGAGCAGGATCACGCGTAGCGATTCTTTCCGAAGCCGCCGCATCTCGGGCCCGACGAGTTCATTCACGAGCTCGGGCGAATCGATTTTTTGCTTTGACAATGTCTCGCGCGCGAGCCGCTGGCCGAGTCCGAAGGCGGCAACCAGCTGTACTGCTTTGGTAAAACCAACGCCGCGTATCCTCGATAGCTCATCAACCGTGCAACGGCTTAATCCGCTGAGCGAGCCGTAATCTTTCAACAATTTGCGCGCGACTTCGATCGCGTTGGCGCCGTGAATTCCGGTGCGCAGCAAGATGGCGATTAACTCTGGATCGGTTAAGGCGTTGGCGCCATGCGCCGCGAGTTTTTCGCGCGGCCGCTCATCCTGCGGCATCTCGCGGATTTTGAGCTGCGACATTCGTACGTGGGAGCGGCCCTTAGCGCCCCGAGATCAGACGCGAAGTTGATCGAACATTTCGCACAATGCGTCGCCGAGCGAGATTAATGCATCGGCGTAAGGGTTCGACGCAATTCCGTCGAGCGTGCATTGCGCGTCGCGAATCAAATCGCTGCCAGCGTCGATTGACTCGTTCAGCGCTCCGTTACTTGCGCCATTCTTAAGGAGCGCAATCATTTCTTCGACTCTTTCTTCCAGCACAAGCTGGCAACAGCGTTCCCGTTCAAACTCCGACGCGGAGCGAAGAAAGATTAAAACCGGCATAGTAAACTTGCCTTTGCGCAAATCGGTTCCGAGCGTTTTGCCGGTCGCGCTTTCGCTGCCGGCAAGGTCAACACAATCATCGTAAATCTGATACGCTGTGCCGACTTGAATCCCAAAATTCTTGAATGTTTCGATCACATTCGGCTCGGCTTCGCTGATAAGCGCGGCCAATTCGGCTGCAGTGGAGAAAAGCGAGCCGGTCTTCATTTCTACAATCCGCAAATAATCCTGGACGGTGAGGTTGAGATCGAACCGGCGCTGCGTCTGGATCATTTCGCCAGAGCAAACAGTGCCGGCTGTCCGCGCGATTGCGCGACTGATATCTGCGTTCTCGAAATTTGTCGATAACGTCAGCGCATGCGCGAAGAGACAGTCGCCCAGCAAAACGCTGAGCGAATTTCCCCAGCGCGCGTTTGCCGTCGGCTGCGCCCGACGCCGCTCCGCTTCATCCATCACGTCGTCGTGCACGAGGGTTGCGATATGGATGAGCTCCACGATCACAGCAAGATCAACATGGTTCGAATTGATGTTGCCGCTGGCACCGCCGGCGAGAAGAGCCAGAAGCGGACGAAGGCGCTTGCCGCGGCTGCCGACTGCATAGACGACATAGCCTTCGAGCGCTGGATCAAAAGCCGCCGCCTGCTGTGCAATGCGCGTCTCCACTTCTTCAAGGTGAGGCTGAACCAGCCGCGCGACTTGAGCGAGCGAGCTGCCAGGCGAAGCAATCGCCGTAAGACCAGTCCGCCTCGGCTGTGAGCGCGCAGTGAATTCCACGAGGCGAGAATAGCGGGGCAGGTTCTAGCTTGTCAAAACTTCGCGCCGCAATTTTTTCGGAGATCGCCCGCGCCGACGTGCTGTCTTCGGCAGCTTGCCAAAGACGTCTCAGCGCTTACGCAGCCAAGCGTCCGTCCCATATTTGCAGTGAGCGAGTTCTCGCGCCCGATTCAAAATTTTCACGGCAACTTCGCGCTCGCTGCAATTCGCCGACAAAACCTCCGCAAATCGTTCCGCTAGACCATTTCCGAGATCAACCCCTTGAATACTGCCCTGTTGCAGCAATCCGCGGCGCGTCCGGCTTTGCGCCGCACCGGCGATCTTGCGACCACCGATCATCACGTCCGCTCGCACGGGATTCGCGAAGCAATTGTAGCCGCTGACGGTGACAGCGGTTCGCGTGGCAGCCACAATCCCGCCGGGGTCGATGCCCCGGGCTACAACCGCGCACTTACCGATTTTGCTCAACGCATCGACCAAAGCGCGATGAACTTTTTCGTAGATCGATGCGGATGATGCCCCGAAGACTGTATCATTGGCGGGAATTACGATCGAATAGGTGAGGTCTTCTCCGTGAAACACCATTCCGCCGCCCGTCCAGCGCCGAACCAAATCGCGCGTAGACACATAATCAACGACATCGCGAAATTTTCCGAAATATCCAAACGACAGAGCAGGGGAGTGCCATCGGTAGAAACGAATCGCTGGAACCGTGGCATACTCTAGCAGCGCTTCGTCGATGGCCATGTTCATGGCCGCTGAATGTGGAACGGTGTCGTGATAGACGTCGAATGCAGCAAAAAGTCTCTTGGTCGTGTCGAACAAAGTTGAGACCTCTCTGGCTGCTCCAGAAATATTCAGAGATTCCCCAACTCCGCTCGGAACGACAGGTATCAAACCAATTCCTCAAGGATTTTAGTGACAGCTTCTCGCGGATTTGGGTGCGAAGTAATTGGCCGGCCAATCCCAATATAGTCCGCGCCTGCTTGAATTGCCTGACGCGGCGTCATGAATCGTTTTTGGTCGTCCGGTGCCGCCCAAGTTGGCCGAATTCCCTGGACGGCGATTTTGATCTTGTCGCCGAATTCCGCACGCAACATTTTGACTTCGTGCGGGCTAGCGACAATGCCATCGATTCCTGCGCCGACACCCAAATTGGCCAAACGCAGAACCTGATTGTCAACTTTGTCGGCGATGCCAATTTCGCGTAACGTTTTTTCAGTCGCGCTTGTTAAGACAGTGACGCCAAGAATCATCATGTTATTCGCACGAGCTGCAGTCGCGGCGCGGATCATTTCGCTCGCACCACTCAAGTGAATGGTGAGCATATGCACACCAATATGACTCGCGGATTCGACTGCTCTCGCAACCGTGTTTGGAATATCGTAGAGCTTGAGATCGAGCCACACTTTTGCGCCGGTGGACAAGACCGCGCGCACAATCTCCGGACCTTCAGCCGTGTAAAGTTGTAGCCCGATTTTGAAAAACGAAATCGGATCGCGCAATTGCTCGACGAGATTGAGCGCTTGCCGTTTTGTCGGCACATCGAGTGCGACGATGATTTTGTCCGCGTTAGTTGTCATTTCGTGCACCAATTTGTCATGTAAAGTCGAGATATCTCTCAATATCATTATCTGACAGCAAGAGATTCCTCGACTTCGCTCGGAATGACAGAACAAATTGCGAATGATGCAAGTCCTCGCACCCGCGAAAATCAATCTTTCGCTGAAAATTTTGGGTCGGCGGAGCGACGGCTTCCACGAGATCGAAACGCTGATCGCGCCGATTACGCTGTGCGACCAGCTCGAAATCGGCACGAGCAATAGCAGCAATGGCATCCGATTCAGCTGTGATGATCCGTCAGTGCCGGCAGGCGACAACAATCTGATTGTGCGCGCAGCGAAAGCTTTCTTTGCTGCGACAAAGTTAAAGCCGGCGGTGTCGATCGAGCTCAACAAAAGGATTCCTCACGGAGCGGGGCTGGGTGGGGGAAGCAGTGACGCCGCATCCACTCTGCTGGCACTCAACGAACTGTTTGAGACGAAATTGCCGCGCGAAACGCTGGTGGAAATAGCGGAACCAATCGGATCGGACGTTCCATTTTTTATTTTTCAGTCTTCAGCGCTCTGCAAGGGACGGGGCGAACTGGTCACGCCTCTACGGTTAAAAGACGACCTCTCGGTCCTCCTCTTGAAGCCGGGATTTGGCGTATCCACAGCATGGGCATATTCGCACTGGCGCGACTCGCTCGAAATTCCAGGCGTTTCTTACGCAGCTCAAGAATTCACGGAGCAGGCTTTTGTGAACGACCTCGAGCGCCCGGTTTTCGAAAAATTCGTTTTTCTCGCGCATTCCAAGATGTGGTTGCTCAAGCAGCCGGAAGTGGGCGCGGCGCTAATGTCCGGTTCCGGCTCGACCGTTTTTGCTGTAACGCGTCCTACCAAAGATGCCGATGCTCTGGCGAAGCGGGCAAGGTCGGAGCTCGATCCGGAGCTTTGGGCGTGTGTGACACACACGCTGTAGGGACGACGTCGTCCGGTGGGAATCCAACGGCTCTTCCCACAGATCTTTCCTTTGTGATCATTCGCCAGCGCTGCGCTGCAGTGCTGCTCGCGCGTATTCGCGATTGAGTTTCGCAATGAAACTGGCGCTGATCTCGGCGGGACAAACCGCTTCGCATTCGTAAGTATTGGTGCAATTACCGAATCCTTCCGCATCCATCACGCGCACCATTTTCAGAACACGACTCTCCCGTTCCGGATGGCCCTGCGGCAAAAAAGATAAGTGCGAGACTTTCGCCGCGGTGAAAAGCATCGCCGATCCATTTGGACAGGCTGCAGCGCACGCGCCGCAGCCGATGCAAGCCGCCGCTTCCATGGCCAGGTCAGCGTTGTGTTTGGGAATCAGAATCGAATTTGCTTCCGGGGCAGAACCGGCGCGGGCGCTGATGAAACCGCCGGCTTGGACGATTCGATCCAGTGCGCTTCGATCAATCACTAAATCTTTGACGATCGGGAACGCGCCTACGCGGAATGGTTCGATTATGATCGTAGCGCCGTCACTAAATTTTCGCATGTAAAGCTCGCATACCGCGCCGGGGTGATCCGGACCGTGAGCTTCGCCATTGACGGTGAGAGCGCACGTTCCGCAGATTCCTTCGCGGCAATCGGAATCGAACGCGATCGGCTCCTCGCCGCGCTCGAGTAACCTTTCGTTCAGGATATCGAGCATTTCGAGAAATGAGGTGTTCGGCGAAATGTCGCGCACTTCGTAATCCGTCAGTTTGCCCGGAGTATTCGCATTCGGCTGGCGCCAGATTTTCAACCGAAAGTTCATAGTTGAGCGCGGTAAGGACGGATCGCCAAGCCATCCGCCAAATTCGTCGGCGCGCGCAGCCGTCGCGGCCTACCAGAAGAATAATTCACTTATAGCTCCTCTGCGCCAAATGCACGGTTTCAAAATGGAGCGGTTCGCGGTGCAGTTTTGGTAATTGCCCGCTATCTTGAAATTCCCACGCGAACACTGCTGCGTGGTTTTCGTCGTCGCGGAGTGCCTCACCATCGGGTGTTTGGTGTTCCTCGCGAAAATGCGCTCCGGCAGATTCGTCGCGCTCAAGCGCGTCCAAGCACATCAGCTCGGCGAATTCGAGGAAATCGGCGACGCGTCCGGCACGTTCGAGGGACTGGTTAAAATCTTCTTCGCTGCCAGGAACGCGTACGTCGCGCCAGAATTGTTCTCTCAATTCGGGAATCTTTTCGAGCGCTTCGCGCAATCCTTTCTCGTGACGCGACATCCCGCATTTTTCCCAGAGAAGAAGTCCAAGCTCTCGATGGAAAGAGTCGAGCGAACGCCTGCCGTTGACTTTGAGGAGTTTCTCGATCCTCAGGCGCACATCTTCCTCTGCTTCTCGAAACTCTGGAGAATCCGGTGGCGGCCGTTTTCCCATCTGGCCGGCGAGATAATTTGGCAGCGTGTTTGGCAAAACAAAATAACCGTCAGCCAAGCCTTGCATAAGCGCACTGGCTCCGAGACGGTTTGCGCCGTGATCGGAAAAATTTGCTTCCCCGATTACAAACAGACCGGGCACGTTGCTCATCAGATCGTAATCGACCCAGAGGCCACCCATCGTGTAGTGGACTGCGGGGTAGATTCGCATCGGCACTTTGTAGGCGTTTTCGCCAGTGATCTTTTCATAAACTTCAAACAAATTTCCATAGCGTTCGTGGATCGTATTTTCGCCAAGGCGCTTGATCGCGTCGGCAAAATCGAGGTAGACGCCGCGCCCGCCGGGACCGACGCCGCGGCCCTCATCGCAAACTTCCTTTGCCGCGCGTGATGAGATATCCCGCGGCGCAAGGTTGCCGTAGCTGGGATATTTTCGCTCGAGATAATAATCGCGATCTTGCTCTGGAATTTCACCGGGCGACTTGTTCCGGTCTTCTTTCCGTTTCGGAACCCAAACACGTCCATCGTTCCGCAGCGACTCAGACATCAACGTGAGCTTCGATTGATGTTCGCCAGTAACCGGGATGCATGTCGGGTGAATTTGGGTAAACGACGGATTGGCAAATAGCGCGCCCCTTTTGTAAGCACGATAGGTCGCTGTGACATTGCAGCCGCGCGCATTGGTGGAGAGATAAAACACATTCCCATATCCGCCAGTGGCGAGCACGACGGCATCGGCCGGGAGTCTATCGATTTTTCCTGAACGCAGGCTGCGCGTAATGATGCCCTTGGCTTGTCCTTCAACGATCACCAGATCCAGCATTTCCGTCTGTGGGAACATCCGCACGGTACCCGCGGCAATTTGGCGGCAGAGCGCCTGATAGCAGCCCAGCAGGAGCTGCTGACCGGTTTGTCCACGCGCGTAAAAAGTCCGGGACACCTGTGCGCCGCCAAAGGAGCGGTTGGCGAGCAGCCCTCCATATTCACGGGCGAACGGCACACCCTGTGCGACGCATTGGTCAATGATGTTGTTGGCGATCTCGGCGAGTCGATAAACGTTCGCCTCGCGGGAACGAAAGTCGCCGCCTTTTATCGTGTCATGGAACAACCGATAAACGCTGTCGCCATCATTCTGATAATTTTTCGCCGCATTGATTCCGCCCTGGGCTGCAATTGAGTGCGCACGGCGCGCCGAATCCTGAAAACAAAAGCATCTCACCCGATAGCCAAGCTCGCCCAAAGTGGCCGCGGCCGATCCGCCGGCCAGACCGCTGCCCACCACTACGATCTCGAATTTTCGCCGGTTGTTTGGACTCACCAAGCGCGAATGATCTCGATGACTGCGCCATTTTTGAGCGAGCGGTCCCGGCGGAATTTTCGAATCTAGTGTGCCGATCATAACTGTTGCGCCGGCTTTATCAGTCCAAGCAAAATGGCGACGGGGATGGAGGTATAGCCAGCGAAGAGAAGCCAGGCAAAAACTCGGCCACCGAGGGCCAGGCGCGGTGTCAACTTATTGTCGTTCAATCCGAGTGATTGAAAAAAGCTCGATGAGCCATGGCCCAAATGAAGGGTTAGCAAAAACAGACCGAGCACGTAAAAGCCCGACACAAAATAATTTTGGAACCCATAAACCATCATCGAGTAGACATCGTAATGGCCGAGAGGATCAGGCTTAAGCAGCGCAAAACGCGGATCGGTTTTTCGAAAGGTGAAATGCGCGAGGTGATAAACGATAAAGGCGAGCACGATCAAGCCGCTCATGACCATGTGGCGTGAAGCGAACGTCGCCTTCACGTATTGCCTGTCGACGTAGGCCTCCGGCCGGGCGCGGCGATTCTCGATTGCTAATTGGATCGTCACGTAGATATGAACAATGACAGCAGTGAGCAGGAACAAACGAATTGCCCAAAGCAGGGGGCCAAGATCGCGCAGATGTTGCGAGTAACCATTGATCCAATCCGGTCCGATAAAAATCTGCAAATTCCCTAGCAGATGTCCGATCACAAATAGGATCAAAATGATGCCGGTGATCGCGACGATCATTTTTTTTCCAACTGATGAACGATAAAAAGCCGCTAGGATGTTCACGCTACAAATATATGCGCTCGGCGAACGCCAAGATGGTTGTCCCTCGGCCCGCCGTAGCGATGCGAAGGCGGCTCAACGCGTTGCCAAATCAATCTCAGGTTATGGACGGCGCTTGGAGCGTCAAGGCGTAGCAGCGATCGATGATCGCTCGCCGGCGCGCCAGAGGCGTGCGCTATCGGGTTAGGCCAAAACAAAGTATTCTTTCACTTTGCGTGTTTAAGCCTATAATTGCCGGCTTCATGGCGAACCGCGAAGAATCGCAGGCGATCTCGCAGGAAATCCTCCCGTTCAAAGAGGAGTCGCGAATACATATCGGCAAGTCCGGCCGCGCGGTCGCCCGTCGCAAGCCCACTGCCCTGTGGTCGCATTTTCTCAGTCATGAATGGTCGTCTGCGGTGCTCTATCTTTTTCTCGATGTAGTAAGCTGGCTCGCTATCTACCGAGTGGCAGGTTGGTTTCGGTACGACGCGTTTTACGCCACGCCGTTTCAGTTCTTCATCATCAATCTGATTCAACTCGGCGTGATTGTGACTGCGCTTTATTTTGTTGGGGGCTACGATCGCACTGTCGAGAAGCTCACCCTCGGTTATGCGGCCGAACACATCCTCGCGCTCATAGCTGCGGCCGTCGTTAGTGCGATGCTGATTTATTCTGCAGCGACGTTCGATCAGACGATGAAGCCGAGCCGTGGCGTTCTTCTTTTGAGTTTCGCAATTTTTCTGCCAGTCTCGCTGGCTTATCGCCGGTGGATTCGGCAATATGTTGTTGCCAGCAGCGCCAACCGGTCATTCCTCGTCATTGGTGGCGGCGCGACGGCGGCTCGTTTTTACGAGGCGTACAGGAACTCGCCGAACGGACAGCAACTGGAGTTTGTGGATGTGAACGACCAGCGGGTGGGCGAGCCAATTGCCGGTCAAGGATCGCCGATTGTGCAGGGAAACCTTGCGGCCAAATTGACTAATCTCGGCAAACAATATAGCGGCATCATTCTAGCTGAGAAAGCGAGCTCGCTCGGCACGGAATTGCTGGAGCGCTTAGTACACGCACAGTTTCAGGAAACGCGCGTTTACACGCTGGAATCGTTCTACGAAACTCAATGGCGTTATCTGCCGCTGGGCATCATTGATCCGTTTTGGCCGCTCCAGAGTGGGTTTCAGCTGGCTCGCACTTCTCCCTACCATTACCTCAAGCGGCTCTTCGACGTGGTCGCGTCGGTGACAGCGCTAATCATTTCCGCTCCGCTCTTCGTGCTCACCCCTCTGCTTATATGGATAGAGGACGGCAGTCCGGTTTTCTACCGGCAGGAACGAGTCGGCCGCGACGGACGACGATTCGTTCTTGTCAAATTCCGAACGATGCACAGGCGCTCTGATGACGCGGACGAAGACATTTACACGCGAAAAGACGATCGCCGTGTGACCTCTGTGGGGCGTTGGTTGCGGAAACTTCGGCTCGACGAGCTGCCGCAACTTTGGAATGCGCTCAAAGGAGACATCAGCCTGATTGGACCGCGTCCAGAGTGGAGCAAATGCGCCGAACGATATGAGCAAACAATCCCATTTTATCATTTTCGGCACTTGGTGAAGCCTGGTATCACGGGCTGGGCGCAAGTGAATTATCCTTACGGCGAGAGCGACGAGGACGCGGTGGAGAAGCTGAAATACGACCTTTATTACATCCGGCATTACTCACTGAAGCTGGATGCCATGATCGTGCTGAAAACGCTATACACGATGCTCTTTGGCAAAGGACGGTGAGCCGGAGAGACCTGCAAAATATCGTTCTGGCTTCTGATCTCTGAC
>QHMR01000128.1:0-7493 GCA_003217875.1 Verrucomicrobiota bacterium
CTGCGCGATCCAGTTCAACTGTTTGGCTGAGGGTTCTTTCTCCGTTGTTATCTTGAGCTGCTTTGCGCATCAGCCCCGCGTCAACAACCAGCAGATAGCCGCCAGTGTTGTATTGAAGTAATTGGATTGCGCGCCGCACCATGTCTGAAAGACTCGGTTGCTGACTTCTTTCTTCCACCTGGTTCGTGAACGCGAGGTCTCCGTCATCAAAAACACCGAAAAGTTTCGGCCGGCGCCACGCGGGAATTGTTTCCAGCTCGGTTCGTGTTCGAACAATATCGAACCCGTTGCCCCGGAGTTCGAGCAACAGATCGCGATTGTCTTGTCTGTCGCCGCCTTTTGTGGCGGGAAGAAATTGGGCCGCACCGCCACCCAATGCGATGTCTATATTTCCTCGATCCACGAAGTCAGCGGCGATCTTCTCGACATCGGTCGCGACACTTGGGTGCGCGTAAAAAGCCGCGCTGGTTGGATCAGTGAGTTTTGTGTCCGTCACCAGTCCTGTGGCTCGTCCATGCTCGCGAGCTAGTTCAACGATGCTCTTAATAGGCTTCCCGTCGCTATTCACCGCAAGCGCGCGATTGGTGACTCTCTCACCTGTTGCGATTGCGGTTGCGGCAGCCGGCTGATCTGGAGCGGCAAAATCCTTCGAGTAATTCATTACCAAAGCCGCATGCGCCATCGAATCCACGTTCAAGCGGGTGCCGGCTCCGGCAGCATAGACACGCGTAGGCGCCAGCCGAGCGGGAGAAAGCCCTTCCCCGACAAATAAGATAATTCCAAATGGTTTCCGGATGACCCAGTGTTGAAAATAAAGAACACCGACGCCCGCAAACACGAGAAGACAAAAGAGCGCGAGCAACTGATTGCGCCATTTCACGAGGCCGATGTAGGCGCGCGGCTGTTCGGTTGTCAACGAAAGAACCGCTTGTCGACTTTCTCGTTCATCGCCAAAGTGCGGGCAACGTATGGCTGGCCCAGTGATGCTCATCATTCGCGATGGCTGGGGCATCAATCCAGCCGGCCGCGACAAGTGCAAAGAGAACGGAGATGCCACGCTGCTCGCGTCGACGCCCCTTCACGACAAGCTCTACCAGGATTATCCTTGGTCTAAATTGAGCGCCAGCGGCGCCGACGTCGGTTTGCCGGAGGGACAGATGGGCAACTCGGAAGTTGGCCACCTAAACCTGGGAGCAGGTAGGATCGTTTATCAAGATCTGACCCGAATTAACAAAGCAATCGAAAAGGGCGAACTAACGCGTAACCCAGTTTTGCAACAAACATTCGCGGGCGCGCGCGGTCATCGGCTTCACTTGCTAGGCCTGGTTTCTGACGGCGGCGTGCACAGCCATTATTTGCACATGATTGCGCTGGCTAACGCCGCGCGTGAAACAGGCGTAATGGACATCTTCGTCCATGCTTTTACCGACGGCCGAGATACTTCTCCTACCGGCGGAGCCGCGTTTTTGAGGACGTGTGAAAAGGAACTGGAGAAACGCGGAGCTAAGATAGTTACCGTCATTGGTCGCTATTTCGCGATGGATCGTGATCGGCGCTGGGACCGCACGAAAAAGGCATGGGACGCAATCGTTCTTGGCCGCGGCGAGATCTGCAAATCATCGCCGTCCGCGGCGGTTGAGCGGCAATACTCACTTGGCAAAACGGATGAGTTCATGCCGCCGCTGATTTTCGCCGACGCAGACGAGCAGCGGGTGCGAGATGGCGACTCAGTTTTGTTTTTCAACTTTCGCGCCGATCGGGCCAGGCAATTGTCGCAAGCCTTTTTGCTGAAGGATTTCGACGGCTTCGATCGTGAGGTATGGCCGCAAGTCCATTTTGTCAGCCTCACGCAATACGACGTCCGCTTTGCTTCGCCGTTCATTTTTCCGCAGCAAGAGCTTCACAAAATCCTCGCGGAGGTCGTGAGCGCCGCGGGGAAAAAGCAATTGCGCATCGCCGAGACGGAGAAATACGCGCATGTAACTTACTTTTTTAATGGAGGAATTGAGAAACCGTTTCCGGGTGAACACCGCAAACTGATTCCCTCACCAAAAGTTGCTACCTACGATTTGAAACCGGAAATGAGCGCGTTTGAGGTCACCGATGAAGTGCTGGCACGAATGGCAAATTACGATCTCATCATCCTGAATTTCGCCAATCCCGACATGGTCGGTCACACCGGTGTCGTCGAAGCTGGAATCAAAGCCGTAGAGACTGTGGATGAATGTACCGCACGAATTATTTCAAAACTTCTCGAGATTGACGGCAAAGCCCTCGTCACCGCCGACCATGGAAATTGCGAGCAGATGCGCAATCCCGATGGCTCACCTAACACCGCTCATACCAGCAATCTTGTGCATTTCATTTACGTTGCCAGCGATGCAGCAAAGTTCCGCTGCGAAGATGGAATTCTTGCCGATGTGGCGCCGACTCTTTTATTTTTGCTCGGATTGCCTCAGCCAAAAGAGATGACCGGGCACAACTTGCTCGTGCCCATTCAGGCGCCGGAATAGCAATCGCTGCTACGGACCGATCGGCGATGTTCGGGGTCGACCCCATCGCATCCGATTTCCAGCTTTTGATTCAGCACTCGCGTTCCGGCAATGGCGATTCGCTGCAGAAGGCGAACGCGATCCTCGGTTGTTGTCTCGTGCCAGATTGGTTTGCGCACAAGTGTGAGGACGCCATCTGATTCCACGAGCGCGCCCCAGCCCGCCGGGATCTCCGGTTCGCGAAACAATTGCTCGGGCAAGACAAGAAAGAACAAGTTCGCGCAGCGGTAGCGAACTAATTTGTCGAACTTGGTGCAATCGTAGAGACGATTTTGTAGCGCGCGCAGATCATGTAACAGGCGCGCATGACCGCGGTGCCCGATCGCGGTGAAGGCCTGCGGATCGAACTCGGGGAAAAGCGAATCGCCATTTCGCAGGTTCGGATAGTGCTCACGAAGGCATGTTTCAAGAACCTGGCGGCGCTTGCAGATCGCGTCGAGCCGGCGGCTCGCGGTCTCGCGGTGGCAATTATCTCGCCGCAGATCGCAAAGCGCTTGTTTGCATTCAAAGACTGCTGTCGATACAATCTGTTTTCGCTGCCATCGACACGCGGCCAGATCAGCACGGTAGCGACACTTCGGCAAACTCACTTCCATTGCGCACGCGGAAAACCCCTGTGCCTGTGCCCATACGAACGCGAGTCGTTTTAGCCGCGTATGCGCCTCCGTTTCACCTTTGGTGCTTATTACTCCGGCACCCATTGCGCGAGATCGCGCGCCCAATAAGTGATGATAATGTCCGCGCCGGCGCGTTTGAGGGCGGTCATAATTTCAAAAATAGCAGCACGTTCGTCCAAGAGCCCTTTTTCGGCGGCGCTTTTGACCATCGCATATTCCCCGCTGACATGGTAAACGGCAGTCGGTTTTCCGAAGCGCTCACGGACACGCCATAAGATGTTGAGATATGGCAAGGCGGGTTTTACCATCAGGATGTCCGCTCCTTCGTCGATATCCAGAGCGACCTCGCGCAGAGCTTCGTTTGCGTTGGCGAAATCCATCTGGTAAGAACGGCGATCGCCAAACTGCGGCGGGCTTTCGGCTGCCTCGCGGAATGGCCCGTAAAACGCCGACGCAAATTTGGCAGCGTAGCTGATTATCCCAGTTTGATCGAAGCCTCCGAGATCGAGCGCCTCGCGAATTGCGCGGATGCGGCCATCCATCATGTCACTTGGCGCCACCATGTCTGCACCCGCTGCTGCGTGAGAGAGCGCCGTCTTGACCAAAAGCTCAACGCTCTCGTCGTTGAGGACATGGAAATGATCTCCATCCATGCGTGTGACGCCGCAATGCCCGTGGCTCATGTATTCGCACAGGCAAACGTCGGTGATGGCGACCAGATCTGGACACTTTGCTTTAATAGCTCGCAACGCTTTCTGAATGATTCCATTTTCTGAGTAAGCGCCGGACGCCTGTTCGTCTTTGTGTTCTGGAATTCCGAAAAGCAAGACCGCTTGGAGCCCAAGGTCATGAGCGCGGCATGCTTCATCTGCAATTTGTTTTAGGGGCAGCTGAGAAACTCCCTGCATGCTGGCGATAGGCCGGGGTTCATCCAGTTTTTCGTTTACAAACAGCGGCAAAACGAAATCGTGGACGCTCAATTGCGTCTCCCGGACGAGATTTCGCAAAGCAGGGGAGCGCCGCAAGCGACGGGGGCGATGGATCAATCTTCTCATTCAACCGCACGGTACGCTCGACAAACTAGGTCGCAAGCAAAGCAGCAGCGGCTCGCGAGAACAGCGGCCCACGATCAATCGGACGCATCGGACACAAGCTTGACGACACCCGGGGTTCAGTGTCTGCATCTTGTTCGTTGTGCCCAGGTCAGACTATTTGTTGATCGATATTAGTAACTCGTATGCAAAGTTTGCGTTTGCATCGAGAAGGCGACTCTCGGCCCCCGCGCGAATCGCCACGAAGAAGCTTTCACACAGTGTGGTCGGTGGATTGCTCCGTCAACGAAACGTGCGGAAAGTTGTCGTTTCGTCGGTGGTGCCGACAAAAAATTCCGCGATAGCAAAGGCGGCAAGAAAAAGGGCCAGAGTGCTCTGGCTGGATTGGAAGCTAAATCTGGGCGTGGGAATTGATTACCCCAAGCCGCAGTCGATTGGTGCGGACCGACTGGCAAACGCTGCAGCAGTTGCGGAGCTCTATGGATTTCCCGCGGTCGTGATCGATTTTGGCACAGCGGTGACTTTCGACATCGTTTCCGAGCGTCGCACGTACATCGGCGGCTTGATTGCGCCGGGACTCGAAGCAATGACGAACTTTCTTTACAAACGAACGGCTCTTTTGCCCAGGATTTCGTTGAAAGAGCCGCGGCACGCGGTCGGTAAGTCGACAATCGAGGCGATGCGATCTGGTGCGGTAATCGGATATCGCGGATTAGTCAGAGAAATCCTTGCACGAATCAAAGCAGAGCAGTTTCCGCACAAGAAGGTTTACGTCATAGCGACAGGCGGCTACGCGCGCCTGATCGCCGGACGGTTGCAGGAGATCGGTGTGATTCGGCCGCACCTCACCTTGGAAGGTTTACGGATCGTGGCCAATCTCAATGACTAAGGACAGCAGGGACGTGATCACGATCGGCTCGCTGTTTTTCCGAAGGGCGCTGAAAAATCGACTCGCATGAGCAACTTTCCACTTGTCACGGACAGCGAACGGGGCTTGAATCGTTACTTCATGAGAATTTGGACAATGACTGCGGTTGTAGCGTTGGGGTTTAGTTCATTTGCGGCCGACAATGTCGCACCGACGAGAGCGGAATTGGAGGAAATGTACAACGGCGCTTATAAGGCGTTCGATGCAAAGAAATTTTCGGAGGCACTAAAGCAACTCGACGCGATCGATGCGCGCCAGCCTGATCTGGCCGCCTCGCGAAATTTGCGCGGGGTCATCCTGATGCGACAAGGCAACTACGATCAAGCGGAAACCACGTTTCAGGAAGCCGCCAAGATCGATCCAAAGTTTTGGAATGCGCGCTTTAACCTGGCGCAAATCCCGTTTCTCAAAAAAGACTGGGGGGAGGCGCGGAAGCGCTTCGAACAGCGGCTCTCCAGTGGCGAATCCGATCTGGCAAAAGAAGCTTCGCAGCTGATCCAATACAAAATTCTTCTGACGTACCTGATGGAAGGCAAAGGGAACATGGTGGATTCCATTTTGGCCAAGCTGGAACTTTCGCCCGATACCCCGGCTGTTGACTATGTGAAGGCAGCCGTCGCACTTCAACAGAAGAATCAAAAGGAAGCGAACGACTGGATTAGCGCGGCACAGAAGAACTTCACGCCGCAGCTGAACAAACTGTTTGCAGAATCACTTTACGAAATCGGATGGCTGGAAAAGCCAGCCGGCGAAGCGCGACCGTCATTGCCGCTGATGACAGCCGCCGAGCGCTCGGAAAAAACGAAGGCCGTCGCACGTTCCAAATTCGAGCAATCGCAGCAGGCGCTCCGGCAGCGCGATTTCGCGACAGCGCTTAAATTAGTTGATGAAGCGGACCAGGCCGATCCGAATCAGCCAGCGACCCTCAATTTGCGTGGCGAGATTCTGATGCAGCAACAGCAATTTGACCAGGCCGAAGCTGCATTTAAGACAGCAGCCAAGCTTGATCCAAAGTTCCGCGAAGCGCAATATAATCTCGCGCAAATTCCGTTCAAAAAGAAGGACTACGCAAAAGCGCGGGAGCGTTTCGAGGCGCTGTACAAGCGAACTCCAGGTGGCGATAAGAATCAGGCGGCAGAGCTTATTAAATTCAAGATTTACATGACGCTTTTGCTCGAAGGCAAAGAGAGCCGCGCGCACGCCATGATGGAGGAGTTCCAATTTACAGGCGATACGCCGGCTCTCTATTACGCTCAGGCTGCGTGGGAGTACAAACACAACAATGCGGAGAAGGCCGCTGATTGGGCCGGTTCAGCTAACAAGATTTATTCGCCAGCGCTTAACAGTGTTTTTGCTGACGCTTTTTACGATGTTGGGTGGATACAGCGGCCGGAAGGTTCGACTGCACCGGCGCTCGCGTTCGACACAACAAACGTCGGCGCGTCCCAGGCGGAGGGCGGTCCGGCGATTGAGCCAAGTCCTATTCCTGAGAGGGTTGCTGTTGCCAACAAACAGGGAGAAACAGCGAAAACCGAATCGCTTGCTTTTTCGGACCTGGCAGCGAACAACCCGAGCAGCGGGGCGGAAGGCACAACTCTGGGGACATCATCGGAACAGAGTGCCGTCTCCGCCCCCAGCGAACCGCTTGCGGGTCAAACGAGCGCTCAACCAGCCAAAATGCTTTCTCCGGGAGGATTGCCGGGCGCAGCCGCTTCGCCCTCTGAGGATGCTGCTGCTGTTGCCACTGGGAAGGCTGAGCAGTCGCCTACTGCTGCAATAAGGCCGTCACCGTCGGCAGTCGGCAAAACGCCGACCAAGATACTCGCATCGGACTCGTGGACTTCTGTCACCGGGTTTGTGACGAGCCATCGGACGTGGTTGGTGGGCGGACTGCTGTTAGCCGGCATCTTGTTTTTAGGTGGGGCGGTTGTTTCCCAGGGTCGACGCTACACGTTCACGACACCGAGTTACTTCTCGAACGGCTCTTCCGGGTCGCCCGTATCTAACCCCAGTGAACCGAGCATATTGTCCTTTCACAAGGGCATTTCGTCGGACAATGGTTTTTTGGGCGGGCCGCGCCAGGTCTCACTGCGATTAACAGCGTCAAAGCCGTTAATGCAGCGCACGGCTTTGCGTTTAATAGAATCGGGCGGTGCTTTTGATGGTTTGACGGATTTGAGAGGCACAGTTCCACAAACGCCGGTTTCTCAAAACGCAGAAGCGGATCACAAGATACACCGGGTGGCTGCACCGATCCTAGGGGCCGCAGCCGCTTCAGTTGTCGCAGAAGCTTCCGGGCTTTCATCGTTTAGTAGCACGCGGGCGTCGGAGTCCGGTCAAACGC
>QHMR01000128.1:7652-12139 GCA_003217875.1 Verrucomicrobiota bacterium
GCCCGCGCAAGAGCAAGCAATACCGCAAGTGCCACCACCGACGGAGGAGCCCAGTGCGTTACCGGTGGTTGCTGAGGTAGCCGCAACGCCAGCTATGGAGCCAGTAGCAGCTGCTATGGCGGAACCGCCCGCGCAAGAGCAAGCAATACCGCAAGTGCCACCACCGACGGAGGAGCCCAGTGCGTTACCGGTGGTTGCTGAGGTAGCCGCAACGCCAGCTATGGAGCCAGTAGCAGCCGCTATGGCGGAACCGCTCCCGCAAGAGCAAGCAATTCCGCAAGTGAGCGCTAACGGGATGGAACCCTCCACAGCTGAAGCAGTCCACGAGGTCCCCTCGTACGTTCCGGAACCCGTATCATCGCCATCGAAAATAGCCACACCCGCAACTATGTCTGAAACAACCGAAACTCCGCTCGTGGCGAAGCCACAACCACCTCCCGGCACCACGCATACTACCGTCGAACTGACTTTCTCCTTCGAGGTTGCTTCTGTGCAACTAACGCCGGCCTTCAAAGTCGGTGCCCTGCAAGTCCGGCCGGCGTCCAAGGTGGTGACTATGCGTCTGGGTCCTTTCCAAGACTCGCAGCCGATGACCGATTCGGAAGTCGCTTTCGAGATTGCAAAGGTTGCACTCGCAGGGGACGGACTTGGCAAAATACAAGTGGTTCGTTCTCAACAGCAAAAACCTTTGGCTGACGGTTCGCCTTCATTTGCGATCGCAGGTTTGCAATTCGTACCTAACCTCAAGGCCGCGCCTATCTGGCTTACTCCTTCGCAAGAGGGACGGGCATGTGTCAAGGTCAGAGCCCGCTTCCAAATCGGCGCGATCCAATTTTCGCCGTCGTTTGAGGTTGCCTCTGTTACACTGAATTCAAGTTCCAAGCGAGTTCACGTACAGCTGCCGGGCTTGAGTTCAAGCTCAGGCGAAGGAGCCCCGGTGTTCGAGATAACGAACCTGCAGCTCGATGAACGCGGCGACATCAGCATGATGCAGCTGAATCTGCTCGGCCAGGGCTCGAATCAGACGTGACGAGAAGACAAATTGACGCCTAAATGCATGTTGAGATGGAAGTATTACGTGGTTTACGAGAAGCGTCTGGAACGCCTTGGACCACTAAACGAGAAAGGTCGAGAGTACCCGCGATAAATAACCTGGCGTTTGGAAAGGCACGAAAAAAGTCGGAGTTTGTCTTGCCCATTGATGGCCACGGTCACAATAATTTTCGCGTAGCAAAGGCGTTGCTGCGGAGAAGGCGAGGCTACGGCAGAAGGTTAGGGGCGGTTATCCGTTAAGGATGGCCTTGTTGCGGCGTGACCTTCAGTTGTTGCGACAGCCTTCTGCTTCGCAGCCGAGATCTGATAGAGCTTGGGACGTGAATGAGACACACGAGCACGCGGACGAGTTCGGAGAGTGGTAGGGTGGATAACAGCTTTGGATTTGAGGAAAAACAAAAAGCCGCCGCGCGGTGAAGCGCGACGGCTGATTGTCAAATGCCGGATGCTCTTTTTGTGGACTACGCAGCTTACTATTTGTTAACGACCATTTGCGGTGCGGTTTGTTCAAGCTGCCACCCCCTTTCTGGAGCCCCGCAGCGAGAACCTCGATTTGCCTCTCAATCGGCCAGCTGTTGCTTGAGCAATTACGATCGTGCCCGGCCGCGTCTTTTTGTCTTACTCGTAAAATCAAAATAATCGAATCGCGCGGCACACACAAATAATACACGGCATTCAACGTGTGCATCAGACAGCACCGGGACAGGTACTGGAAATGACGGACAATCGATTTCGACTATGTTGCCAGCGTCATCGTAAACGCGGATCACAGCATCATGTGACTGCATTCGTAATCGCACTCTCGGGAGGGAATCCACCTACGGAGTTAGAACCTTTCAAGGCTGACTCAAAGCGATCGGGGAAAGGACTAGGTGGATTAAAAAAGAGCGGAATTATCACAAGGCCGACCCCGCAGGCGTGCTGGCATCATCGCAACCGCTACATCACCGGGCAGATGATTGAGAATCTGTTCGAATTGCCGCCTGCCATTGAACAGGAGCGGCGAATGAGAGCGATCGCAAAACCGCATCGCGGCGATGGAAAGCGCTTCGTTGTGGGGATGAAAAGTTGAGTGCGTTTGTGATCAGCTTCCTTACCTCGTGATCACGCGATAAACGCGGAATCATGGACATTCGGTTTAGCGAAACTGCGATGTGAAGAGAGTAAAAGCTCACCGCTCTCGAAGTCGCCCGCATGTTGATGCGTTTCGATCTCGTTGCCCGCCGCATCGTAAACCCGGATCACAGCATCATGTGAGCGGCTGTAAAACTTTGCATAGCCGATTGCATCCCTGATTGCCTTTGGGCCGCGATACCACAGGGGGCTGCATGGGAGCGCATCGCTGATTAGGTCAAAACCGCGCTTATCGGCTCGCGGCCGAATCTCGTAAACGTGTATGGAGATCGTCGAATGTTTAAGCCTATTTGGTTTAGCCCAGCATTGCTGAACCAAGTTGATGGAAGCCTTTAGAACGCGCCGGCCTCGTTTCGTCAAATCAACGACGTCTCGTCGTCGCTGCGCCAGTGTTTTCATGAGCCGTGCGAACTTTTGAGGCAGATGATTTTGCTCACGGCGCACGATTTTTGTCAAGCTGATTTCGCCCTGGAGTTGCGCGTTGCTGACCGCATTCGGCTCGCCCTGCCACAGCCGACCGAATGGCAGCGCATCGCTGATTAGATCGACGCCGCGCGCGTGCGCGTAGAGCGGCGGACGAGCGTTCGGCTAAACCAGAGCCGCCTTCGTCGCTCGATCGTTAACGAGTCAAACCCCATCGTCCACGCCCGTAACTCTGGAAACGTTTGTCCCGACTCAAATATGATTGCAGCGTATTGTCCCCAATTGCCTTGCCACGGTCTCGCAATTGTTGCGACAAAGTTGTCTTTTTCAGGGGGGTACCGGCTTCTGTCAAAACGCGGAAGATCGCGTTTACCCCTGACACGCTGGCCAAATCGCCTAATTCTGATGTCGCGTTCGCTAATGAAAGCGGCCAAGCCTCCTCATGTCCAGCTACCCCAGCTAAAGCATTTGCCGCCTCATCAAGTTTATCGGCGATCTTACGAAGTTCAGCAGCTTTCGATTTTAGTTCAGAGATTGTCTCCACAGTCTAACATAAGTATGGAAAACAAGCTTATCAAGGATAGCAATTAAGATTTTGATTTCTATGTTTACAGTGTGAATTTTCGCTCGGCTTTAATCCGCGCATCTTGCAGCCGATGCGGGACATCTTGCCTGATCGGAAAATCACTGGCTCGTTTCAACTCACTCCGGCCCAAGCTTACGAGGAAGCGAATAACGGCAACCGGAGCCGGGTTCATTGGGACATGGTAAGCATCCAACGCCGGGAATACGGCGGTGGAGAAGTTTGTTTTGACTGTAAATTGATCCACCGGAACCGTTTCTGCGACTCAGCTGCGTTCGCGCTAAACCGTCATACACATTTCACGTTACGCTCGCCTCGGCCGGACCCAGCAAATTTAGCTGCATCGTGGAAATGTCGCCGCTTTCGGTGAGCTCCAAATTTGCAATTTCGAACACGCGAGCTGTCTCTTCTCCGCCGGGACTGGTGCCAGGCAATTGCACAAACACCCGTTTGCAGCTCGAGTTCAAAATAACGGAAGCAATCTCAAACAACGGGGAAAACTCTACGATGCTGATTTCGCACGGGACTGTCACAAAGACAGTCGCTTGGGCCGGTTCGGATGGCGTGAGTTGGACTGGTGCAGCCTCGAAATTAGGGACGACCTGCAATCCCGCGGGTGCAGATGAATGCGAACCATTCGCAACAGGCCTCTGCTGTTTAAAAGGAAGCATCCGAAGAGTTCCTAATGTGCCCCCGACAGGCTGAATTTTTGCCGCTTCAAAACTGACTTGTAAATTCTTGGTTGGCTGAGACTGCAGGTGCAGAGCCAAGCGCATCATGACCAACCTGGATGCGGGGCGCACTGTCAAAGCATCCATTTCGAAGGTTGGCGTCAGCTGGACAGCTGTGATCTCGAATGAGAACGTGACGTCCACGGACGTTCCAGCTGGGCCAGTGCGGGGCGTTTTGGCCATGACAGCGGATGGTGACTTGTCAACTGGAGCAGTTTGGATTTGCGTGGTGTTGGGCTTGGTTGGAAGTGTCGTTGTTTGTGGAAATATTGGCTCAGCGGAAACAGCATTTGGGTAATTAGATGTGGGTTCAGGGATCGCCTCGGCTGCGGACGATTGAATCTCAGTGGAAGTTGTTTCGTACGGCATACCTTTTTCTTGTTCAATCGATTCAACTCGAGGCTTTGCTGACGCTACCGTGACGGACAGCGCGACGTCCTCTATTGCTCGGAGAATTCTGCCCGACTCTCCCGCTGTTATCGTAGAAAGCCCACCTAGTTCATCTGATTCGCAAAGGAGCTGGCGCTTGGCTTCGTGCCAATCCGAATCTGCGTCACCCGGCA
>QHMR01000128.1:12329-43941 GCA_003217875.1 Verrucomicrobiota bacterium
CCTCCGCAGCTTCCTCAAGCGACCAAGCCTCCTCATGTCCAGCTAGCCCAGCTAAAGCATTTGCTGCCTCATCAAGTCTGTTGGCGATCTTACGAAGTTCAGCAAGTATCTCAACGATCTTAGGAAGTTCAGCAAGTTTCGGTTTTGGTTCAGAGTTTGTTTCCACACTTTAACATTAGTACGGAAAACAAGTTTGTCAAGGATAGCAATTAAGATTTTGATTTTTATGCTTTCTGCTTATTCCAGCGTGATGTTTGGCCCACCCATCCGTTCGGGAAGTGAGCCTTTACGTTTAAGAAGCCGCAGCTCTGGCCGCCGACCATTTTACGCGCATTTTACGCGCGCGTGCGAGAGAGACCCGGCGAAGTTCTAAAAGCGGGCCGGAGGCGAGCCGAGCAGAGCCGATACAATAGGGAGGCCAAAACGTTCACGGTCGTTTTCTTCGGTGTGAAATGTTTTGTGTGTTAAACGGCGCAATTTTGCGCAATGCGGCGCGAATGCTGAATCGCTGAAATACCTAGCGTCCGCGATGGAGCACAACGCAGTGAAAACATGCGCAAGAACTCTTTTTTGAATTAGAAATCCGAATCCCCGTTGGAGAGGAAGGAACGCGTTGCGGAAACGTTGCCCTTTCGGGAGCGGTCTGATCGTCACGATGGCAGATAGGTTTAGGGCGCGGCCAATTGTGGCGCGCGCCCGGGGAACGGTTTCACTGGCAGCCGTGTCTGAGACGAGGAGATCCCGCCCCTCAGCTAATGCGAGGCACCGGGCATGCTAAATTCGATAGGGATTCTAACCTTCGAGACCGTCCCAGGTTTAAATCGCCACTTTCGGAACGCATTGACCGCGGATTTATCCAAGGTTGAGTCTCCGGTACTTTGCTCCATTGAAGCTGCGCTTACGCGACCGCTCGCTGGATCGACCGACAGAATGCAAACTCCAATTCCCGTAACGCTGTCCGAACGTTCCCTCGCCGGATACCTGGGGAGAGGCGTGAAGGTCGCAAGGGCTTTCGCCGAAGAATACGAAGTGATTTCTGGGGTGCTCGCGGCCTCTGGCGCCTTCCTTGGCGCAGTTTTCCGGCGCTTGGGTTGTGGCGGCGGAGGAGGAGTTGCTTCTTCGGCAGGTCCTTGTGCAATTTCTACTGACGGTCCGGAAGTTATCGGTTGCTGCTTCGGCTTTGATACGGCGTCCGGATTTTGCGAAGGGCTGGCTGCTGGGCCTGCTTCTCCAACACGCTTTTGCAGGGCGGCAATCTCGTTTCGGCTGGCTTCTAATTTGCTTTCCAGTTCCGCCTTTTCGTTCTGCAGTGTCAAGAGTTCTGTTTGAGCTTTTGTGGCCTTGTTTTCTGCCTCCGCGATTTTCGCTTCTGCGCCCGCCACGGCGGCTTCGCGGGTCTTGAATTCTGTTTCCCGATGTTCAGCCGCATCGCGGGCGGCGTTCACCTTCGCCAAATCTGTACGGAGTACATCTACTCTGTAACTGCCGACCAGTCCGAAAATCGCCGCGCTCACCAAGAATAGATAGGAAAGCAGCAGCAAGATGATTTTCGGTGTAACGGCAGAAACTCTGGATTTCGGGCGCAACATACGGCGACTTCGAAATTAGGCGCGCAGAGGCAATTCGCAATAGGCTCGTTGATGTCTGGCCAAGTGGATCGGGCCGATCATGCGGGGCGCAGTTCCGCGGTGAGCGCGTATCGCAGATTCGAGTCCGACAGAAGCGGATAGTTTTCATCAATACAATAAAGCGCTCGATCTCCTCGCGATGCGAATCGGTAACGAAAATTGTTCGCCCGGACGAATCCACGGAGGCATGACGGCTGCTGCTGCTAATTTGGTCTGCGCAGTTTTAGCGATTCTCGACTGGTCGCGGTGCGGGTTTGCTCAGTTGAAGCTGCGCGCTCACTTTTTGGATTTGCGACACCTTCAAATTTGTTTGAAGTCTTCGAATTCCTTGTTGACGATGCTATTTTGGTAATGTCACCAACCGTAATTTCGGTCTCGACATTTCTCGACAAATACGCAATAGAATTACGATTACGTCAATTCGCGGTGTTGGAATGAGCAGGATTGTTTCATCAACATTCGCCTTGCAAGCGGCAGGGGAGGATCGGGCTGTTGCTCGCGAGGAGGCTCGGCAACAGGTGGAAAAAATGAGCGAGGCGATGATAAAGGAGAAGGGCCTGCTCAATCACGCCCAGGCGGCGCTACTTCTCGATGTGAGCACAAAACGAGTTGGGGAACTCGTTAGGCTTGGGAAGTTGACCGATTTTACTTTTCTCGGTCGCAAATATGTGTCGATGCGGGAAATCTGGGATCGGAACAAGCAAGATCTGAAGGCCGGTCGTCCACCGCACCCGATGGGGCAGCGTTTCCCTGGGCAGGCGAAAGCGGCTGCGAGGACGGATGGCCAGTATGCAGCATCGTATTTTAAGAAACAACGCGAAGCGGCGAATGAGAGGCGGCGCGCAGAATTCAGGAAGAAATGGCGCGAAATCCTACAGGTAAGAAAAAATGAACGGAAGGGCTGACGCAGGAGATGCGCGTGTCAGTCATTCGCGTGCTACAAAAATTCCTAATGTTTGCACTCGCACAGTTCGGCGGGAAATTGTTCGACAAATGGCCGCGATAAATAATTGACGGCGCCAGCCCAAACGGTGCAATCGAGACGGCGACGGCGGCCAAACCGCCATCTGCAGCTTCCATACAGACTTCTGTCCAGATCACGTTCTCTTTTGAGATCGCGGCTCTGCAACTGACACCGAGCTTTAAGATAGGTGTCCCCAAAGTGCGCCCCACTTCGACATCGCCATGATGCAGTTGAATCTTCTTGGCGGCCCGCAGCGAGCTTGATAAGGCGCGGAATTCCGCGCGCTAGCTTCCCATAGGTCTCATGCGCCCATGAGACGCACGTACAATCACTTCCAGTTCAGAGAACGCAGCTGGTTCAGAAGAAACCTTCCATCTTTGCGAACCGGTTTGCCGTCGAAGTAGATTTCTCCACCGCCGTAATCCGGGCGCTGGATGCTTACCATATCCCAGTGAACCTGGCTCCGGTTCCCATTGTCCGCTTCTTCGTAAGCTTGCCCCGGCGTGAGATGAAACGAGCCGGCGATTTTCTCATCGAACAATATGTCGCGCATCGGTTGGAACACGCGCGGATTAAAGCCGAGTGAGAACTCGCCTACGTAACGAGCCCCAGGATCTGAGTCGAGAATCTTATTCAGCTTTTGTGTCTCGTTGCTTGTCGCGTCTACGATCTTTCCGTCCTTGAAATCCAAACGGATGCCATCGAAGGCGATTCCCTGATAAATGCTTGGCGCATTAAAGGTGACGTGACCCTCGACCGAATCTTTTACTGGACAGCTGAAGACTTCGCCATCAGGAATATTGCGGTCGCCACCGCAGATCACAGCTGGAATTCCCTTGATGCTGAAACGCAGATCGGTGCCGGGGCCTTTGATTTGGACACGGTCCGTCTTTTCCATCAACCGCTGGAGCGCCTTCATCCCGGGCTGAAGTTTGCGATAGTCCAACGTGCAGACATCGAAATAGAAGTCTTCAAAGGCTTCCGTGCTCATCCCCGCAAGCTGCGCCATCGAAGACGTCGGCCAGCGTAAGACTACCCACTTGGTTTTCTTGACCCGCTGATCTTGCACCGGGCGCATTTTTCGGCCGATCAATTTCATCTTCTCCGGCGGCACATCGGACATTTCTGTGATGTTGTTGCTGCCGCGCACAGCGATGTATGCATTCATTTTTTTCATTCGCGCCAGCTCGTTGCTCGCCATCAGGTTTAGCTGTCGATCCGACGCTTCGAGCGCGAGCGCGCGGTTCACTCGGGCGTGGTAGGTCTGCGCAAATGGCGCTCCGCCGGCTTTTCGCACCGCGCGTACGAGCGCGACGGTCATTTCGTCGGGAATATCGAATGTTTCGATGAGGACTGTTTCTTTGCGCTTTAGACGAATGGAATATTCAACCAGGAGTTTTGCGAGTTTATCGAATCGCGCGTCGTGCATAGGCGCTTATCATTCCACCAGCGTGAGCGGATGCAACTCGGACGGCCGCTCCTATCCGATGCGAATAATTTTCGCTGCGAACGCTCCATCAAAGCCATCGCGAAACGGAAGCGACCGCATCTCTTCTGCGAGACGTAGAGCTGTTGAGCTCTTGAGAATGCGACGCACGACTTCTTCATTTTCTTCCGGCTCAAGGCTGCACGTGCTGTAAACAATGACACCGCCCGGCTTCAACAACGGCAGAACAGCGCGCACAATCTTGATCTGCCGCTCCTGCATGCGCGCGAAGTCCGCCGAGGTTAATCTCCAACGCACGTCTACACGGCGGCGCATAACGCCCGTGTTGCTGCATGGAGCATCGACTAGGATGCGATCAAATGGCGCGAGCGTTTCGATCTCGGCCGGTAGCTGACTGTTCGTCCAGCTGTGACGCAAGATGTGCACAATTGCTGCATCCAGACGCGCCAGGTTTCCCTTCATTGTTTCCAGTCGCTCTGGGTCGCGATCGCACGCCACGATCATTCCGAGATTTTCCATAAGTTGCGCGACGTAACCCGTCTTTCCACCAGGCGCTGCGCAGGCATCGAGAATCTTTTCTCCGGGCTTTGGACTCAAACGCTGGCACGCGATTATGGTACTTGGGTCTTGAATGTAGCAGTGGCCTCGACGCAGAGCGCTTGTCGGCAATACGTCAAATTCCACAAAGTCAGAATTTCCGGTCAATGGCCGGGAGCTTGAATAAAGCTGGAGGAATTTGTCGCGGGCGATTCTTAGCCGGTTAATGCGGCAGTAGACTGGCGCAGGAAGATTGTTCCACTTGCATAGCGTTTCCGCGTGTTCTGCCCCAAAGTGCTGCTGCCAGCGTTTGACGAGAAATTGCGGGTGCGACGTTCGAACAAACAGCGGCTGCACATTCGCGCGTGTGAGCAGTTCGCTTCGTCGCCGGGTCGCCGCTCGCAGCATGGCATTAATCACTGTTCGCTGCCTCTTCGGCGCAAGCTCCACCGTCTCGTGGACTGCTGCATGTTCAGCTGTCTTCAGAAGGAAAAGTTGATACAAGCCGAGTCGCAGAATATCGCGAAGATCAGTATGAACCCCCGAAGCACGCAGGCAGCCAATCCAAAAATCCAGCAACGTTAAGTTACGGAGCGCGCCATAGAACAGTTCCAACGCAAACGCGCGATCCGAAGAAGTCAGCTCTGTCTTCGCCAGGAGCTCTGAGATACTGGCGTCTGCGAAGCGTTTTTGTTTTCGCCACCGCCTCAAGGCCGCGAGCGCGATTTGGCGAGCAGACAGCCGCGCCATATTTTCCGCGGCTACTGCGGCTTCACGTTGGCGCGTCCAATAGAATGATAATGAAATCCCAGTCGCCTCATCGTTTCGGGATCCAGGAGGTTTCGACCATCGAAGACGATCGGCGTCCGCATTTTTTCTTTCACGACTGCGAGATCCGTATTGGCAAATTCATTCCATTCTGTGGGAATGACCAGGGCTTCGGCATCAGTCACTGCTTCCAGAGCCGAGGAAGCAAATTCTGCGTCGGCGATCGCTTTTATCGAGCGGGCTTTTTGCATCCCCTTCGGATCGTAAGCAACCACATGTGCTCCTTCGCGCAGCAGGTGTGTCACCAGCTCTACGGCGACAGACGAACGCACGTCGTCGGTGTCTGGCTTGAATGTAAGTCCCCAGACCGCGATCCGCTTCTCGCGCAGCACCCACAGCGTCTCCCGGATCGCCTTCAGAAAGCGCTCTTTTTGCGAGTTGTTTATCCGTTGCACTTCCCTCAACAAAGTGAATGGAGTGCCAAGTCTCTCGCTGATTGTAATGAACGCCGCGATGTCTTTGGGGAAGCAGGAACCGCCGTATCCAATTCCGGCGTTCAGGAAATCACGGCCAATGCGATGATCCATTCCAATTCCGTCGGCGACTTTTTCGACATCTGCCCCACTCGCTTCGCAAATAGCCGACACGGCGTTGATATATGAAATCTTCAGCGCCAGGAATGAGTTGGCGCAATGTTTGATGAGTTCGGCGCTGTTAATATCAGTCACCAGGATCGGCGCCATAAACGGCTCATAAACCTTCTTCATGAGATCGATGGCGTGTTCGCTCTGTGCTCCGATGACAATGCGATCAGGACGCATCAAATCCGCTACTGCACAGCCTTCGCGCAAAAATTCGGGGTTGCTGACCACATCGAAGTTAGCGCCATGGCGGTTGTATCTTTTGATCGATTCGGCCACTTTCTCGCCCGTTTTCACGGGCACTGTGCTCTTGTCAACTATCACACGATAATCAGTCAGAACTCCCGCGATTTCTCGCGCAACTTTTTCAAGAAAACTCAGATCGACATCGCCATCGGGCTGCTGCGGAGTAGGCACGGCGATGAAGACGATTTGCGAGTTGTTTACTCCCTCCTGAATGCTGCCGGTGAAACGCAACCGACGCGCCGAGACGTTGCGGTGAATAATCTCTTCAAGCCCCGGTTCATAAATTGGGATCTCGCCGGCTTGGAGCTGTTTGATCTTTTGCGCGTCGTTGTCGACGCAAATGACATTATGGCCGACATCGGCGAAGCAGGCGCCCGTCACCAGGCCAACGTAACCGGAACCGATGATTGAAAGATCCATGCCGGAAGAATGGTGCAGGCGAATCGACAGCAGCACAAGTGGCGGAAGGCCAGGAGCGTCAGCGTTATTCGTGCACTTTGGATCATTCGCCCTGGGACGTAGGGTCGAAGTTTAAGTCGAAACCAAATTTCGGGAATGCCTTGAGCGTCATAGTGAAGATGACGCCATATTCTTTCACCCCTTTATTGTCGCGTATAACCCCACCGAAGGAGGCCACCCAGCTCGACAGATCCCGGTAAATGGAGTAGCGCTGCTGCTCGAGAAGCCCGGTCGTCGCTTCGTATTGCTCCTGCGCGCCAACCCCCCAGTTATCGTTGATGCGATAGTATCCACCGACAAGAAACAGACTGCTGTCGAGAAAGAAAGGATTGTCATTCAAATAGCGATGCCCAACACTCAATTGCAGATTAGCTATCGGCTGAACGCTGGCGATCGTATTCACCTCCGTAAACCCCTTGGCGAAAGCCGGCACTTGAGAGTTAACCGAGAAGGACATCCAAGGCAGCGGCGTAAAGCGGAGATTGTTAAAGAAATTTGAGTAATCCGTGCGGTCGTATGACCGTCCAGCTATCAATGGAATCGATCGGCGTGAACTGTGGGAAGTCGATCGCCCGCAGTTGAGTGGACGGTTCAAATCGATCGAACTCCAAAATTGACAAGGGGTTCGGGCCATTCTCTTCGACGTACGAAAAGTTGGTGAACGGTTGGATAACGTGCATGAGTCCGTCCAAACCAAACGCGCGGCTTTGCACATTTTCCCAGGTGCGCGAGATCTTGAACGAAGCTTCTGCGCCCGTATTAAAAACCGTGCGAAATGTATCTCCGTCGAACTTGACCGGGTTAGCCAATGTGGGGGGCGGGAGAATGAAGTCCGGGATCAGCGGATTTGACGGTGGCACAAAGGTTGTCGATCCCAAATCCCATGTCTTGCCATAATAGGTGCCGCGAAAGCCGACCCGCGGCACAATGGAAAGCCATCCAAAGTATGTGTTTGGAAACGTCAGTTGATGGAACGTATCGAAACGGTCCGTGTTGTAATTTTGGAAACCTGAATCGTCGGGAAATTGTAGCCGCAAATTCGCAAAGCCGCTCTCGCCCTCATAAAAAATGGGTCCGCCAAAAAGTGCGTGACGCTTAACGTCCAGCACCACTTCCGGCAAACGTTCTGTCGTGGTGAAGAACTCGTTGGCCTGAAAACGCGCGATGCCCGTGATGGTGAAAAAAGGATCTGTCTTTGCCACTGCGACCACATTGTCGGGAACAGGGTCAACACGAAACTCCCCTGGATAGAAGTCCTGCATGACGTACGGATCGCTAAGCTTCGTGAGATTGGCGAGGCCATAGATTTCATCTGTAAAGTTAGTCCGATCTTCGAGGCTGAGCCGGTATCGTCCGGTAGGAACGTCCTGCCGCGGTATGTTCGTTTGATTTAGCTCAGGGTTTTGATCCTGAATGTAAAAGCTCTTTATCCTCGCCTGACTGTCCTCGTCCTTCCCATAATCTATAACGGGATCAAAGCCGATGGCGGGCCCACGACGGCCAAAGTAATCAAACCGGGCGCGCCCTTTAATGTTGTCCGTAATGGGGAAGGTGACCTGAGTAAGAAGCGATGGTCCCCATGTGCTCGTATACGCGGGCGAAACTGTGAAACTGAACGTGTCACTAAGCGATTGATACAGGTAAGGCCACCAGAAAACAGGCACCTTCCCGATGTACGCGGTGACGTATTGGAAAATCACACGGTCTTTCTCGTAGACACGGATCTTTCGCGCGTGAAGATGGAAATCGGGTTTCGCGGAATCGTCCGTCGTAAAAGTGCCGTTTTGGATGAGATAACCGTTTTCCTCGATTGAACCCACATTCGCGCCGCTCAGAAAATAAGGCTGTGACGCGGTCCGCCCATTTATTGCCCGGATCTTTTTTGTCTCAGTGTTGTACACGCCGCTTTCGGCGATGTAGAGACTCGTGTCACGATAAATTCGTACGTGCCCTCTCAGCTCCACGTCGTGTGTGGTGGAATTGTACTGGGCGTAATCGGCGTAAATGTCTGTGTTGCCAATGTGAATCGCCACATTGTCGCGCGCCGTTGCCAGTCCATTCTCGTACGTCGTTTCCCCGGTGGAAGTAATTTCGATCGGCACGTTCTGTGGAGTTTTTATTTCTCCACGGATCAAACCGGCACTCGCAAAAAGAGCGGCGACCAACAAGATCAGCGTTCGCATCGCGGACGCCGAAGGTACTGCAGCAAAAGCTCCCTGAAAAGCCAAAACCACCTACAGGAGGGCGAAATTTGCTGACCCGGCCGGTTACGAGCCGTCTTTAGGTCGACGTCGCCCGCGTTCTGTCTTGATTAACGCACCAATCAACGGTTTTCTTCATCCAGGTGAGCAAGTCCATCGACCAAGTCTTCGTTAACGCAAAGCAATGGTTTCTTTCATGGCTGGCGGGGTCGCCCACGTGGATCATTCAAGTGGTCTCGAGCCTGATCAATGTTTTCGCGCTATTAGCTGTATTCTTAACGCTTTTCGCACTCATGTCGGTGCTGGAGCGAAAGATTCTTGCACGAATGCAGAACCGCTACGGCCCGAACCGCGTAGGGCCGTTCGGTCTTTTCCAGCCAATCGCAGATGGCATCAAGATGTTGATCAAGGAAGATATCGTCCCGGCGCGGGCTGATAAGATTGTGCACTTCCTGGCACCGGTCCTCATCGCCGCGACGGCTATTCTTGCACTTGGAATCATTCCGTATGGGCGAAACATGACGCCGTTTACAATCGATGGCGGCGTCCTCTTTTTCTTTGCCGTTGGATCGACCACGGAATTGGCGGTCTTCATGGCCGGCTGGGGCAGCAACAACAAGTTTTCAATGCTCGGCGCGATGCGCGCCATCGCGCAAATGATCAGCTACGAGCTGCCGCTCATCATTACCGTATTGCCAGTGGTGATGGTCGTTAGCTCGCTCACGCCTGACCGGATTGTCGCTGCACAGGCTGGTTACACGTTTGGCCTCGTGCCGCGCTGGTTTGTCTTTACCCCTTGGGGTGCTGCCGCCTTCGTTCTCTTTTTCGTGTCCGGTCTCGTGGAGTCGAATCGCACTCCGTTCGATGTGCCCGAAGGCGAATCGGAAATTGTTGCGGGTCACATGACCGAATATTCCGGATTCAAATACGCCACCTTCTTCTTGGCAGAATACATTGGGATGTTCGCGATCAGCGGTCTCAGCGTGACTTTGTTCCTTGGTGGCTGGCATGCGCCCGGGCGCGCTGTTGACTTCCTTCCGTCCTACGTGTGGTTTTTCACAAAACTGAGCGCGCTGCTGTTCGTTTACATCTGGGTCCGTGGAACGCTCCCGCGCACGCGGATCGATCAAATCATGAATTTCGCCTGGAAATTCATGTTGCCTATGGCATTCGCGTGCATCATCGCCGCTGCGGTCTGGCATTACGCCGGCCGCGGCCTGCGCGGGTGGCTTTGGTCGCTTCTTGTGATCACAACGGTTTACACCATGCTGTCGGTCGTGCTCGACACGGGAAGGAAATTTGCGCCGCGCGTTTATCGCTTCGCTGAATGAACGGCGCCGCATTCGTTATCATCGCGATTGGTACACTCGCTGCGGCACTGGCGGCTGCGACGTTGCCAAACCTGATGCACGCCGCGCTGAGCTTTGCTGTGGCGTTTGTCGGTATCGCGGCGTTCTTCACGGATTTAACTGGGGCGGGGCTATCGTTGCTCTCGCTGTGTTTGGCGGCTTGACATGGGCGATTCTAAAGACGCAATCGCTTGCCATGCTCGCCCCCCACATGGCCACGCTTACGGTCAAACGGATTGGCACTGCATTGATGACCACTTATGTCTGGCCATTGCAATGCGTCGGGCTTCTGCTGACCGCCGCACTGATCGGCGCGCTGATTCTTGTGCTGGAGGAAAAGCGATGACCCCCACCCTCCAGGTTTTTCTGATCGTTTCTGCCGCGATGTTTTCCATTGGGCTGCTTGCGGCGCTGAGTCGCCGTCACGCAATTTTCATACTCATTGGAATCGAAATGATGCTGGCGGCCGCAAACCTGAATTTTATCGCATTCTGGCGATTTGGTCCGCAGCATCAACCGCCCATCGGTGTGATGATCGCACTCTTTTCCATTGCCATTGCCGCTGCCGAAGCCGCGGTTGGTCTTGCGATGGTTATTGCCGTTTATCGCCACTATCACACGACCAACGTCGATCAGCTTGACCAGCTTCGGGGATGAATTCCTGGATCGTAAGCCATCTCTGGTTGATCCCCGCCGTGCCTTTCGCGGCTTCTCTGATCATTTTGAGTTTGTCGAACGCTCGGAGGAAAAGCGCAGCCGCGCTCGCCTTGTTTGGCCAGGCCCTCGCGCTTGCCCTGTCGATCTTGGCATTTGTACCAACGCTCCAATTTCCCGGTTTTCGCTCCGTTCAGAATTTCACTTGGTTCACATTTGGCGAAGAAACCTTGCGTCTCGGATTTGTTCTGGACCCACTTGCGGCCGTGATGCTCGTGATGATCACGCTTGTTGGGCTTTGTATTTTTCTCTTCAGCGTCGGCTACATGGCGGATGACAAGAATTTCACCCGTTTCTTTGCATACTTGTCCTTCTTCTCCGGCGCGATGCTCGGCCTCGTCATCGCAAACAGTCTGCTTCTGCTTTTCATTTTTTGGGAGCTCGTGGGGCTCGCGTCGTATTTGCTCATCGGGTTTTGGATCGAGAAGCCGACTGCAGCAGCCGCTGCAAAGAAGGCATTCATCACCACACGCATTGGCGACATGGGATTCTTTCTTGGAATGCTGTGGCTTTACGGCCGTAGCGGCACACTTCTTTTTTACGATGGCGGAAGCGGTTGCTTGGAAAGCGCCGGTCTCGCTATGCTCAGTGCAAGCGCCACGTTCATCGCACTGCTGATCTTCTGCGGCGCGGTAGGAAAATCGGGACAATTCCCGCTGCACGTCTGGTTGCCAGACGCGATGGAAGGCCCGACGCCAGTCAGCGCATTGATCCACGCGGCGACGATGGTTGCCGCTGGGGTATTCCTTGTGGCCCGCGTTTATCCGATTTTTTCGGTAGGCGCAGTCAATGGTGTAACCTCGTCACTTACCGTGGTTGTCTGGATCGGTGTAACCACAGCGCTCATGGCTGCGCTTATCGCAATCGCGCAGGCGGACATCAAACGCATCCTGGCTTATTCAACGGTATCGCAGCTTGGCTTGATGATGGTCTCGCTGGGCGTTGGCGGTGTCGCTGCTGGCATAATGCACTTGCTCGCGCACGGATTTTTCAAAGCGCTTCTGTTCCTGGGCTCCGGCTCGGTGATCCACGGATGCCACGGCGAACAGGACATTCGCAAAATGGGCGGCCTGCGGCGGCTCATGCCAGTGACGTTTATGACGTACGCCGCCGGGATGATGGCGCTCAGCGGCGTCCCGTTCTTCTTCTCCGGCGGCTGGACGAAAGAGGAAATTCTTCATGCGACCGCGCATTGGCCGCGATCGCATGCACCGTATTACCTGATTCTGGCCGGAGTCGTTCTCACCGCGCTCTACATGACGCGGCAAATCATCTACGTGTTTTTCGGTTACACCCGCGCCGCTGCGGAGCGTTCGCACGAAAGCCCGCGGGTGATGACGATTCCTCTGATCGTGCTGGCGCTTTGCACAATTTTTTTCAGCGTTGTGCTCACGCCTGCGTGGCCATGGCTGCATGGGTTTCTAACCGGCGAACCTGTGCACTTCGACATCACGCATCTGATCCAGCCGATGCTCTTTGTTTCGCTTGTGCTCGTTAGTTCGGGTGTCGGCGTTGGTTACTGGATCTATCGCAAGGCTGGTGTTCAAAATGAAGATCGCGCAGCTGAGATCGACCCGCTCGAATATGCGCAGCCCGCGTTGTTTCGGTTTCTCGCGAACAAAATGTGGATCGACGAACTTTATGATCGCACGGTGATCGCGTTCAGTTGGATGGGCGCGCGTTTGTCCGACTGGATGGATCGCTATTTGTGGGACGGTCTGGTGCGCGGTTTCGGCGCGATCGGCCAGCTCTTTGGAATCTTTACGACGAGCGTTGATGAGCGCGGGATTAATGCTGGAGTCGACGAGACGACGGCCGGTGCGCGCGGCCTGGGACGCATGATGTCGGCTGCGCACTCAGGACAAATACAAATGTACCTCGGCGCAGTCGCCATTGGCATGCTCGCGCTGCTTCTTCTCTACGCATGGTTGGCTTGATTACAGCGATTATTTTGATCCCGCTCCTCGGAGCGCTGGCGATTTTTACTTGGCCGCAAAGGAATTGCCGCCCCATCGCTCTGATATTTAATACCATCGCCGCGGCATGTGCCCTCGGATTGTGGCGAAAGTTCGATGCGACTGCGACCGGCCTGCAGTTCGTCGAGCGTCATGTTTGGATTCCGGCGATCAACGCTGAATATCTCGTCGGCGTCGATGGCTTGAGTCTGCTGCTCGTCCTGCTCACATCGTTGATTATTCCGTTCGCGTTTCTTGCTCAACCATCCCCAAGTGGCCGCGCCTTCTATGCCATCATGCTGGTAATGCAGTCAGCCCTCTACGGCACGTTCACCGCGCAGAATTTCGTTCTCTGGTTTTTGTTTTACGAAATGAGCCTGATCCCTGCGTTTCTGCTCATCAAAATATGGGGCGGCGAAAACCGCGACCGCGCTGCGACCAAGTTTTTCCTTTACACATTCCTCGGCAGCGTGGCGATGTTGCTCTCGTTTCTCGGAATTTATTTGGCGAACGGGACTTTCGATTTTGCCGCTCTCGCGTCACTGGGCAAAAACGGTCTCCTCTCAGGAAAAATCGCCTGGTTGGCTTTTGGCGGAATCTTTATTGGTCTCGCAGTAAAGGTACCGCTATTTCCGTTTCATACCTGGTTGCCCGACGCGTATCAAACCGCGCCCATTGGCGTGTCGATGGTCTTGACGGGCGTGCTTTCGAAGATGGGCGTTTACGGTTTCGTGCGTTTGTTGCTTCCGCTTTTTCCGAATCAAATCAAGATCATCGGCCCGTGGCTTCTTGCGTTAGCGATCTGTTCGATTGTGTTCGCTCCGCTGGCTGCATGGGCCCAGAGGGATTTGAAACGGATGGTTGCTTATTTGTCCATCAATCACCTCGGTTACTGCATGCTTGCTCTCTTCGCAGTCGCTGCATCGCCCGCGGTTTCCGCGGAGATCGACACGCACGCGGCACTGAGCGGCGTTTTCATGCAAATTTTCAACCACGGCATCACCGCCGCGGCACTCTTCTACTTCGTCGGTTTGCTCGAACAACGCCGTGGTCTGCGTGGCATCGACGATTTCGGGGGCCTTATGCAGCGAACGCCGTTGCTTTGTGGCTGGATGAGTGTGGCCATGTTTTCATCGCTTGGTCTCCCGGGACTGAACGGATTTATCGGCGAGTTTCTGATTTTCAAAGGCTCATTCGCAATCGCAGCCGCATTCACAGCCGTTGCTATAATCGGTCTTCTCGTCACAGCCATCGTTTTTATGCGAGCGATGCAATCGCTCTTTAGTGGACCGCTCGCAGAGAGCTGCAGCGCCTTTCCCGATCTTTTGCCAGGCGAAAAACTGGTCATTGTTCCTGTGGCATTGCTTATGTTCGCCATCGGACTCGCGCCGCAATTCCTCTTCAACATTTTCAACACAACCGTCGGGCAAATGGCGCGACTGTTTAGTTGAGATTCATCGCGAATGAGCAAAGAGATCCTACCCGTCGAGGGCATTGCTCATGCGATTCTCATCCTTCGGGAGCGGCGAGTGATGCTCGACTATCACCCGGCTGTCCTCTACCGAATAGAGACCCGTGCACTCAAGCAAGCAATGCGGCGCAATTCGGACTGTTTTCCCAGCAATTTCATGTTCGAACGGTCTGATCAAGAGATTCACAAGGTGGTATCACACTTTGTGATACGAAACCGGCGAAAGTTCGGGGGAGCCAAACCGATGGCAATCACCGAGCAAGGCATCGCCATGTTGTCCAGTGTCCTCGACAGCGAGCGTGCCGTGAAGGTGAACATCGCCATCATGCGCACATTCGTGAAGCTCCGCCAGATGCTCGACACGAATCGTGAGTTAGCGCAAAAGTTTTCGGAGCTCGAACGGCGCGTTGGTAAGCATGATCAGGAAATCAACACCATCCTCGAAGCGACCCGGCAGCTGATGGCTCTTCCAGAGAATCTGCGGCGTGAAATCGGATTTCATGTGCGCGAGAAGGCGCCGCGCTATCGGGTGCGTGAACGCGTATGATCGCCTGGACGATTTACCTCACGTTAGCGGGCGCAGTGCTGTTGCTGCTTTTGCCGTGCCGCTTTGCGCGCTGGATTGCACTGCTTACAACAATTGCAGGGCTGGCTCTGGGTCTCATTGCATTGGTTCGCACGCCAATTGCCGATCTTGCGCATTTCACCACGATTGTGCGCGTGCCATGGGTATTGGCCCTTGGAATGAATTACCATCTGGCGATCGATGGCGTCAGCCTCACGATGGTTCTGGTTACGGGTATTTCCGCGGTAAGCAGCGTCCTATTTTCCTGGGATGTCGAACATCGGCAGAACGAATTTTTCTTCTGGTTACTACTCGTGGTGGCTGGCTGCTACGGAGTTTTTCTGAGCGCTGATTTATTTTTGTTCTTCGCGTTCTACGAGCTGGTGATTGTCCCGAAGTATTTTCTTATCGCCGTCTTCGGATCCACCAACAAGGAATACGGCGCGATGAAGCTGACGCTCTATTCGTTTTTCGGCGGCATGCTCGTATTCGTCGGCGTCCTTACCGCATACGTCACTGCCGGAACGCTGGATTTGAATCAACTTTCGCAATTCCAATTCTCTCCACAACTGCAGGCATGGGCGTTACCCGTGTTGTTTCTCGGCTTCGCCGTGCTCGCAGGCATCTGGCCTCTGCATACGTGGGCGCCGACTGGTCACGTCGCGGCGCCTACAGCCGGCTCGATGCTTCTCGCCGGGATCGTGATGAAACTCGGCTCTTACGCCGGACTCCGTGTGGCGATGAATCTCTTTCCACAGGGCTTCCAAATGTGGAGCAAATGGATCGTCCTTCTGGCGGTTGTCGGAATTGTTTACGCAGCGGCGGTCGCGCTCCGCCAACGTGATCTGAAATTTGTCATCGGTTATTCGAGTGTCAGTCACATGGGTTTTGTGTTGCTCGGTCTCGCCGCGACAACAGGGCTGAGCGTTTCAGGGGCAGTATTGCAAATGTTCTCCCACGGCGTGATCGCGGCGCTTTTGTTTGCCGTTGCCGGACGCATGATCTATCGCCGCACACATACACGCGAACTCGACGTACTCGCCGGGATGGACCTGAGCGATGCTTTACCGTTTGCCGCGTTCACTTTTATCATCGCGGCAGCCGCCTCGATGGGCATTCCCGGCTTCAGTGGATTCGCAGCCGAAATCACAATTCTCATTGGCGCATGGAAAACTTATCCGTTCGCAGTCTGGGTCACAGGTGCGGGCATGGTGCTCGTTGCGGCATTCACCTTGCGTGCCTTAAAACAATCGTTCTTCGGCGAGAAGGAGCGAGGTGTCCACTTGCAGGAAGGTCGGGTGCCATTGGATCCCGATTGGAATGAACAGCAAAACATTACCGCCCCGGAAAAGTGTGGCGCTTGCCTGTTGATGCTCGCGACGCTTGCAGTCGGGTTGTATCCCAAAGTGTTGCTCGACCGGATCATGCCAGCAGTGGAAGCGATGAGGTTTCTGAAGTGAAGTTCGCCATTTCAATGATTTTAACGATGTCTTATTTCGAACTGCTCAAGCTCGCGTCGCCCGAGACGATCGTAGTCATTACCGCGCTTGCGGTCCTTGCGATCGGGCTTGTAACCGGACACGCGAAATCGAGGGTGACAGTCTCCACGATGAAGTCAGCTCAAAACACGAAGGACACGTCCTTCGCTATGGGGACTTGTTCCGCTATTGCCGCGCTCGGGCTCGTAATCGCGATCGGCACAGTACTGATGTTGCCGCGCAACGCGACCCTTTTTGGCGGGATGCTTGTGATCACGCCGCTTACATCGCTATTCAAAATCATTTGCATCGCGCTGGCTTTTTTCACGGTCCTGCTGACGACATCAGAAAAGGAGCCGCGTCATCCGGGCGAATATCTGGCGCTCGTTCTTTTCGCAACGGTCGGCCTGATGCTGCTCGTCGGAAGCGAGGAGTTACTAATGATTTTCATCGGACTCGAACTGCTCGGCTTATCGCTTTATGTGATGACCGCATTCGACAAGACAGATGTGCGTTCAGCGGAGGCGGGCCTGAAATATCTCCTTTTCGGCAGCACGTCCAGCGCTTTCACATTTTTCGGAATCAGCTTGATCTATGGAATGACGGGTACGACCGGTCTTGCGGGGATTTCGCAGAAACTGGGCGCAGCGTCAGTCCAGCCGTTGCTAGCGGTTGGAATTGTGATGACGCTCATTGGCTTTGCCTTCAAAATTGCCGCGGCACCGTTTCACCTCTGGGCGCCGGACGCTTACCAGGGCGGACCTGTTCCCAGCGCGGCATTTATTGCCTCGGCCTCCAAGGTCGCGTCGTTTGTAGTTCTGGGAAAGATAGTGCTGGTCGGGTTTGCTCCCCTCCACGGCAACGCCGCGTGGCACGCGATGGTTGCCGGTTGGTCGCCCATGCTCGCTGCGCTGGCAGCATTATCAATATTGGTCGGCAATCTCGTCGCGCTTGCGCAATCAAATGTACGCAGACTGCTTGCCTACTCTGCAGTGGCACATAGTGGCTACACACTTATCGGAATAGTGGCGGGCGATCGCGATGGACTTTCGGCCGCATTATTCTACGCGACTATCTACGCCATTACACTCGTCGGTGCATTCGGCGTGGTTGCCATGGTGCGGCGCGAAACGGGTGGTGACAATTTCTCAAACTTTCGAGGATTGGTTTCCCGATCACCGTTGATTGCCGGATGCATGTGCGTCTTCATGTTGTCACTGGCGGGCATTCCGCCGCTTGCCGGATTTTTCGGAAAATTTTATCTGTTTAGCGCTGCGCTTCGCGCCGGTGCAAACAATGGCTTGCTGTGGCTCGTAGCAGTGGCGCTTCTCGGCAGTTTCATCTCCCTCTACTATTACCTGATGGTGCTGAAGGCGATTTTTGTTGATGAGCCTGCATTCCCCCCAGTACGCCATGTCTATGTCGTCCCGTCCGATCTGCTTCCGCGAACCGCGGTCGTTGTGCTCGCTATGGCAGTTTTTTTACTCGGCGTAGCGCCGGAAATCCTGGCAGCGCCAATCCTTGCCGCCGTCCCGTAAGAAATTTTCAGTAAAAGTGCAATTAACGCTTGACTGCTGCGGTAAAAGTTTTGCATCAAAAGCGAGTAAGGCCCGAATGGAAAAGTTGGTGAAGTGAAGATGGGCAGCATCAGCCAGTTCATTGATCGCCACTACCGGCATTTCAACGCCGCAGTCTTGAAAGACGCTGCTGATGCCTACATCGCGCATCTCGACTGCGGTGGAAAAATGATGATCACACTCGCGGGCGCTATGAGCACCGCCGAGCTCGGTATTTCTCTCGCGGAAATGATTCGCCGGGACAAGGTCCATGCCATCACGTGCACAGGAGCGAACCTGGAGGAAGATCTTTTTAATCTGGTCGCGCGCAGCCAGTACGTCCGCCTGCCGAATTATCGTGAGTTGAGTCCGCAGGAAGAAGAAGAGCTGCTTCGTCGTCATCTGAATCGGGTCACAGACACGTGCATCCCGGAAGAGGAAGCCATTCGCCGGATCGAAAGAGTAGTCATCGGCGAATGGATCGCCGCCGCGCAGAAAAAAGAACGCGGCTTTCCACACGAATTCCTTTTCAAAATCCTCAAGGAATGTCGTCTCAAGAAGTTTTACGAGATCGACCCAGGCGACAGTTGGATGATCGCCGCTGCGCACAAGGATCTTCCAATCTTTGTGCCTGGCTGGGAAGATTCTACGTTGGGAAATATTTACGCGGCACGTTGCATCACGGGAGAAATCACCGACATCCACACGGTTCGTTCCGGCATTGAATACATGATGGCGCTGGCAGAGTGGTATCGCGGTCTGTCACAGGATTCCTCCATTGGGTTTTTCCAAATTGGCGGCGGCATTGCAGGCGATTTTCCGATTTGTGTTGTGCCTATGTTGAATCAGGACGTGGTCCGCGAATCCGTGCCTGAGTGGGGTTATTTTTGCCAGATCAGTGATTCCACAACCAGCTTCGGGTCGTACTCCGGCGCGGTGCCCAACGAGAAAATTACGTGGGGAAAACTGAGCGTTGACACTCCGCGTTTCATCATCGAATCCGACGCCACCATCGTCGCGCCGCTCATTTTCGCCAAAGTTTTGGGCTGGTGAGCGCTCTCGCTTTGATACCACGCGGCAAAATAATGGAGGGCTGGAGCTCTGCGACAATAACCAGCGTCCGATGATGCCGCGAGGCTCGCAGAGCTCGCCCCTCCTTTTTCGCCGCGCTTGTGCAAGCGTCCGATCAAAAATTCCCGGCTGGCAATTCGAACTTGGGGCCGCGACTATCGATCCATCGTAAGCGGTTTACGATGGATCGAACCGACAAAGCGGCATTATGATCTGCTAACTTCTGTCGCCGACCGCTGCGGTAGTACTTATCTCCAGTGGCCGCCGATCCATACGTAGCCACCTGGTCTGCGTTCCCAATGACCGGGCACCCAAACTGCGGCTGGTCTTGGGCGGACTACCCAAGTCCCCGGCACCCACACATAAGTGGTTCCCGTCCATCGCCAGTAGCCGGTCGTCCAGACGTATCCAGGCCCGGGCGCCACCGTCTGAGTTTCGACGCGAACTGGTGGCGGCGCACGGGTGACCACGACCTCTCGAGCCGGGCCCGTCGTTGTTACTTCCTGTGTTGTTGTTGTTGTCGTCACCGTGGTTGGTTCCTCCGCACAACCGACCAGAGCTAGTAACGCCAGCATTAGTAAGTAGGAGCTTATTCTCATGTTTACCTCCGTTACGGATTCGTTTTGCGTCGGCCCATCGGCTTTGTCAGAGCTTAAATCCCGCCTTGGCTCGATAGCCAAGGACTGATTTTGAATCGATGATACGGAATGCTTTATGTCATCGCCACACCGATCGGAAACCTCGGCGATATCACGCTGCGAGCCATCGAGGCACTGAAATCAGCCGACGTGGTCGCGGCTGAAGACACACGGCGCTCGGGGATGTTGCTTAAGCATTTCGGAATCAAGAAGCCTTTCATCAGTTATCATGAACATAATGAGGCGGCACGCACGATCGAGCTTGTCGAACGCCTCGGGCGCGGCGAAAACGTTGCGCTGATTACGGATGCAGGAACGCCTGGACTCTCTGACCCCGGGTTGCGCCTCATTCGCGAATGCATCAAGCGCGAACTCCCGTTTACAATCATCCCTGGCCCATCATCGATCCTGATGGCTCTTCTTGGTTCCGGATTTTCAACTGACAAATTTTGTTTCCGTGGATTTCTTCCGGTGAAAAGTGGACAACGCGAGCGCGAATTGCGAGCAGCGGCCGAGCGCGACGAAACCGCGATTTTTTTCGAATCGCCTTATCGATTAACAAAAACACTCGCCACCTGCATTGATGTGATGCCGGATCAGCAACTTTGCATTGCGCGCGAGCTGACAAAGAAATTCGAGGAATTCCGTCGCGGCGTCGCCAGCGAGCTTCTCGAACATTATCAGTCCCATCCGCCGAAGGGCGAAATCGTGCTCGTGATCTCCGGGTCATAGCGGGTTCGCTGCCTGATCGACGGCAATGTTCGCTGAAGCCTATCGGGAGCCGCAACGAAATTCACGCGAATAAACGAAGCACAGGCGCCGTCAAATCCTGCCACACAAACAAGGCGCACAGGCTAAACAATGGGGTCCGATATTGCCTTTCCTGGAAGTTTTACAACTTCTTGCAAGCTTCGCAGCTTTGCGAGCTCTTCCGTGCTTAGGTTGTCTCGTCTAGCTCCGAAACCTCGCCACAGGACGCGTCCGTCGGACTGGTCGACTTTCGCGAGCAAAGAGTTGGTATGCTGCGATTATGATGTCATGAGCCGCCTGCCGCGTTTTCTGAAGCCGCTGACTGCGGGATTGACAGTGACGCTGCTGCAACTTGCAATGACATTGGGCCTGCTGGCCCCTGAAGAGCCGATCTCGCACCGTTATTCCACATTGGTCCAGCACGACAGCGGTTGGTTCACGAACATTATCGATCGCGGATACCAGACCGTCGTCCCGCCTATCGATCACAAGGTTATGGAAGTGTCAAATGTTGCATTTTTCCCTGCGTATCCTGCGATCGCGCGGTTATTTCGCGATGCCCTTCAAATTGACACTACCACTGCCCTGCTCATCACCGCTCAGCTGGCCGCGTGGGGTTTCTGGAGCTATTTCTTCCTATTTTGCCAGCGGTGGAATGTTTCGGCAGCGCTCCAGATTTGCGGCGCGTTACTAATCGCTGCCCATCCGGCTGCGTTCTTTCTGATGGCCGGTTACTCGGAATCGTTATTTTTGATGGCGCTGCTTGGGTTTATTTATTGGAGCACCACAGAAGGGGGGGCCGCGAAATTTTGGGCGGGCCTGCACGGGATTGTCATGTCGGCAACGCGGATCGTCGGAATTGTATGTGCTGCTTTTCCAATAGTGCGCTCGATTTTTCAAGGTGGATGGCGCGGTTTGGTTGAGGCGCCGAAGCGGTTTCGCAAATACACCTCAGCCATCGGTATGACGGTGGTCGCGGCCTGCGGCGGCATCGCATTCTTCGTTTACTCTCAGCTCCGCTGGGGCCACTGGGACATTTATATGCTCACACAGGCAGCCGGGTGGGGGATTGTTCCCGATTATTTGGCGGTGTTTAAGCCTTCGAGTTATCGCTGGCTCATTCCGGCTCTGAATAATCCAACGGAAGCGAGCCAAATGTCGATGACTCTGGGCGCTCTGCTTCTGGTCGGCGTCGCGCTTTGCGAACTGGTTCCAGCGATTCGACGACGGGCCGACCTTCCAGTCCGTGCTGGCATCTACTTCTGCGCGGCCGCGATCTATTACCTGTCGGTCAGCGGAGTGGCCTGTGTGGATATGGAAAGTATGCTTCGCTACGAATTTGCCGTGCACGCCTTGATCGTGCTGGCGTTTCTGAATTTTCTGCGTCAATTTCGTACGCCGCCGGTGTTTGTGCGGGCATTCGGCATCGCGGCAGTAGCGTTGCTCAGCGCTGCTGGGTTGTGCGTACAGGGTTGGTACGTCTGGAATTTCACCCGGGGCAACTGGGTCGCGTAATAGAACATGAAAACAAAGGTCGCCATCATCGGTGCCGGGCCGGCAGGTCTGACGGCGGGCTATCTCCTCTCAAAAGAGGCGGTGGACGTCGTTGTCTTGGAAGCCGACCCTGTTTACGTCGGCGGTATTTCCCGAACGGTGACTTATAAGGGTTTCCATTTCGATATCGGCGGCCACCGTTTCTTCTCCAAGTCCAGAACCGTGGAGGATTTCTGGACGGAGATTTTGCCGAATGACATGCTCGTGCGCCCGCGGTCGTCGCGCATTTTTTACGACGGCAAATTTTATTCTTACCCGCTGAAGCCGTTTGAAGCACTGCTCAAGCTGGGCGTCTTCAAATCGACGCTCTGTGTGCTTTCCTGGTTAAGGGCGCGTCTGTTTCCGGTGCGGAATCCGCGGAATTTCGAAGACTGGGTAAGCAATCAATTCGGCAAACGCCTCTTCAACACATTCTTCAAAAGTTATACCGAAAAGGTCTGGGGCATGAGCTGCAAGGAAATTTCCGCCGACTGGGCCGCGCAACGGATCAGAGGACTTTCGCTCGGCAGCGCGATCAAGAACGCGCTCATTCCACAACGGTACAATGGCGATCGCAGCAAAGTCATCAAGACGCTGATCAATTCGTTTCGTTACCCGCGGCGCGGTCCGGGCATGATGTGGGAAGCGTGCGCGGAAAAGATTAAGGCGCTGGGCGGCAGACTCCAGATGGGTTGCGCCGTGACTCGATGTTCTTACGACGAAACGTCCGGGACCTGGATGGTTGAATACAAAGATCAACTCGGCGAGTCGCAGGCGATTGAAGCCGAACACGTCATTTCATCTGCGCCGATGCGCGCGCTGGTCTGCGGTTTATCGCCTGCTGTGAGCGAGCGAATCAAATGCGCAGCCGAAAGCCTCAAATATCGCGACTTCCTAACCGTGATGTTGATCCTGAAAGATCGACAGATGTTCGATGACAACTGGATCTACATTCACGATCCGAGCGTGAAGGTCGGCCGCGTCCAAAACTTCCGTTCCTGGTCACCCGAGATGGTGCCCGAAGCGGACAAGGTCTGTTACGGTCTCGAATATTTCTGTTTCGAACACGACGGTGTCTGGGATTCGAGCGATAGCGATCTAATTGAACTCGCCCGGCGCGAGCTGATTCAGATCGGTCTCGCGAGGGAGGGGGATTTCGTAGAGGGCTGCGTCGTTCGCCAGAAGAAGGCATACCCGGTTTACGACGACGATTACGCACGCCATGTGGCCACGATTCGACAGGAACTGGAGACGCGTTATCCGAACCTGCATCTCGTTGGTCGCAACGGTATGCACAAATACAACAATCAGGACCATGCCATGATGACGGCGATGTTGTGTGTGGAAAATATTCTCGCCGACGCCAAGCTTTACGATCTCTGGCAGGTGAACAGCGACGCCGAATACCACGAACAAGGCCCCGCTGCGGCCGAAGAAACAAATGGCTCCGCACTACGCCTCGTCCCGACTCGCGTCGTCGCCGCGCCAGAGCTCGCGCCGGAAGCGTAAGGTTCCGATTACTTAGCGGACCGATCTCGTGGCGACAACGATGAACAGCGCGACCACGATCAGAATCAGCCGTTGTTAGCGCTTCTTGAGTTGCTCATACACGCGCATGATAGGCCGAACGAGAATTCAGGATTCGAACTCTTCACCCGGCGGGCAGGAGCAGAACAGATTCCGGTCGCCATAGACATTGTCGATGCGTGCGACGGCTGGCCAGAATTTGTGTTCGCGGGTCCATGGAGCTGGAAAAGCTGCTTGCTCCCGCGAATAGGCACGGTCCCATTTATCGGACCCGATTTGGCGCGCTGTGTGCGGCGCGTTTTTGAGCAAATTATTTTGTCGATCTTGTTTCCCGTTGGCGATCGCTTTCATCTCTGCGTGGATGGAAATCATCGCGTCGCAGAAACGATCGAGCTCGTGCTTTGGTTCGCTCTCTGTCGGCTCGATCATCATTGTTCCAGCGACCGGCCAGGAGACTGTTGGTGCGTGAAATCCGTAGTCCATTAGACGCTTTGCCACGTCTTCAACTTCGATGCCTGCGCTTTTCCACTGGCGCAGATCGATAATGCATTCGTGCGCGACAAGGCCGTGTTTGCCTTTGAACAGAACCGGGAAGTATGGGTCGAGCCGTTTTGCAATGTAATTAGCATTTAGAATTGCGATCTCGCTCGCACGTTTCAAACCATCGGCCCCCATCATTTGGATGTACATCCACGTAATTGTTAGTATGCTGGCGCTCCCGTAAGGCGCTGCCGCGACATTGCCGCCTTTGCCGCCACCGTGACGAGGAGCTGATCCATTCCCGTGTGGCGGTCGTTTTCCGCGCTCGCCTTCGCCAAAAACAATTTTGCCTGTTGTGGGATCGAGAATGAATTCTCGCGGCAGATACGGCGCCAGATGTTTGGCCACGCCGATCGGCCCTACGCCCGGTCCGCCGCCGCCGTGCGGAATGCAAAAGGTCTTGTGCAAATTCAAATGACAAACATCCGCGCCGTAATCGCCAGGGCGACATAGACCACATTGGGCATTCATGTTTGCTCCATCCATGAAAACCTGGCCGCCGTGCGCGTGCACGATGTCGCAGATTTCCCGGATCGTCGGTTCGAACACACCGTGCGTGGACGGATAAGTCACCATTAGCGCGGCGAGATCGTCCGCGTGTTGGTCTGCTTTGGCGCGAAGATCGGCCAGATCGATGTCGCCGTCCTTCAAACATGCGACTGACACGACTTTGAACCCGGCCATCACCGCGCTGGCCGGATTGGTGCCGTGCGCAGAAGTCGGGATGAGACACGCGTTACGATGCGCTTCACCGCGGGACGCGTGATATTCGCGGATCGCGAGCAATCCTGCGAATTCACCCTGCGATCCGGCATTGGGTTGCAATGATATGGCGGCGAAGCCGGTGATTTCCGCAAGCCAGTCTTCGAGCTGTTCGCAAATCTTCTTATAGCCGGTGGCCTGCTCGGCGGGCGCAAACGGGTGAAGCTTTGAAATTTCCGGCCACGAAATGGGGAACATCTCTGCCGTGGAATTTAATTTCATCGTGCACGAGCCGAGCGGGATCATCGAAGTGGTCAGCGAAAGATCACGCGACTCGAGTTTCTTGAGATAGCGCAGCATTTCCGTCTCGGTGTCAGATCATCGTCAAAATCCCGCACGGCTGTGCCGCGGAAAAGGGACGTCAGCAGTTCGATGTCCTGCGGCGTAGTTGTTTCGTCGAAGGAAATCCCGACCGCGCGCGGACCCAGAGCGCGCAGATTGCAGCCCGCCTTTGCGGTGTGCTCTAAAATCACCTCACTGGATTCAACATCAACTCGCACAGTGTCGAAGAAGCTTTCGTGCCTAATTGTGAAACCAATGGCCTGCAGGCCGTCTGCGAGTCGACTCGCCAGCCGATGGACGCGCTGAGCAATGGCGCGCAGACCTTTCGGGCCATGATAAACCGCGTACATCGACGCGATGACCGCGAGAAGAACCTGGGAGGTGCAGATGTTGCTCGTAGCTTTGTCGCGCCGGATGTGTTGCTCTCGGGTTTGCAGTGCCAGCCGATACGCGGGGCGGCCTTCAGCATCGTGTGAAACGCCCACGAGCCGTCCAGGCATGTGACGTTTGAACCCGTCGCGCGTGGCGAAGTATGCTGCGTGCGGTCCGCCAAATCCGAGCGGCACACCGAATCGCTGCGTGTTGCCGACGGCTACGTCGGCGCCAAATTCGCCCGGCGGTTTCAGTAATGTCAGCGCAAGAATGTCCGCCGCGACGGCAACAAGCGCACCCGCGTCGTGCGCCCGCCTGACGAAATCCGAATAATCGTAAATTGCCCCATCTGTCGCAGGATATTGAACCAGCGTGCCGAAAATGGTTTCATCGAATTTGAAATTTGAGTGATCGCCGATCTTGATCTCGATCCCGAGCGGCTTTGCGCGTGTTTGCACAACAGCGATCGTCTGCGGGTGACAATCATGGGCAACGAAGAAAGTGTTCCGGTTTGGGACAACTGCGTGACAAAGGGCCATCGCTTCCGCGGCCGCGGTGGCCTCGTCCAGGAGCGATGCGTTCGCGATATCGAGTGCGGTCAGATCGACGATCATCTGCTGGAAATTGAGCAGCGCTTCGAGCCGGCCTTGCGCGATCTCCGCTTGGTAAGGCGTGTAAGCAGTATACCAGCCGGGATTTTCGAGAATGTTTCGTTGGATCACGGGCGGCGTAATGCAGTCGTAATAGCCGGCGCCGATAAACGAGCGGGCGACTTTGTTTCTTTTTGCGATCATCCGAAGCTCCGCCAGCGCCTCCATCTCCGACTTGGCTTCCGGCAAATTCAGTGGCCGATCTAGCCGGATATTTTTTGGAACCGCGGCATCTATTAAGGTTCCGAGGCTTTCGAAACCAACGTCGCTCAGCATCGCGGCAACTTCGCCTTCGTTCGGCCCGATGTGACGGCGCGCAAAAGAATTCACGTCGATTTTTTCCTCGCGCTCTTGCATGGGGAGAGACTACGGAACGCGAGACGTGCTTCAAGATTTCAGTGTGGGAGGGACCTCAGCATCCCGACGTTCGCGGCGTTAAAGCCGCTCCCACGTTGAGCTATATCGCATCGTAAATTTCGACGCCGCGGCTCTTCAGTAACGCGCGCAGCTCGGCGAGGTGTTGGTGGTTTCGGGTCTCGACCGTGCACAAAACGTTTACGGCCGAGACATCCGGGCTGGCGAAAGCGCGATCGTGCACCACTTGTTTGATACTTGCGCCCGTCGAGGCAATTTGCGCCGCCAAATCGGCGAGGCCACCAGGTCGATCGCTGATCACTGCGGTAAATCGGCCTAGGCGGCCGTCTGCGACCAAGCCTCGTTCGATCACCCGGCTGAGCACGTTCGGGTCGATGTTGCCGCCGCAAAGCAAAAGCACCACGCGCTTTCCCGTGAGCTCTTTCAATTTTCCGGACATGCATGCGGCGAGCGGAGTTGCAGCAGCTCCTTCGACCACACTCTTTTCCAATTCGACCAGACGCAGAATCGCCAAAGCAATTTGTTCCTCAGTCACCGTGACGACGAGATCAACCAGCGCTGGCGCAATTTGAAATGCATTCGTGCCGACCTGCGGGATCGCGAGCCCATCTGCGAGGGTGGGATGCATCTTGATCTTCGTTGGTTTGCCTGCTTCAAGCGCGGCGGAAAAGCTCGCCACGTTCTCTGCTTCAACGGCCACGATTTTCGTGTTCGGCAGCAGAGTTTTGATGGCCAACGAAACTCCGGCGAGCAAACCGGCACCACCGACCGGAATGATCAGCGCGTCGAGGTCGGAAACTTGCTCGACAATTTCGAGAGCCATCGTTCCCTGGCCGGCAATGATCGCGGGATCATCGTACCCATCGATGTAGGCGAGGCCTTTTTCTTTTGCGAGCTCGAGTGCGCGCGCTTTCGCTTCTCCGAAATCTGTTCCATGAAGAACGACGTTAGCACCAAGCTGCTGGCAGGTGCTCACCTTTATTAGCGGCGCAAACTTCGGCATCACCACTGTTGCTGGAATTCCAAGCAAGCTGCCCTGATAAGCGAGTGCTTGAGCGTGATTGCCCGCAGACGCAGCGATGACGCCACGCTTCTGCTGATCGTGCGATAATTGCGCGAGCGCGTTCCGCGCACCGCGCTCCTTGAAGCTTCCTGTCCGCTGCAAATTGTCGAGCTTGCAGAAGATCTCCATGCCTGTGATCTCGCTGAGCGGGATCGAGGGTGGACACGGCGAATAATAAACCGCACCCGCAATGCATTGACGCGCCGCTTCGATGTCCTGAAACGTGACCAAGCGTTAACTTTCGAGGGCTGCCTGTGCTGCAGCTAATCGCGCAATTGGAATCCGAAACGGACTGCAACTGACGTAATCGAGACCCAGCCGGTGACAGAATTTGACGCTGGTAGGTTCGCCGCCGTGCTCACCGCAAATTCCCAGTTTGATGTTCGGACGCGTCTTGCGGCCGAGGTCGCGCGTAATTTCCATTAAACGCCCGACACCCTTCTGATCGATCGACGCGAACGGATTTGTATCGACGATGTCCAGCTCAGTGTAGGCAGGAAGAAAACTGACCGAATCGTCCCGGCTCATTCCGAGAGTGGTCTGTGTGAGATCGTTTGTGCCGAAGCTAAAGAACTCCGCGTCACGCGCGATCTGGTCGGCCACGAGCGCAGCGCGCGGAATTTCGATCATCGTGCCGACGAGATATTTGAATCTTGTTCCCCGTTCCTTGGCAACGCCATCGGCCACGCGCCGGACGATGTCAATCTGCAGCTTTAGCTCGCGAGGAAATCCCACTAACGGAATCATGATCTCAGGCCGGACCTTAATGCCCTTGGCTTGAACTTCTGCTGTGGCTTCGAAAATTGCTCGCGCCTGCATCTCCGAAATTTCCGGGTACACAATGCCGAGGCGGCAACCCCGGTGACCAAGCATCGGATTAAACTCGTGCAATTCATGAACGCGGCGCGCGATGTGTTCTACAGTTAGACCGAGTTTGTTCGCGAGCTCGCTCTGCTGCGCGTGATCATTGGGCAAAAATTCATGGAGGGGCGGATCGAGAAAACGAATCGTCGCAGGCAAACCCTTTAGTGCCGTGAAGATGCCAATGAAATCGCCACGCTGATAGGGAAGCAGTTTTGCCAACGCGCGTGCCCGTTCGTCCTTTGTGCCAGCAAGAATCATCTCGCGCATGGCGTCAATCCGATCGCCCTCGAAAAACATGTGCTCGGTTCGGCAAAGCCCGATTCCCTCTGCGCCAAATGCGATTGCGTTGGTCACCTGCTCGGGCGTATCGGCGTTTGTGCGCACGCCGAGCGCGCGGAATTCATCCGCCCACTTCATCAGCTTCGCGTACTCCTGATAAGTAATGCTTTTCTTCGGATCCAACGATCGATCCACCAGCACTTGCACGATCTCCGAGGGTGCCGTGGCGACTTCTCCGGCAAAAACTTCTCCAGCAGTTCCATCGATAGAGATGTAATCCCCTCGGTTCAACGTGGTGCCGTCCGCGCTGAGCGTGCGCTTTTGATAATCGATTTGAATTCCAGTCGCGCCGCAGACGCACACCTTTCCCATTTGCCGCGCGACGAGCGCCGCATGCGAAGAAACGCCGCCGCGGGACGTGAGAATTCCTTCGGCAGCGATCATACCGCGCAAGTCTTCCGGCGATGTTTCAATGCGGGCGAGCACGACTTTCTCCCCTCTTTCTGAGCGAAGCACGGCTTCTTCCGCGTTGAAAACAACCCGACCGCACGCCGCGCCTGGCCCGGCGGGTAAGCCGCTGCCGATTTTTTTGGCGGCGTAAACTGATTGTCGGTCGAAAATCGGGGCCAGCAGATGAGCCAGCGAATCCGCCGGAATACGGCGTACTGCGTCTTTTTTCGTTATTAGCTTTTCACCGACCATGTCGACGGCAATACGCACCGCGGCGTGACCGGTGCGCTTGCCATTTCGCGTTTGCAAAATGTAAAGGCGATTCTCCTCCACAGTGAACTCGAGGTCCTGCATGTCCTTGAAGTGCTGTTCGAGGATGCTGCGCACTTTCATCAGCTCCTTGTGAGCTGCGGGCATTTCTTTTGCCAGATCGCTGATTGGATGCGGCGTGCGTACACCGGCGACGACATCTTCACCCTGGGCGTTGATTAAATATTCGCCATAGAAAACCTTTTCGCCGGTGGCTGGATCGCGCGTAAATGCAACCCCGGTCCCGCTCGTCTCTCCCATGTTTCCGAAAACCATCGTCTGAACATTCACCGCTGTTCCCCAGTCGTGCGGGATTCCGTATTTTCGCCGATAAACGATCGCGCGGTCGTTCATCCATGAACCGAAGACCGCCCCCATCGCGCCCCAGAGCTGCTCGTTCGGATCCTGCGGAAACGATTTTCCAGTCCGCTCTTCGATCAGCGCCTTAAAACGCTGCACAAGCTCTTTCAAATCGCCGACCGTTAATCGGACGTCTGGGAAATCATGCTTTCCGTAGCGTTCGTCCTTGAGGTGTTCAATCACAGCTTCGAACGGCTCATGGTCTTCACCTGCTCGTTTCTGAACGCCCATTACCACATCGCCATACATCTGCAGAAACCGGCGATATGAATCATAGGCGAAACGGCTGTTGTTCGTCTTTTTCGCCACGATCTCGACGACCTCGTCGTTCATCCCGAGGTTCAAGATGGTGTCCATCATTCCCGGCATGGAATCGCGAGCACCTGAGCGCACAGAAACAAGCAACGGCCGCTCTTTGTCCGCGAGTTTTTTTCCCACCGATTTCTCGACTTTCGCCAGCGCCGCCGCGACCTCCGCTTCGAGTTGCGATGGGTAAGAGCGGTTATGATCATAAAAATAACTGCATAGCTCGGTGGTGATCGTGAATCCCGGCGGCACAGGCAGACCTATTCGCGTCATCTCGTGGAGGTTTGCGCCCTTGCCACCCAGCAGCGGTTTCATGCTGCCTGATCCGTCAGCGTGGCCGTCGCCGAAGTAATAGACGTAGCGTCGTGTTTTCTTTCTCTTTTCACGAATTGCCGCGTGCGCCGATGACGACCTTCTGCGCTGCCTCTTGCCTCGAGAGGGAAATTTTTGCTTCGTAACCATGATTCAGGCGCCCCAGAACTGTGTCGTTGAGGCGAAACGCCAAAGTAATTTCGGCTCTCGGCGTGTCAACGCGAGAACAAACAAATGGAAACAAGCTCCGCTGCAACGGCGAACGTGTGGTGCGCGAATGAGAGCGTGGCAGCCGTCACGCCTGCCTCTGCGAACGCAAGAAGCAGTTCAGCGATTAAGCTGGCGCGCCGTTGTTGTTTGTCAGAACTTCAGCAATCGTCGCCGTAAAGTCATCGACGCCGGTACTCGGCACGATGATACTGTTGCGGCGGCCGTGAGCTTCCTCAGTGATGCGCAAGAATCTCCCGCGGTCGTTCTCACGGAGCTCCACGTAGAAATGCTTGCGCTCAATCTGCAGTTCTTTCGCCTCGATGATGTTATCCATTTTTCCTGAGGCCGCCGACTTTACGCAGTGGAACTCCGGAATGGAAGAAAAATTCGTAGGTATTTACAACTTCGTTGCCGTGGCCAAAACCCGCTGCTCAGGTGAATGCTATCCGTGCTGGGGTCGTATCTTCCGCCAGTGTTAAAAACGCTGGTGCCAAGTCCGCCCCAGACGATCAAGACAAATTTGTCTGGCCACAACTGGCAGGGATTCGAGGTGTCACTTGTGGCGTAGCCCGCCATGGCATTGGCTTCCGGCCGATATCTCCATCTGCAACAACTTGCATCGGGTGAATTACTTGTGGTGCGGCGCTCAGGCCCGGTCTTCGTTATCTCATCGCCTCCGCGATGACAAAGGGATCGTTCCCCAGTGCTTCAAAGAGTTCGCGCAACACCTCAGGCTGCTTGGTGTGGTGCGCCATGCGATCCATCTCAGCTTGCAACTGCTCGGCGGTAATCGGCCGTTGCCAGTGATCCTCGAGGACCTGTGAGTTGTGCAGATAATCTTCGACTTTCTTTTCAAGTTGCTCCTGGGACATCACCGCATCGAGCGATGGCTTGGGATCGGGACGTTCCCCGCCGTTGCGGGGCCAGAGCCGGTGATGCCAGTAGACTTCCTCGATGGCTCGTTGATAGGTCACGCGTTC
>QHMR01000189.1 GCA_003217875.1 Verrucomicrobiota bacterium
GAAAACGCGCGGGCGAATTCGCGGCAAAGTTTGCGAGGGAAAATTCGCAAGGCGACATCAGCAAAGATCAGGTGGACGTCATCGCACGACAAGCCCTCGAACCTTTTGACCGAAACGACGGCGAGAATCCGTATGAAATCCAAAAAGATTTGCAGGAGTTAATGCAGGACAACGTCGGGATCGTGCGCACGGAAACGGAAATGCAAGATGCGCTAAAGCAACTGCGGCAGTTGAACGAGCGCGCGAATCGCGCCGGCGTAATTGGCCATCGCGAGTACAATCCCGGTTGGCAGACTGCCCTTGACCTGACGAACCTCCTCATCGTGTCGGAGGCGATCGCGCTGACTGCGCTGGAAAGAGAAGAAAGTCGCGGCGCGCAATTCCGCGAAGATTATCCAGACAAAGATGAGCGATTTGCGAAGGTGAACACGATTGCATCGAAAGCGGCTGACGGCTCAATGCAAATCCGATTGGAGCCGTTGCCGGAAATGCCGGAATATTTGAAACAGGTGATCGAGAAGAATCGATGAACGTTTCCTTCAAGATCTGGCGCGGTGACGCGAACGGCGGCGTGTTTCGTGATTACGCGACCGAATGCACAGAAGGCATGGTAGTGCTGGATGCCGTCCACGACATTCAACGGACGCAAGCGCCTGACCTTGCGTGTCGATGGAATTGTAAGGCAGGAAAGTGCGGGTCGTGCTCGGCGGAAGTCAACGGCATGCCGAAGCTGATGTGCATGACGCGGCTAAGCGAGTTGCCGTTGGACAAACCCGTGACGATCGAGCCGATGAAAGCTTTCCCGGTCATCAAAGATCTGACCACAGATGTCTCGTGGAATTTTCGAGTGAAAAAGAAAGTCAAGCCGTTCAAACCGCGAGCTCCCGACGCGCCAGACGGTACCTGGCGCATGTGGCAGGAGGACATTGATCGTGTGCAGGAATTCCGAAAATGCATTGAATGTTTTCTTTGCCAGGACGTTTGCCACGTGCTGCGCGATCACCAAATGCACGATCAGTTCATCGGGCCACGTTTTCTGATTCACGTTGCCGCATTGGAGATGCATCCGCTCGATACTGAAGATCGCATCGAAGAATTGCGAAACACACAGGGAATCGGCTACTGCAACATCACGAAATGCTGCACCAAGGTTTGTCCGGAAAGCATTCAAATCACGGATAACGGGATTATTCCCTTAAAAGAACGCGTGGTGGACGACTTTTACGATCCATTGGGCTGGTTCTGGCGATTGCTGAAGAAATTGTTAAATCGCTAAAAAAGCATGAGCGAACTAAAACGACTCCACAAAGACGCAATCCCCGCCGCGCTGGAAAAGGCGGAGCGTTACCGTTTGCTCAATGAACCAGGGGAAGCCGAAAGCATTTGCCTTGATATACTCCATGTCGATCCGGAAAATCAGCACGCAATCATCACACTGTTGCTGGCGTTGACCGACCGTTTCGAGAAAGGATACGGCGTCAGCGATACGCAGACGAAAGAACTACTGGCACGGCTCAAATCGGAATATGAGCGGGCTTATTATTCTGGAATCGTGGCGGAACGTCGCGCAAAAATGAAACTGCGGCAGAACACGCCGGATTGTCGGTTTCAAGCGTACGACCTTTTGCGTCAGGCCATGAACTGGTTCGAAAAAGCCGAACCACTTCGCCCGCCAGGTCACGACGATGCAATTCTCCGCTGGAATACCTGCGCGCGGATCATTGCGCTAAACAAGCTCGTTCCACGCCAGGAAGAAGAACCAATCGAATTTCCGCTTGAGTAGCTGTAGCCGCTCTATCGAGGAAAGATGTTGCGATCGCGCGGATAACGCGACAATTGCAAGATGAAAGGGGGCCAAGACGCATTTACCACCTTTGAGCACGCAGGCTGGCAACGCGTGGCGGACAAATATGATTCGGTATGGTCGTCGCTAACGCGGCAGTTTATTCCACATCTGATCAGCGCCGCCCGAGTCTCACGAGGCATGTTGGTCTTGGATGTGGCGTGCGGTCCCGGTTATGTATCTGCCGCAGCGAAAGAGTCGGGCGCTGTTCCAACCGGAATCGATTTCTCAGAAAAAATGGTCGCAATCGCGAAGCCAATGTTCCCGGATATTTCATTTGTCCAAGGCGATGCTCAGGAGTTGCCATTTGAAGACGCCAGTTTTGATCGGGTTTTGATTAACTTCGGTTTGCTCCATGTGTCCCATCCCGAAAAGGCATGTGCGGAAGCATGTCGTGTTTTGAAATCTGGCAGCAGACTTGGTTTCACCGTATGGGCCGGGCCGGAGAAGAACACCGGTGCTAAGATTGTGAATGACGCGATTCAAGCGCACGCGGATTTGGATGTCGGCCTACGCGAAGGGCCGCCGCACTATCTTTTCGGTGAGAGCGAAGAGTGCCGTAAAGTACTTGAGGAAGCCGGATTTGATGGCACCTCGGTGAGCTATGAAACGCGTGCCGTGGAATGGCATCTTCCAACTGCGTCTTATTTCTTCGAAGCAGAACGCGATGCAGGCGTGCGCACTGCAGGACTTCTGGCGCGCCAGTCGCCAGAAAAATTAGACCAGATTCGCGTTGCGATCGAAAACGCAATGCAGCGCTATGCGAGAGGTAACGAGTTCATTTTGCCGATGACGGCACACGTTGTTGTTGTATGTAAAAGCTGAGAAGCCGTCCATCGCCTTCGGAGACGCCGATCCACTTATACAATCGCGCCGCCGCAACTGGAGCCGGCGCCCGCGGTGCAACCGAAACAATGATTACCCGTCATGATCTCACGCCCTTCGAGTGACCGCGCATCAATCTCCCAAACAAACATCAGCTTGTTGCCGCCATTGTCCGACCATTGCATTCCAAGCTGCTGATTGAAGTCACAATCGTAAACTTCGCCGCGCCAGCCGACGCTGATGGTGTTACGGCACATCAAACCATCAAGCGTCGCGGGGTTAAACGCCTGAATCAGTAGCTCCATGTATTCGTCGAGTTTGTTGTTATGGCGCAAATAACTGGCAAATCGGCCGATTGGAAGATTTGCCAGTGTGTAAAGGTTGTTAAACACAACACCGAAATGCTCTTTGAGTTTCCGTTTGTAATCGCTCTCGAGCTCAGACTGCAACGCCGGTAGAAACGGGCCCACTGGATTATAGACGAGATGCAGCGGCAGGTCTGGGTCAGTTCCGTAGCCTAAAGAGTTAAGCATTTGCAGAGCGGCGATGCTGCCTTCAAAAACTCCTTCACCGCGTTGGGCGTTCACGTTTTCCGGCGAGTAACACGGCATTGACGCAATAATTTCCACCTTATTTTTTGCAAGAAACGGAGCGAGGTCTTCGTAACCGTGCTCTAGCAAGATCGTGAGATTACAGCGGTCGATGATGTGTCGATGCGGTTGCAACGATTCCACTCGCTCAATGAAATAGCGAAAGTCCGGAATCATTTCTGGCGCACCGCCCGTAAGATCAACGGTGGGAATATCGGTCTTGGCGAGCCATTCGATAATCCGGTCGATTGTCTCGCGCGTCATGATTTCCTTACGCTTTGGGCCTGCGTTCACATGACAATGCACGCACGTCAGATTGCAAAGCTTGCCCACATTGACCTGCAACACCTCTGTTCTTGTGTGTCGCAGACTGAGACCGTCGGCTGCGAGTCGTTCAGCGAATCGATTCATGAGCGGAGAAAATGAGTGAGCCAGTAAAAAGCGCCGCCGACAACTGCAGCACACGGCAGCGTGATCAACCAGGAAAGCACGATCGCGTTGATTGTTCCGAGATTTGCTTTTCCGGTGGTCAGGCCGATTCCAAAAAGCGAACCGACCGAAACATGCGTCGTCGAAACGGGCAGGCCGAACAAACTCGCCAGCACGACGAGAATTGCGGTCGTTAAGTTCGCGGTGAAGCCCCGCCCATGATTCATGGTCGTAATTTTTTTGCTCATCGTCTCGGCGACTTTCCTCGCATTCAGCAGCCCGCCAACGGCCATCGTCCCTGCAACGGCGGCGAATCCCCAGCGAATGTCGAGCGATTTCCACAACAGGAGGAGCGCGACAATTTTCGGAGTGTCGTTCAAGCCACGGGCGAAACTCACCGTTCCCGCGCTCAGAAAATGCGCGGCATCGATAACTTCCTGCGAAGTGAAGCCGAGGAAATTACCGCCGTAGCGTTCGCGGCAGTTCTCCACCTCATCGACGGTCAAGTGCGACGGAAAAGGAACGGCGCGAAGCGCGAGCAAGGAGTTCGGTTGAGGCATGGCGATGACGCGTTCGCCTTCACCGATGCAAACGCACCACTCCTTCTTCAAACCCAGCGCGATGCGCGCTCCATGAAAAAACACATACAGCAAACCTGCGACTGCCATGGCAAGGAGAGGACTAAGCAGCAGCGGAAGGACGAACCCTTTACCAAGTGCTGAAAAGTTGAGATGCGGCCCCGCCGCAGCGAAACCACAACCGATGATCGCTCCGGTCAACGCATGCGTAGTTGAAATGGGAAATCCAGTCAGCGTTGCAATGATAACGGTCAGGCCGGCGCCGATCGCGACAGCAAGTAGAAAATATTCTGAGCCGACGAAATGATCTGGAACGATGCCTTTGCCGCTGAATTTTTTGAGCAGGGTTGGGGCGAGAAAGATCGACATGATCGATCCACCAAAGGTCGTGACCGTTGCCCACGAAATCGCTGTGCGATAATTGCACGTGCGGCTGCCGAAGAGCGAGGCGACGCCCTTGAAATTATCGTTCGCGCCGTTCGAGTAGGCGAGAAAGCAAGTGGCAAAAAAAAGCAGAACGAAAATCATAACCGCGAAAGCCTTGGAGTCAGCAACAGCTCCCGCCGTCACAACATTTGTTGTTCGCTTCCGTAGTCACGTCGTAGTTCTGGCCTTTCGTTTCTTTGGGATGCCGCAGCGATGTACGCGAGCAATCGAACGGCTTCGCCTCGCTCAACGAAACATCGACAATCGGATCGACGAATTCGAAAAACTCACGATATGGAGCTTTCTTGTAGAGATTGTAGGTCTTGTCGCAAACGGCGTAGCGCCGGCCGCGTTCCATTCGGTGATTGTCGTCATCGACCACTTCCTTGAACGGCCCACGATAAATTACCGCCTGGTTGCGCTCGAAACATTCGCCCTGCTTTCCTTTGAATGCTTCGACGGTGACGGAACGAAATTCGATTCCCTGCACCGTGCGCCACGGATCGACATCGCGTTTGAGAATTTGAATTCCGTAAAAGCTGGCCTTCTCGAACGCGGCCAGAAAACCTTCTTCCGTCAGGGCGCCAGAAATGCAGCCGCTCCAAAGTTCGGGGTCGTTTTGCATTTCCTCCGGCACTTCTTCATCACTGACGATGTCGCTGATAACAGCGCGACCGCCTTTCTTGAGCACGCGGAAGATTTCATCGAAGAGTTGTCGTTTTGATTTCGGCTCGACCAGATTGAGCACGCTCGTCGGCGGCAAGAAATGAAGCGGCATCGGCGATTGGTTTGCTTTTGAGTTGTCGATCCAAGAGTTCGAGATCGAGCGCAAGGTCCTGAATGCGGCCTTTGCGAAATTCGACGTTCGCGTAACCGATCCGTTCGCCGACAATCGGCGCATTGCGGCGCGCGACCTCGAGCATTTCGTTGGTCATATCGACGCCGATGACATTGCCGCTTGGTCCGACAATTTGCGCGGCGATAAAACAAATTTTCCCAGTGCCGCTGCCAAGATCGAGCACGACTTCACCTTCGCGCAGATAGCGGGAAGGGTCGCCGCAGCCATAATCGCGCTCGACTACTTCTCGTGGAATTGCTGCGAGATATTCCGGCTTGTAATCGACCGGACAACAAAGTTTCCCCGCGCGTTCTTTTGCTCCCGCCGCATAACGCTGGCGGACGATGCTTTCCTTGCGAGCACCTTCGATCATCTTGATGCGAAGCTTTAGCAGATCGCTTTATTCCTGAAAAGCTCGCAATTCTATTGTTGATCTTTCGTCCAGCCTGCGGACGAAAATTACTTCGGCGAAAACCGCGAACTGCTCCTCGGTTTGCTGACAAGAGCCGGAGTTGGCGTGGAAAGCCGGCCGAGCGCACGCAACAGCCCGTACTGAGTTTTGTTGTAGTCGGCGACGATGTTGACATAATCGTTCCGGACACGGGACAATTCCTGTTGCGCCAAAATTGTTTCGAGCACGACGCCCACGCCGAACTCCTTACGTTCCTGCGCCAGACGCAAAGCTTCTGCCGCATCGGAGAGCGATTGTTTTGCCGTCGCGATCTGATCGGCGAG
>QHMR01000129.1 GCA_003217875.1 Verrucomicrobiota bacterium
CTTGAACGACACCATCGAAATCTTCCGCAGTAATTCCTTTTTCTAGGAGGTGCCAGGTGATCGCTCGATAAATCGCGCCTGAGTTGGCGTACACAAAGCCAAGCCGCCGGGCCAGTTCGCGCGCGACACTACTTTTTCCGGAGGCAGCCGGACCGTCAATCGCCACTACCCGATGAAAATCTCGCTGAGATGAGTGCATAGAACCAAGGCCCTCAGTTTAGTCGCGCATTGCCCGACAATGCAACGCGCCCCAATAGCAAGGCGCTCCCGACCTTTAGCTTTCCTCTGCGGGAGTGGGAGTAAGTGAGCCGATCACCGGGGTGCTGACCTGCATCCGTTTTGGATTTGTGAACTCTTCAAGTACTGCTTCAAATCCTGGGTAAGACTCACGAATACATTCAGCGTCTTGAACAATAGTTTCGCCATCAGCGAAAAGACCGGCTATGGCAAAAGCCATCGCGATGCGATGATCGCCGAAGCTCGCCACGCGCGCAGCATGCAGCGGCGCCGGGCCATGGATTTCGAGCCCATCGCTGAGCTCGGCCACGTGGGCGCCCATGCTGCGCAGATTGTGAGCGATTGCCGCGATGCGATCAGTTTCTTTTACGCGTAATTCTTCTGCATTCCGAACAATTGTCTTGCCGTTTGCCAAGGCGCCCGCAACAGACAAAATCGGTAATTCGTCAATTAGCTGCGGCACTTCCTTGCCCTGGATGACGGTTCCTCTAAGGGGAAAGCCAGTGACCTCGACAATGCCGCGCGGTTCAAGCTGTTCGACATCCTCAACAGCCTCGCGCACCTGTGCACCCATGCGGAGCAGAACAGCAAGCAATTTGGTTCGTGTGTCATTCAGGCCAACATCACGGATGAGCAGATGGCCTCTCCGTTGCGCCGCGGCGGCAACCAGCCAGAAGGCTGCTGACGAGATGTCGCCGGGAATGTCGAAGTCGCGTGACTCCGGAACCTGGTCGCCGAATACAGTGACACCGACATCGTCTTCAGCTGGCGTCCGCACCAGGAAATAATTGAAAATTTTTTCCATATGGTTTCGCGTTGGCGAGAGCTCTTCGACTGTAGTCTTGCCTCTGGCAAAAAGACCTGCCAACAGCAACGCCCCTTTCACCTGTGCGCTTGCCACAGGCGGGCGATAACTAATCCCGCGCAGCGAGCCGCCCCGAATTCGGAGCGGCGGTGTTTCGTCCGGCCCTTCGGCCACAATGCTGGCACCCATCTCAGAAAGGGGCGCGATGACACGATCCATTGGCCGTCGCGACAATCCGGCTTCCCCGACCAGCCGACTTTCAAATGTTTGTCCAGCCAGCAGACCGGTGAGCAGCCGCATGGTCGTCCCCGAATTGCCGCAATTGATTTCCTCTTTGGGAGCAGTTAGGACCCGCCTTTTCCCATGGACAATTAACGTCGTCGGCTCAGGGTGTTCGATCCTGATACCCAAGGCGCGCATTGCGTTCACCGTGTGCATGCAATCTTCGCTTGGAAGAAATCCCCGCAGCGTACATACGCCGTTCGACAACGCGGCGATGATGACCGCGCGATGCGAAATGCTTTTGTCGCCGGGCACAGCAATTTCGATGTCAATTCGAGGCGCCCTTTTTATCCGTAACTCCATAGAAAATGAAAGGAACCGATACTGGATACTTGGTGCTCGATGAAAAAGCCCGACCTGCGCTAATCCAGCATCCGATATGTAGGATCCAACATTAACGCGAGCGGATAAAGTATCGGGGCAGCACCGCTGTTACGGCACAAGAAAGATCTTGTCGGTATAAGGATCCTTGACTTCAGTGCCCGGAGGGAATCCTTCCACATCGATGTATTTGCCAGGGGAATAAGGGCTCTCCACCAGATGCGGTTTGCCGGGGACAGGAATTCCATAGGGATAATCTCCCTTCGCGACCTTTGTCGGCGCAGCTGTAGGAGGAGGTGATGGTGCAGTCTCCACTGGAGGCGCACCGCTGGGCTGAACTGGTCCATTTGGATTGAACGGCTGTTGCGGCGGCGGGTATTCCGCGGTCTCCGTGGCGGGATACTTCGCTGGTCTATGGCGGGTGGTTGGCGGTGGCGGTTCTTCAGAGCATGAGACGAGCAAGAAGGCCGCAAAGAGCGCGAGCGACAATGAAAACTTCATAAGTGTAAAGACTGTTGCAATCGTATCCGGAGTCCGATTCGTTGCCAATGATTAAATCACTTTTTTCTGCAGCCCTCCGGTCGCATGTCTTGAGAAACAGCCGGATAAATACAATGACGAGACGCGTCTCATCCGAATCGGAAGAGGAGAGATGTCGAACAATTCCCGTGCAGAAATTTTGGTCGTGGACGATGACGCTATCAGTCGCCAGGTCCTGGCGAAGTTGCTCACCGCTGCTGGTTACAAGTGTCACGTGTGCAAGGACGGTTCCGAAGCCCTAGAGGCGGTTCACGCCAAGCCGCCTTCACTCCTGCTACTTGATTTCGATATGCCGGGATTAAACGGCGCCGAGGTACTAACACGCCTGCGCAAGGATCGACATTCGGTAGTCGCGCAAATTCCCACCATTCTGTTGACTGCCCACGGAAGTGAAGAAAGCGAGGTATCTTGCCTGCAGGCTGGTGCGGATGATTTCGTGACAAAGCCAGTCAATGCCGCAGTGTTACGCGCTAGAATCGAGACCCAACTTCGCCTCCGCTCGATGCGACGCCAATTGGAACGGCAGAATGATGAATTGGAGAGATGGCGGCGCGATCTTGAGCGGGATTTGGCAGCTGCGCGTTTAACACAGCAGTCGTTGATTCCGCAAAAACCGCTGGCGCTGCCCGGTTGGCAGGTTGCAACGTGTTATCGCCCAGTCATCCAAGTGGGCGGCGATATCTATGGCTGGCTGCGAATGAAAGACGGCCGGATTTTGTTCTGGATCGCAGATGGCACCGGCCATGGGGCCGCTGCTGCGTTGCTTACCACGCTGGCGAAACTTCTCTTCCATCATGGCAATGTCGAGCAGGATACGCCGGCCAGCGTGATGGAAGCCGTAAATCATGATTTTCGCAGCATTTTCCGCGCACGCTCTTTCATGACGGCTATGTGTGTAGCGCTGGATCCGGCAACCGGCAGCGCCAGCCTTGTGGGCGCGGGTCATCCCCCTCTTTTGGTGGTACGCCACAACGGCACGACAGAATCGATCGCCTCAGTTGCGCCTCCGCTGGGCGTAATCGATCAACCAGAATTTGCCGAAACTGCGATCGATCTTCAGCCAGGGGATGCTTTTCTACTTTACACAGACGGCTTGTTCCGCTGGGCAAAAGACGAACGGCGTCGTTTGACTCCCCAGCAGATCGAGAAAATGCTGGGTCACTCCGCGCCGACGGCCGACGCATTGCTCGAGGCAGTTTTAGTGAACACAGCGCCGGAAACAGCCGTGAAGACTTCACCGGACGACATGACGGTCCTTGCCGTGCGCCGAATGGACGGACAATAAAAATTTTGGGGACGCCTAATTTTAGTCTTGCTCTCTTGCGAGCGAAACGTTAGTCAGCCTCCATGCCGAAAACCAAAAAGAAAACTTCCAAGCGCAAACCGAATCCCGCCTTCATGAGACCGGTCCAACCTGATGATAAGCTCGCTGCCGTCGTTGGGTCGCAGCCGCTACCTCGCTCCGAGCTGACAAAGAAGCTCTGGAACTACATCAAGAGGCATGGTCTCCAGGACAAGAAGAAAAGAACAATGATTAACGCCGACGACTCACTACGGCCGGTGTTTAATGGCAAGAGCCAGGTGAGCATGTTCGAGATGACAAAGCTCGTCTCGAAACATTTGCGTTAGATCTTCTTTATCCGTTGATAGCCCGGCGTTGTTGCGCCGGACTGTTTGCGGCTTGCTGAACGAGTGATTTTGGCGCACGGCGGTACACTGTAACCGCTCTTGCACTGGACTGTAATTAGATCGAGGATGGGGACGTGAAAACGTGTCGTCTGATTTTTTGCGTACTTACGGCCTCTATTTTCTTCTCTGGTCAAGTTGCTCGCGCCGAATCTGGCTGGCTGAATGACTACAAAAAGGCACAGGAAGAGGCTAAGGCGGGTAACAAAATCCTACTGCTCAATTTCACCGGCTCAGACTGGTGTGGTTGGTGTATTAAATTCGATCGAGATGTTCTGTCGCAACCGCAGTTCAAGGAATTTGCACGTAATAATCTCGTGCTGGTAGAACTCGATTTTCCTCGCGTGAAAACCCAGAGTGCCGAGCTGCAAAAGCAGAACCGGCAACTGGCGCAGCAGTACGAGGTTGTCGGGTTTCCCACCATTATCGCGCTCAACAGCGACGGACAGAAGCTCTGGGAGTACGACGGTTACTTCGCTGGCGGTCCGGAGGCATTCATCGCCGAACTGGAAAAACTGCGGAAAAGTTAACATGCGCATCGCCCCGAAGATGTCGGGTCGATTCGTGCCGTACGGCAAAAATTCACGCAATTATTTTTAAGCCGTCCTGATTGGGTGCGTCTTGCAGATCACCGACGGCCTGTGCTAGACACGCGCCTTCAATGTGCCACTTTTCGTGCTCATGTCTGTTTACCGTTTGTTGTTCGTCTGCTTTGCGTCAGTCATCGTCGCGGTTGGAGCAGGAGCTGACCCCACGCCGGCGACGCGCGATGCAGGGAAAAAAACCCAGGCCGCGGCGGAAGATCCGAGCATTACGTTTAATTCCGTGCACGTCGATGGCCCTTACATCGCCATGACGTTTGATGATGGGCCAAGCGCAACGCTCACCCCCAAGTTGCTTGATCTGTTGGCCGCGCATCACATCAAGGCAACGTTCTTCGTGATCGGCGAAAACGTCGCGGAACATTCCGAGATCGTCGCGCGGGCTGCCCGGGAAGGGCATGAAATTGCAAATCACAGTTGGTCACATCCTAATTTAGGCAAGATGTCGGGCGACAGTGTTCGCAGCCAGTTGCAGCGAACCGATGATGCAATCCAAAACGCCACGGGCAAGCGTCCTACTTTGATGCGACCGCCTTATGGATCGATTACAGCACGCGAAAAACGCTGGATACATGATGAATTCGGATATCAGATCATTCTTTGGGACGTTGATCCGTATGATTGGAAACGGCCCGGCCCAGCTGTAGTCCGCAATCGTATTCTTAAAGAGACGCAGCCAGGCTCAATCGTGTTGTCCCACGATATTCACCCGGGAACAATTGAAGCGATGCCCTCTACTTTTGACGCGCTCGAGGCTAAGGGCTTCAAATTTGTCACCGTATCGGAGCTGATTCGCATGGCGGTGCCGAAAGCTTCTCGTCCAAGCCCGCAGCCTGGCGAAAACGCGCCAACGAAAGCTGTTCCATCGCCCTCACTCGCTCCCTCTGCGCCATCTTCTCCCCGCGACTAGTTCAAGAAGAATGACAAAGTCAGAGATTCTTCCTATTTCTTCGCGGCGTTAGTGTTTCGCTCAGCCACCCGCTGTTCGCTTTTATTACGCGCAATGACAAAGTGATTATTTTCGCCGTAGCTGCGCCACGGTCCGGGAGGTACATCACGTACCTCGACGAATTGCCAATCCGTCACATCAGTCGGCGCCAGTCCCAGATAATCGCGCACGGCCGGGGAAACGTCCAACCCGGCACCATGGTTAAGATTCGGCTTCGGACGCTCATTTCCAAACACGTACTGGAAATGGTCAGTGCGAAATGGGCCGCAATCCTCCCATTGCGCATAACAAGTGCGATTGCCTTTTCGAATCGCGATCCAGTGGTCGCGGCACACCGATTGGCCCGGCCCCATGTAAGTTTGCTTAAACCACGGAATCACCAGCGGCGCTTCCGGCTTGAATTGGCCATGCGTGACGTCGTTGTAGGGCAAAGCGCAGTAGAACGGATTTAACTTTGGAACAAACGCCACGGGGATGTAATTGCGCCGCGCGCTTGGATCAGGACTATCGGTTCCGCCGTAATTAGCCGTCCAATTAAAGTCCCAGGAACTTTTGTAATTTGGAACCGGATTATTGCCTCCGGCCTGTTCTCCAACCCAAAACACAGTGGTGACAATGTTCGTTTTCCATGGGTAACGCTGGATCGCCGGGCGCGAACTGGTAGGGATGAAAACCTGCGGTTCCACTTTCAGCAACGCCTGCTCCCGCAATTTCATCGCGTACTTGGCAAAATCTGCCGCCGTCGCGTAGGGAGAAGTAGATTGTTCATCCCCGAAAACTTTCGGGGCGCCAGCAACTGCCAGACTGAGACAAGCCGCAAGAAGTCTCCTCATTACAAACGCCGCCACCTTCTATCCGATTCCCCGCCCTTAGGCAAGGCGAATTTTCCTCAGGACACGCCGGGCTGCCCCGAAAGCGGTCGAGAGACAGTTCAAGGCGATTCTCAGCCGGACTCACCCGCGGCTGAGTAGTGTATCGTGCTTGAAGTGCCGATCATCCGTCTGTGGATAATCGAGCGTGTAATGAAGGCCGCGACTTTCTTTGCGGGATAGGGCTGAATCGACGATCAAGGCTGCAACTGCCGCGAGATTCCGCAGCTCGAGCAGGTCAACGGATACTTTGAAATTCCAATAGAACTCGCGGATCTCGCGCTGGAGATTTCGCAAGCGCGCGCTCGCTCGTTGCAGTCGCTTGTCAGTGCGCACAATTGCCACGTAATCCCACATTAAGCGCCTGATCTCATCCCAATTGTGGTAGATCACGACCAGTTCATCGACGTTCTGTACATTTCCTGATTCCCATTCAGGCAACGCGATTTTTTGTTTCTGAGCTGGTCGTGCTCGCACAGCGGCCGCCTCAGCACGATTTGCTACGACCAAACCTTCCAGCAGCGAGTTGCTCGCAAGCCGATTCGCTCCGTGCATACCTGTGCAGGCGACCTCCCCAACCGCATACAGTCCGGGCAAACTCGTCGCGCCATTGATATCGGTTTTAATTCCACCGCATTGGTAATGCGCTGCTGGGACAACAGGGATCGCCTGCTTCGACATGTCAACGCCAAACCGCAGACATGTCTGGTAAACGTGCGGAAAACGCTCTCGAATAAATTCCGGAGATCTGTGTGTGATATCCAAAAACACACATTTCGCGCCTGAGCGTTTGATCTCGGCGTCAATTGCGCGCGCAACGATATCGCGTGGCGCAAGCGAACCGCGCGCGTCGTACTGCTTCATAAAATCTTCGCCGCGATTGTTGCGCAAAATGCCGCCCTCGCCGCGCACCGCTTCTGAAATGAGAAATGATTTCGCTTCGGCGTGAAATAAACAGGTGGGATGAAATTGGATAAACTCCATGTTCGCGATCTCCACGCCTGCGCGCCACGCCATCGCCACGCCGTCTCCCGTCGCGATGTCTGGATTCGTCGTGTACAGATAGACTTTGCCGCAACCGCCAGTCGCCAGCACGATGCGATCGGACCGGATCGTTTCCACTTCTCCGGTGTTTTCATCCAAGACATAGACACCGAGGCAACGGTCTTCTGTGGCAAAACCGAGTTTCGCTGCGGTGAGCAAGTCCACCGCCATGTGATTTTCCATCAGGTGGACGTGTGATTGTCGGCTCAACTCGCGCAGCAAGGTCTCCTCGATCTCTCTCCCAGTTACATCTTGCACATGCAGGACTCGACGCTTGGAGTGACCACCCTCTTTGCCCAGATCAAGCTCGCGATGACCGCGGATCTCGCGCTCGTCAAACTGGAGACCCAACTCTGCCAGCTCCCGGATGCGCTCAGGGCCTTCGGTCACAATTGTGCGGACTACCGCTTGGTCACATAGACCGGCACCAGCCTCAAGCGTGTCGCGCACGTGCAGCTCAAACGAATCTTCATCGCTCGTCACGCAGGCGATTCCGCCCTGCGCCCACGCGGTGTTTGTGTCAGAGCCTTTGCGTTTTGTGATGACAGCTACCGATCCGTGCCTGGCCGCTTTCAAGGCAAAACTCAGACCGGCAATGCCGCTGCCGATCACGACGAAATCGTACTCCTTCATCCCAGACGGATATTATCGATCAAACGAGTTTTGCCGAAGAACACCGCCAGCGCGAGCAATGAATTCGCTGCGACGGTTTCGACCGGTTGCAAAGTTTCCACATCGACAACCTCGACATAATCGATCCGCGCCAGTGGCGCTTCGTTGATTACATTCCGCGCAAGAGCGACGATGTCTCCGGCGGATTTTTTGTCCGCACTTTCCGCATTTCGCAATGCCTTGTGTAAAACCGTTGCCTGCCTGCGTTCGTCGTCACTCAAATATTGGTTCCGCGAACTGCACGCTAGCCCGTCGTCTTCTCGCACCGTGGGCACGGAAATGATTTCAACTTCAAAATTGAGATCGCGCACCATGCGGCGAACGATCGCCAACTGCTGAAAATCCTTCTCGCCAAACACCGCAGCGTCAGGCCCAAGAACATTGAACAACTTGGCGACGACCGTGCACACCCCGCGAAAATGTCCGGGACGCGACTTTCCCTCCAGCGTTTTCGAAAGAGAGGATTCTTCGACGAATACCGAACGATCGTCAGCATACATTTCGGCAACACTTGGGCGGAACAAGAGATCGACACCGGCGTTTCGACAAAATTCATCATCAGCTTCGTCGCGTCGCGGGTACCGCTCGTAATCGCTTCCCGCTTCAAACTGAAGCGGGTTCACAAAGATGCTCACCGCCACTTTGCCATCGCGGCCAGCGTGTTCGCGCGCCACGCGGATCAACTCGCCATGCGCCTTGTGCAAGGCGCCCATCGTCGGGACGACCACGCGCCGGTTTTCCCGCGGCTCAGCCTGCACCTCTGCGATGGTCGTCAGAATCTTCATACAGTAAGGTTTTATCCAACTAACAGCTGGTGCGCGAGTCACGAATTCAATCAGGCGAAGCGGTGCCAAATCAAAAGAGAAGGATAAACGCGCCCGTGATCATAAGCGCCAGCATCCAGACCAAATCAATGTTGAACCACGCCCGGCGCAACATGCCGACCCCAAGTTTTTCGTAAACCAAAATCGCGATCCCCGCCGTCGTGAGAAGATATCCCAACGTGTGAACTGCGACCGAAGCTGTGAGCAAAGAAGGGGCGTTGAAATTCGCGAATCCCAACGCGCAAGTCTGTTCCATGGTGACGTGCGAACCAATGTGATGCGCATCTCCCACAGTCGGTGATGCAAGAAATAAGGGAACGAGCATCAATCCTGCGCCGTGCGCTGATGCCATGATGAAAGACCAGAGAGTCAAATCGCCAAAACCGACTCGCATCCCGACCCAATTCGGATGACGGGATCGGAAAAGGCGATAGAAACCAAAAGCAAACAGGATCGCTGCGGCGCCGATCCTCAGAGCGTGATGTGGAAGACTAACTCGGGCCGCGAGGACCGCGGCAATAATAACTCCAATCGATAGCGCGTGCCCCAGCGCGATCGGCGCCAGCGCACGAAGCACCGCTGCGCGCTTCTGCTCCTGCAAGCCGAGCGCCACAGCAAATAACCATCCCATGGCGGGATTGATCCCGTGGAAAAGACCGAGCCCAAAGATGACCAGCCAGGGCCAGAGCCCGCTCACGGAAAACAAAACGAATCGCTCGAGGAATCGCCTCCTTCGAGGCGAACTTGATGAACGCGATAGTCGCTGCTTTCCAGGAAGAAATTTTCGTCAAACGTGACGCCGCCGTCGCGACCGGCGTCCAGTTTCACCATCCAACTGTCTACGCCATCGGGATAGAATTGCTCGTCCCACGCGGCATAAAGCGAGTTCGTGAAATAGACTCGTTTGCCGTCGCGGCTCACTTCCACCATTTGGGGGCCGCCAGCGAGCGGCTGGTTTGGCTTCTTCGGATGCGGCGTGCGATTGATAATGCCGCCAATGCGCACCGATCCAGACTTCTTTGGATTGAACGGATCGGACACGTCGTACTGCAACATCTCCCCGGTTCCCCAGCAAGAGACGTATAGGAATTTGTCGTCGAGCGATAAATCGATGTCCGTCACAAGCGGCGGTACGGCCTTAAAATCTTTGAGCAATGGCGGCAACTTCTCGGGGTCGGCCGGTTCAGCCGGGATCTCGATTACTTTTTTCAAGTCCCAAGCGCCGTTATTCCGATGCCATAGCCAGACCGAGGCCGACAAATCCTTGAGCGAAACAACAACGCCAACGAAGCCGTATGCTTTGGTCGGGTCATGTGCGGGACGCATCTCCAGGACCATTTGCTGCTCGTTGCCCAAGTCGAGCGCCTGCAAATGGCGGCGGCGACGGAGGTCCCAAACATGGATTTGATGTCCATACTTGCTACCGAGGAGCAAGTCCGTCTGCACCCCATTTTCGATCATGTTCGGTGTGCCCCATTCGCTACTCAACAGGGTATCGAACCCCAGATGCCACCAAAAATCGTAGTGCAAAAATTGCGGGCCGCGGTTCATCTCCCACTGCCCCAGGATCTCGAACGTCTCGCAATCGAGCATGAAAATACCCCCTGGGCCGTCGCCATTGGGTGCTCCAAGTGCGCTGACGTAAATGCCTTCCGGTCCACAGTGAATCGTGTGCGGACGCGAATAATTAGCACGTGCAAAAACTTCTTCCGGTTCGATTACTTTGACGATCTTCGGTTTTCGCGGATTGGGCTTCGTGTCGATAATGTGAATGCGCGACGAGCGCAGTCCCGGCACGACAAGGTAACGGCGTTCAACGTGCGGATGCGGCGCATACGGGCAGAGCGCCGAGCTGCACGCGTTCCAACCAAAATGATGTAGCTCATCGCCAAACTCCGGCATCTTGACCTCACCGACACGCTGGCCGTACGTCCGCGAGCCGGGATCAACATCGATGACCAACAGCGCGTCGTTGAGTTTGCTGCCGGGAGGATTGAGCGCGGCGACGAAGGCGTACTTTTCCGGCGGGGCCTGCATCGCCAGCCTTGGCGAAGGGTAAAACGTGGGATCAGGTTTCAGCAGCGGCATAAATTGCCCTTCGTCTTGTGTGACTCACTCCATTACTCTTGCAAAGCAGGTTTTCAAGACATTATCGGCGCACGAATCCCAACCCGCAGTTCGCTTAACAGAAATTCATTCCAGCCAAATTGCCTGCCGCGCGAAGCGAAATTTTTTGTGTCCGAAATTTTGCCAGTCGGCATGTACCGCGAGATCGCGCATTTCAGAAAATGTGAATGCGCGCGCAGCAGACAGCCGCGCGTCGAAGCGCGTCATTGGTTCGCGAAAAATCAGCGCAGTCAAAAGATAAACGCCGCCCTTGAGCAGTGGTCCGCGCCGCAGATCCGACACCAGCACAAATCTCCGGGATAATTCGCGGCACCGCCTTAAGACCCTTACAGCGTCTTCATCGCAGAAATGATGCAGCGTGAGCGAGCACAGCGCGATGTCGTAGATTTCGGCAGAGTTCCATTCGAGAATGTTGGCTTCGTGGTAGGAAATTTCCGGGTAACCGGTGCTCAATCTTCTGGCGACTTCGAACGTCGCGGGCTGTCGATCTAAGGCATCGATCTCGAGCCGCGCGCCAATTTCGCGAGCGTAATCAACGATGAGTCGAGGAATATCGCCCGATCCCGTGGCAAGATCGACAACACGGGTGCGAGCACCCGGCTTGATCCAGCGGCGCATAAAACTCAAAACAAGCCGATGGCTGCCGAACCATCGATTAAGTTGCCGGAGGCGTTCCAAGTCCCTCTCTAACTCGGGCGAAACCGGCTGAGGCCGATCCATCATTTCCAGGACCGCCGGGTCGAAGCATCGCTTCATTTGCAATAGCCAATGCTCTCTCAGCGCAAAAGCGCGGGAAATGGGGCTAATGCCTGGCCCAGGCAGCACGCCATTGAGCGCGTCGCGTGTAAAAATACGCCGCCATGCACCAGTCGTAAGTCGCACAAAAGGCGCCGTACGCCAGCGGCAGATCAGTTGCCCGCTGACTGTCGAAAAGGTGGGCTCCGCAATGAACATGAATCTCGTGAAGCACGTCCCAAACACCATGCAAAACGTATCCGATTATGAGCACGACTGGCAGTCGAATAGCAAAGAGGCCGAAAACTGCGAACACAATTACAGCGCCGGTTTCGAGTTGCCAGGCTCCTTCATGCCCGAAGTAAGCGGTAAACGCCAGATAGAACCCCGCGATTGCAATGAGGAACAGGGCAAAGAAGGTTTGCTCTACTTTTGCCGAGAATAATTTCCTCGAAATGAATACCGATCCGGCCGCTGATAAAAACCCAATACAAACGTAGAGCACGATGATTATTGAGAACGCCATGGACTGTGGGAGCTGCGGTGTTGGACGCAGCGCCGATGAATGCTGAAAGAATTAAATGCAGCGGTCATACACCGCCGCTAGGGGAAAGAAATTTTTGCCACGATTGCGGAAGCGCGGCGGTTTCGACTTCGCTTGCGATGCGTCCCTCGAACTCGGGATGAAAAACGGTGCTTGTTCCGTAAACCATGACCACGTCTTCTGTGCCTTCAGCACGAATCGCGTGCGCTACGCCCGGTGGAATTACGATCCCGACGTTGTTGTTGCTGCGATGATTATCGCCATCGACAAAGAATCGCATTACTCGCCGTGGAAACCCTGCGCGGATATCGCACAAAATTATCTCAACGCGCCCCTGCAAAAAAAACATCACGTCCCATTGCTCATCGTCATAACGGCGTAGCGAGTAATTCTCCCGCTCATCGATAAACACGCGGCGCAACCAATCCGCCGCAACGCCGCCCTTTGGAATGCTCGGTGGATGCACATGGAAACCTTTTGCCGTATTTGCGAACATCCGTGCTGCCGACCATTGCTTCGGCCACAGGCAAATCCGCGCGAGAATCCCTTCGTCGCGTCGCACAAATTCGGCAAACAATCCGCGGTGACGCTGCGCATGAATTTTTCGAGCAAAAATCTCCACACCTGGGATCCAGGCTTCCTTAACGTCGCGCTTGTTTCGGTCCGCGCCGACAAATTCGCTCGCCTCCAGGTCTCGTTGCGAAAGCCCTTCAGCGAATGACGCGGTGCGATAGTCACGGGTGTTGAGATCGTCTCGAGCACTGGCGTCGATACCCTGCCAGAGGTTTTCTTCGGGCTTGGTCATCTTTTTCAGTTCGGCGGCTCTATTTGCCTAGCGAGAAATCGGCGCGTTCGCGAGAAAGATTTGGATTGTAATAAGGATCGCGCTGCAGAACGCCGGCCCAACGCTGCTCCATAATCGCCTCCCCAGCCATGTCGCTTCTGCCAGGCCGCGTGTCATGCCAATAAAGTTTTACAAAAGGAGTGTAAACAATCAGATAACTTGCACGCCTCATTTTCAGACAAAGATCGACGTCGGCCAGCGAGCCTGACAGGTTTTCGTCGAATCCTCCCACCTCCTGAAAAACCTCGCGCCGCGTGAGCATACACGCGCTCGACACCGCGCTACAGTTGCGGGTCACCTGCAACTGGCGATTAACACCGGGTTGTTCCGCCGGGAAACCGTGAAAAGCCGGCTGCGCAATCTTATTAACGCCAATAACGATTCCAGCCTCCTCAACTGCGCCGGTCGAGTTTAGCAGCTGCACTCCTACCGCGCCAACTTCAGGACGCTGGACATGCTCAGCCATGATCGTGAGCCAGTCCGGTTCGATGATTTCGATCGTGTCATCAAGGAACAGAACCCACGAACTGTCGGTGTGATTTACCGCGAAATTTTTGGCTGCCGAGACGTTGTCCGCCCCGGAGAAATAAAGCAAACGATGTAAAGGTTTGGCCGCCTGCGGGAATTCGTCGCCGTGAACGAAGACAATCTCGTAGTTGGGATAGCTCGTCTTGCTCGTTAGACTTCCGATGCATCGCTCGAGCGACTCTGGGCCGTGGCAACTGCTGACGATCACAGAAATTTTCCTTGTCTCCGACAGCTCGCGTCTGACACAGAATGCGTGAGTGCGCCAGTCTACAGCAACATGGGCCCGCTCACCGCGACGCTTCAGGTGATCTTGAATTGCAAGTCGTGTGGCTTCCAGCTGTCCCGGTTTTTGCCGGACGCTTATCGCGCTGGAACTTTCACTTCGTCGCCAGTGATATAGCACACGCGGAATATGGTGGATTCGGTTGGTCTGCTCGACGACGCGAAAGAACAGATCGTAATCCTGTGCGCTGTCGAATTGTGAACGGAATCCGCCGGCTTTCTGCACAATATCGCGCCGCACTGCGGTTAGGTGACCGAGATAATTACAGGAGAGAAAGAAATCTGGGGACCAGTCTGGTTTGAATAGAGGCGCCTCAAAACCGTCATCGCCGAGCTTGTCTTCGTCGGAATAAATCAGATCGGCATCGGGATGCTGCTGCAAAAGCTTCACGACCTGGAAAAGTGAATCCGGCTCGAGAACATCGTCGTGATCGAGAAAAGTGACCCACTCTCCGCGGGCAAGCGCGAGTCCACGATTTGACGCTCCCGAGATACCCTCGTGTCCTTCCAGTTTTGTCAGGACGATGCGCCGTTCACGCGCAGCAAGGCGAGGCAGCGTACGCAACAAGTCGGCGTCGGTCGATCCGTCGTCGACGAGCACGAGCTCCCAGTGTTCATATGCTTGTGCGAGCACT
>QHMR01000190.1 GCA_003217875.1 Verrucomicrobiota bacterium
CGTCAACGCGCCCATAGCGCTTACAATTGCAATCAGCCACGTGAATTTTTTGGTCATATAAAGTGTTTCTAGCCTTGGCGTTGGAGACTGCTCCAACGTTGACATCTCAGCCGAAAAACGCGGAGGTACCAAGCGTGTTCGAAGGGCGAATCGAGCTTTCAACCGGCGGCCTGCTTGCTTCACGCATTATTGCGCGATCAGCGCTGGTATTGTTCGTCGCTCACGTGCTCCATCCACTCGACCACTTTGCCGTTGAGCGCTTCTTGAATGGCAATGTGCGTCATGGCGGTCGTCGGCGTAGCGCCGTGCCAATGCTTCTCGTTAGGCGCAAACCAGACCACATCGCCCGACCGGATTTCTTCGATCGGTCCGCCCCAACGCTGCGCCCATCCGAGGCCGGACGTGACGATCAACGTCTGACCAAGTGGATGTGTATGCCACGCAGTGCGTGCACCCGGCTCGAACGCGACGTTTGCACCACGCACACGTGCCGGCTCCGGAGCTTCAAACAGCGGATCAATCCGCACTGTCCCGGTAAACCAGTCAGCTGATCCTGTTGTGGAACTTTGTGAACGAACTCTTCTTATTTCCATTTTCGGACCTCCTTACTTTCTCAATCTCAGCAACTCAACGCCCGTTAATTCAGCGCCGAATAGCTGGTCGGATCCATGAAGTAGCGGTCGATATGATCCACCAGTGGCCCGTTTGCTTCCGATTCGGTCTTCACCTTTTTCCATTCCGGATCGGCTTGGAAGGCAGCCCAATTCTTCTCCGCCTCTTGCCGGCTGGGATGCTCTAAAATGTAGATGAATAGATTTTGCGAACTCGGCGCATCTTCCGGCACCCAATAACCAACGCTCCTCATGTTATGCCGCTTGAAGATTGCGTCGGTGTGATCGCCAAAGCGCGCTTTGAGCGCATCTATTTTGCCTGGGTTCACGTGATACATGCGCAACTCGTAAACGTGATGTGAAGGATTCGATCCGCGAAGAGTGCTGAAGCCGAGGATCAACGCGGCGCCGCAAAGAAAAGAAAAGACATAATACGGTTTCATGTAGTTGAGGATACTCAAAGGCTCATTTGGCAGGAACATGATGGACCTCGTCCATGTAACGGTTGGCGGCGGCGACTGCCTCCTCCGGACTGCTTCCGTTTTGACGCGCGCTTAGATAGGGCGCGTACCAATCCCACCAATGGTGTTCGGCGTGCGTCTTTTCGTAGTGGTCGTGGTGCTCCGACGTTTCGCGGAGGAGCTCTGCAAGAGTCACGACGTCCATGGTTCGTGCTCGCTTCTGCTCCCATTCGCGGCCGGCAAGACGCGTCGTGACCTCCTGGAGCAGCCAGCGGTTCCCTCTGGATCCTCAAACGAGGCAAACGAGAAGTAGGAACGACCTTGCGGGTCGCGCCCAGACACGCGCGGGTTCTCCACGGCATTGTTGAAAGGGCCGCCGGCATAGTGGAAGACTTCGCTGACGTTGACGCCGCGGGCGATCAGGTCCTCGCGGGCGGCGTCGACGTTATCCACGGCGAGGACCAGGTCCGCCGAGCCAGACCTGGCCGACGTGACTCCCTTGCCAAAGATGATCGATGCCTCGGAACGAGGAGGAGTGAATTGTATACCCCGAAAGTTTTCATTCACGATGTCGATATCTAATCGGAACCCCAGTTTCTCGTAGAATGCTTTGGCGCGATCGACGTCGGAAACAGGGACGATTACCACTTCTAATTTCATGTTCATTATTGCTGCTGCTTTTCTTTCTTCGCGGTCCTGAACCTAAGTGTTGGCGCCGATCACTACAGCTTCAAGAGAAGAGGTCGCGCAAGACAGGACATACGATTTTTTCATATCGCCTAAAGCTACTACGGCGATCCGCCGGCCGCCGCAGAAAACGCGTGCTCGTCAAAATTATCGGCGACTAAATCGGAAATGCTGCTCTACGCAGCCGCTTTATCTAAGTGCGCGCCCGGTTGTACTTTCCGGGAACAGTTCGCGCTGAGATGGACAGACGGTTCCAGACATTGATCGATGCGATTGCCAGGGTCACGTCAGCGCACCGAATCAATCAGGCTTCACGACCGAAAGAATATTGCCCGCTGGATCTTTGAACCAGGCAATCGTCGGTCCGTTCCCGCGCATGATCCCTTTCTCGTCTGTCTTCAGGTCACCTTGAGTGTAATGCTCGAACCGCACCCCGCGCTTTATCAGCTCGTCGACCGCACGATCGACATCGTCCACCGGAAAATTGAGAACGGTGAACGTCGCCGGAACGTGATTCGGCTTCGGATAAATGAGAACATCATTGCCGCCCGCCAGATGCAATCTGAGCAGGCCGTGGTCCTCCGACGTCTTTAATCCCAGCGTTTGACTGTAAAACCTCTTTTCCTGCGCGATGTTCGGCGCCGCGAATCCGCTGAACGCTTTGCTGTCTTCCAACATGATAATCCCCCCAATGTCTTTCGTTTAGCGTCACGCCTTTGGTTCCCAAACATTATTTTCTGGAAGTGCAACGCTCCCGTATCATAAGCCCTTACGATGCGTGCTGACGCGCAGCGTTGTAGAGGCGCTGGCCGCGGCGAGCGGGCTGAGTGGTCGAGCCGTTAACAAGCGCAGCGCTATCGTGCGCGGTCTCTGCGAGAGCAGCCAAACGTTTAGATCTGACCCTGTTTTGAATCCCCATAACGTTCAGTCTGCGCTAATCTCTCCGGTATCCGCCATCGGGTTTCCGGTTTTGTAAAATGTCCCTTACGACTTGATTAGCTGGTAGACCTCCGGGGAAGGTAGACGCAGCAATGTTACGTCGATGATGGTCGTGCGATGTGGCTGAATCAGATTGCTCATTTGGCGACGGTTTAGCGGAATGCGCAAGGGCAGGTAGGAAACAAGCGGGTTCTGGCTCGGCGCCGCCGGTTCGATCGCCGTGATCTCGAGAGCGAAATCATAAACATTTGCCAATTGATCCACCCAGTCCTGTTCTTTGCGCTGAAATTTTTTCACCCGGAGGTAGAAAAGGATGACGTTAGGCGAAACGCCGCTGACCGACGTGTCTTGCATGAGCGACTGGATCGGTGTTGTCCCTTTCTCCTGCTGATTGGAAACGAAAAAGATATCGGAGTTCCCGATGGGGATTGGCAGCCCATCCTGGTCGCGCAATCGGATGATTACCTGCGAATGTGGATCGTATTGATTGCGCGGATCACTCAGGAAATTAAAAAGTCCGGGCTTCTGCATCCTCCGAGCGTTGTCAAAGGTTTGCGCGGTCTCGCGATCGTAGGCCGCGACCGCTCGCTGCCAGGCGGTCAGGGTGCGCTCCGGGGTTTCGAGCGCAAGCTTTAACATCCGCTCGATCTGCTCCTGTGGAACGGTTCCGGAAATAACTCCCATTGTGTCGCCCGAATGGGCGCAACGGTAAGGAATACCACAGGGAACCAGTAGGCGGTTCTTGCCTGCATAGGAGGTAGACTTCACCTCGTAATATTCTGGGAAATCGGCTTTCGCCGCAGCAGCCTGCACCGCAGTCTGGATCGCCGGCCATGGAAGAACTGCCGCATCTTTCTTCGGGCCAATTTCCAAATAATTGAAGTTCAGATTCGAAGCCGAAACCCGAACGACGCCATCGGAACCGTCTTCGTGCGCATAACGAATCGGAAATTCGAACCATGACGGGTCGGCTTGTGTGCCGACGATGATGTATTCCTGCACCTTATAATCCTCCGCCATCCGTGAATCCTGTCGCATGAAGGAAAGGTGTAGATCGATCGTCGAGGAAGATCCAAATTCGAGCGACTGCAAAAACTTCACTCCACGTTGCGCGCCACGTTCGAAAACGAACCGGCCCCACCGCGCGATCTGCCCCTGGCCGATCGTTGCCCAGCCGCTGCCGAGATTCGCGCCGGCGAGATAAACCAGATTTCGGACAGGCGACGGCTTCGGACTGAAGTCCGCAATCCATTTGCGAATGACGAGCGCGCCAGTGCTATGGATAACGACGTGAAATCCACTCTCGAGCAGACCCGGATGTTGCTCTAACAGGGCTCGATTCAGTCCCCGCGCAATGTCGGCAACCGAAACCGAATCATTCAGACTGACATAGCGCGAGAGATCGACTTCAATGACATCGTAGCTGCCGCGCAAACGTTGCGGGAGTGTACCATAAATATTCGCGATCGACGTCGGGTCGGCGGACGGACTTTCTGCGCTGTAGCCGTGGATGAGAACGACGGGCTTCATTGAAATTTCGTTAAGCTAGCGGGCTATGTTTCGCTGTCCTTTGATTTGTTGTCTTCGATCTGTCTGGAGGTCTTCATCCAAGGACGTCGGCGATATCAACAAGACTCGCGACGACGCCCATCCAAGAGCCGCACGTGACGATCAACTCCGAAACCGTTCGCGAGTCAACGGTGATCTCTGATGTGCGTTTTCTGTCAACGCTCACACACATCACCTATCAACGATGTCTCGATCTTCACAATTTTCGCGCTTCGTCCGTCCTCGAGTGTAATCCAGTCGCCCATGTCCGCGGCCAGCAGCGCCTTGCCGATCGGAGAAATCCAACTCACGACGTCTAGTCCGAAATCGAGTTCGTCGACGCCGACAATGGTAAACGTTTCGGTCGCGTCTTTTTTATCCTTCACCGTTACCGTTGCGCCGAACGTGACGCTGTTCACCGGCGCGTCCGGAGGATCGACAACATGGACCGATGCCAAAATCTGCTCTAATTCCATGATGCGCTCGCTGTCGGCGTTTGCCGCGCGAAGCTTCTGCAGTTCATCGCGCAAACGCTTCGCGCCGCGCGCGGTGATGTAATTAGTCGCTCCCGGCGGCAGCCCTGACGCCGATCGCTTCCGTCCGCTGCGCTCCGGAAGATCGACATCTTCTTTAACAAAGGCCCTGCTCACCGTTCGATCGTTTCCTACGTCCTAATTCTTCCTTCTTACTTTCCTTCGCGCCCTGCTCATCCAGAAAAGTATCGCGGCCGCCGACTTGTTTTTTGAATGGTCCTCAACGCGCAGTGAATCCCCCGTCGACCATCAGACTGTGCCCCGTTACAAAAGATGCCTTCTCGGAACACAGCCACAAAACAGCTTCCGCAACTTCCTCGACGCGACCCAGGCGTCCGATGGGATGGAAGGTGGTCAGATCATCCTTTTTCATGTTCATGCCATCGGCGAGGCGATCGACCATCTCTGTATCGATCACCGCCGGGTTGACCGCATTGACGCGAATCCCTTGCGCGGAATATTCCAACGCAGCGGCTTTGGTAAGTCCGATGACGGCGTGTTTCGACGCACTG
>QHMR01000191.1:0-8067 GCA_003217875.1 Verrucomicrobiota bacterium
TCACGCCGATCTCGTCTTCGACTTGCCGGACCATGATGCCGAGCTCTCGCGCGTGCGCCGCCATCCACATCAACACGCCGGTGGAAGGGCTCATCGGATACGCCGCGTAAAATTTCACGCCGGCGGCCGCTCCGCCCATGGCGATGGTTTGGTTACCGGTAATTATTCCGAGCGGCTTGGCTCCTCGCGGCGCCTTCCAGGAAAAAGCCGCAAAATTTTGGGCCGCATAATCGTAACCTGCGCGAGCGATGGCCAGGTTTTCAGCCACAACCGCGTCGCCCTTCTTCTTAAATTGTCGCGAGATGACTGTCTCAAGCGGTTCCGATTCAATCCCGAGCAATTGCAGCGTCGCGCCGAGGGCAGCAGTGTTGACCGCCAGCTTGTTGCCCTTGGTCAATTCCTTCATCGGCATGGCGCAGAGTTGGACGCCGTCGGCCGCCTTCCCGGGCGTGACTTTATCTTTGTCGTAAATGGCGCATGCGCCGCTCTTCAACAGATGCAGGTGCCGATCCATTGTATCTTGATTGAGCGGAATAAATACGTCGATCTGGTCGCCCATGTTGCGGACCGGCCCGTCGCCGGCGCGAATTGTTAGGAAAGTGTGGCCGCCGCGAATGATCGACTGGTAAGCGTTGTAGGCGTTGAGATGCAGCCCGCGCCGCGCAAAGATGAGCGCGAGAATGTTCCCAGTGGAAGCGATCCCCTGGCCGTTCTCACCGCCAATGCCGACTGCGAAATCAATTTTGTTCATTACGCCGGAGTCAGTTTTTGCTGTTCGGCGCGTAAATTTGCTGCGCCGGACGTTAATAAGCAAGCGAAAGCCAGAAAGTAGGGGCAGCAGTGACGAGTGACAAGCACAGCGAGGGGCGTTTGGATTGTCAGATCGCGGGACGATTGAAATCGGAAAACGCGCCGACATTCTGCTTCTACGTGCAGATCCCCTTAAAAGCATCGCCGCGTATGACGCAATTGAGACGATCTTTCTAAATGGCAATCCCCTGTCTCGTGTGTCGCTGTTGAAGTAAATTTGATCGGCCTATCCCCGGTAGAGCGCCAGCGCCAGTGCAACCAGAATGACGTGGCAGAAACTTGATGATCATTGTCATCGCGGCCAATCGGCAGCGCTTGAAATTCGCTGCATGAAAGAACTAGCAAAAACAATCGATGAGCCAGAAAACCAACACGAATCTACCTACGCGCTTCTGATGCGCTCGGAAGAAAAAAGTCGCAACTTGCTCGAGGTGCTGATCTATCCATTTTTGATCATCGGCGCCATCATCGCCATCTGGCAGTTCGTGCTCCAGGCCGTGGATCTGCCTTCCATGGATACAAAGGCAGCGCTTCGCGTTACCAGCACAAGCGGGTTGCATCCGTCCTGAAGATCGATATCGCGGCATCCAGATGCTGTAGGGTGCACTGTCCTCAGCGCATCGGCAGACAGAATTTCAATTGGCAGAAACATGGTGATACTTGTCATTGCTGCCAGCCGCTCTGTTCTGTCAAAATAGATTCATGAATGGATTAAGCAATGCCTTGGGTGGAAGAGAATTACTCGACCGTGTAACAAAGATCGGATTTATAGCCGCAATTGCACTGTGGTTTCTCGGCCAGATTTCGGCAAATGCAGCCGAAGCAAATCCGCTCAAGCCTCCGGCAAACGGAAGCATTCCGGTTGCGTTTCTTATTTCAGAAGGCGCAGTGGTTATCGACTTTTGCGGGCCTTGGGAAGTTTTTCGGGATGTCATGGTTCCCGGCCGCCAGGATCATCCGTTCCGCCTTTACACTGTTTCTGAATCGACTTCTCCGATCCGTGCCGGCGGCGGGATGAAGATTATCCCCGATTACACGCTGAAAAATGCACCGCCGCCTAAAGTGATCGTGATTCCCGCGCAAAGTGAACCGAGCACGGCAATGCTGGAATGGATTCGAGAGAATTCTAAGAACACGGACGTGACCATGTCGGTTTGCACCGGCGCATTTGTCCTGGCGAAAACCGGCCTCTTGTCCGGAAAAAGCGCAACCACGTTTCATGGCGCGTTCAAGACGTTTGCGATTGAGTTTCCCGACATCGAGCTCAAACGCGGTGCCAGATTCGTGGAGAATGGAAATCTTGCGACTGCCGGTGGACTCTCGTCCGGCATAGATCTCGCGCTGCGCGTGGTCGAGCGCTACTTCGGCCGCGAGGTGGCGAAGCAAACTGCCTACAACATGGAATATCAGGGAGAAGGCTGGATGAACCCGGACTCGAATCGAGTTTACGCCAGCGCACCCGTCTCAACGGCCGACCATCCGCTCTGTCCCGTATGCGGAATGAATGTTGATCCGAAGTCCGCGCCGAAATCTGTTTTCAACGGCAAGACTTACTATTTTTGTTCTGACAACGATAAGAAAACTTTCGACGCAGCTCCGGATAAATTTGTAGCGGCAACGGAGAAGTTATGAAGACAGAATGAACAGAATTTTTCCAAATTAGAGCAATCGATTCTGAGGATTCTGTAAATTCTGTCTAAAGACATTTCTCAGAACAGTGAGGAGTCGATGAATCAAAGTCCGCCTCGGATGACGCGCCGAATCGTTTTTGTTGCCGCGCCTGAGGTCGAGATCCTCGACTTGGTTGGACCACTTCAGGTCTTCGCCCGCGCTTCGGAAATGTACTGTCGGGAAAATCCAGGATCGGCGCCGATCTACTCGGTCGAAGTCGTAACCACCTCCGCTCACCGCTCGTTCGTGGCCAATTGCGGCGTGCGCATCACCGCGCATAAGACATTCCGCGAATTGCGCGGACAGATCGACACTCTGCTTGTTGCGGGTGGGAACTCGATCGAACGCGACGAAATCAATCCAGAAGTACTGCGCTGGCTGAGAAAGATTGCCGGCAGAATTCGCCGCGTCGGCTCGGTGTGCACCGGCGCGATGCTTTTGGCCCGGGCCGGTTTGCTGGACGGCCGGCGCGCCACCACGCATTGGAACTGGTGTGAGGTTTTGATCAGGCGAGCTCCGCGCGCGCACGTTGATCCCGATCCAATCTTCATCCGGGACGAAAATGTTTATACATCGGCGGGCGTTACTGCGGGGATGGACCTCGCACTGGCGCTGGTCGAAGAAGACTATGGCTCACGCCTGGCGTTGCAGGTAGCACGCAACCTGGTGCTTTACTTGCGCCGGCCAGGCGGACAATCGCAATTCAGCGCCGCGTTATCTTTACAAGTCACCGATCGACAACCGCTGCGCGAACTCGAGGCGTGGGTGCTCGACAACCTGAACAAACCGCTAACCGTGCCGGTGCTGGCGGAACGCGTCGCCATGAGTCCCCGCAATTTCGCCCGGGTTTTTACTAAGGAGATGAAGACCACGCCCGCAAAATTTGTGGAGCGTCTGCGGATAGAAGCTGCTCGCCGGCGACTGGAAGAAAGTCAGAACAGCATGGAAGCGATCGCGGGAGAGTGTGGCTTTGGAAACGTCAATTCGATGCGCAATGTCTTTCAGCGCGCGCTAAAAATTCCACCTGGCCAGTATCGTCGTCACTTTCGACACGCGAAACGCCCGGTGCGAAAACGGGATAAAAATTCGAATTGAAGAACCTGTTTGGCTACACGAAGAGAGTGTGCTCTGCGTTCAAATCCCTAAAGCGCTCAATAGCGCGGAATATTCAGTCACAAACGCCACGAGCCGCGGATGAGACCCTTCGAAGTTTTCCACGGACTGTCTCAATTCGTTCGAAAGTCGATTGAGATTTTCCGGACGTTTCTCCGGGCGAGTCGCTTCGTGCGCCGAAGCCTCGACCAGACGAGCGATGCTTTCGGCATGCTCGCGGTGGGTTTGTGAAATCTGCGCAACCTCCGGCTTCAGCTTCGACAACGCCGCTGATAGCGCAGCTTTCTTGTCAGCCGGAATATGGCCGGCGGCGTCAACGACTGACTTGGTCTGTTCAATACGTTCTTCGCTCATATGAGATAGCTTCGGATATCGAAGACCAAAGCGCGATTGGAGATTAATGACGAGGGCACTGAGATATCCGGCGGCTAAATTCTCTTTTCACCAAATCCGGTAAATCTCACAAACCGACCTGATGCCGGCAGTCTCTTGCTCTCCCGCTGACGCTGTGGCACAAGACCAAATTGATGAAGTCGGGCAACTTCTTCGCCGAACTGAAGCGGCGCAATGTTTATAAGGTCGCGGTTGCCTACATCGTCGCGGGCTGGGCCCTTGCCCAGGGAATCGCACAAGTTTTTCCAGTCTTCAACGTTCCAAACTGGGTCGTCCGACTGATCGTCGTCTTAACTATCATCGGTTTCCCCTTCGCGCTTATTTTCGCGTGGGCGTTTGAGATCACACCTGAGGGGTTGAAGCGTACCGAAGAGGCCGATGCCATGCCAGCTTCCGCGCGACCAACGAGTCGCACCTGGATTTACATCGTTGTTATCGGCGTCGTCATGTCGGCGGGCTTGTTTTTCCTAGGTTACACCGCTGGAAATAGATCAACATCACCTCAGAAGGATAAATCTATCGCGGTCCTACCTTTCCAAAGCTTGAGCGAAGACAAGAACGACGCTTACTTCGCCGATGGAGTCCAGGACCAGATCCTGACCAATCTTGCCAAGGTCTCCGACTTGAAAGTCATCAGTCACACGAGCGTGCGCCAATACGAGACTGGAGCCGAACGCAATTTGCGTGAAATCGGGCGGCAGCTCGGTGTCGCTTACATCGTGGAAGGCTCGGTGCAACGCGCGCGCGACCGGCTTCGCATCAATGCGACGTTGATAGACGCGCGCACGGACGCTCACATTTGGGCGGAGACTTACGATCGCACCGCGGCCGACTTATTCGCAATCCAGAGTGACCTGGCGCAATCGATCGTGACTCAACTGAAAGCGAAACTTTCGCCGAAGCAGAAGGCGGAAATCGAAGAGCGTCCCACGCAAGATCTGGTCGCGTTCGAACTTTATCTTCAGGCTAAGGCGATCATCGATAGTTATATTAATGCGACAGACGTGCGGGCGGCATTGCTCCAGGCGCTGAAGTCGCTTGATGAAGCGATTCAACGAGATCCGAACTTCGTCTCCGCGTATTGTTATGCCGCGCGGGCGAACGACCTGCTCTACTTTTTCGATCTCGATCCAACCCCGGACCGCATTTCTCTCGCGGACGCCGCGGTGAAGGCAGCTCTGCGCCTTCGTCCCGATTCAGCTGAGGCGCATTTCGCACTGGCCGATTATTTGTTTCGCTGTCAGCGGGACTACGACCGCGCCCAGGAAGAACTCGCGATCGCGCGGCCGGGTCTGCCAAACAACACGCCGTTCTTGATCCTCTCCGGCTACATCAACCGACGCCGCAACCATTTTTCCGAGGCCGAACGTGATTTCTCCACCGCTTTCGCGCTCGATCCGCGCAATCCGAATGCCTATAATCTTCTGGCCGACACGTACGTGCTCCAACGCCGGTTTCCTGAAGCGATTCACGTCTATGACGACGTACTTGCTGCCGGCGAGCAAATTCCAATTGTCCGATTCCGACGAGCCTCGGCTACGTTTTACGGGACATGCAATTCTGGACCGCTGCGGGAGATCCTAGCCAAGGGGCCGGAAATGGATGTTGCGGGTGGACAGACGCCTGCCCGCGCCATGCTCGCGATGATCGATGGCAACTACGCTGAGGCTGAACGCGTGCTTGCCGCTTCACCCCGGCAGGACTTTCAAGACATCGACTTCAGCTTCTATTATCCCAAGACTTGGTTCGAAGCGATGATTGCGAGGGCAAAAGGTGATGCTGCCCGCGCAACCGCTGCATTTCGCGAATGTCGCGCAATTTTAGAGCAGAGATTGATCGTTAAACCGGAGCACGCGCGGACGATAGCTGTCCTCGCTCAAGTCGATGCGGGATTAGGTCAGAAGGAATTGGCTATCCGTGAAGCGCAACACGCCATCGATCTGATGCCAGTCTCGAAGGACATTTACGATGGCGCTCTGGTTCTCGAAGGTCTCGCCCAGGTTTACACCTGGAGCGGTGAACGTGATCGCGCCATTGAATTAGTGCAGAAGTTGGTATCGATGCCCAGCTACATCAATTATGGCCGTTTGAAATTACACCCGCTGTGGAGCCCGCTGCGAGGCGACCCGCGATTTGAAAAGATAGTGAATTCTCTCGCGCCGAAATAAGATCTGCTGTCGTCTTTCTGCATACTTACTCTTCCCACTTGTTGAACGTTAGGGCAGAACCAAGTTCCGAAAAGGAAACAGTATGATGCGGATGACCGATAAAAGATGAATGAAGAGGGACGAATCAAAAAGATGGAGTTGAGTGGTGGATGCGTTTGCGGCGGGACACGATACGTGCTGAGGAGCATCCCGTTTTCCCTGGGCGATTGTCATTGCATCGATTGCCGGCGAAGCGCTGGCGCGCCTTACGTCACCTGGGGATCAGTGCCACGCGACGATGTGCGCATGACAAAGGGTGAACCGCGCAAGATTGCGCATGCGAATCGGATTCGCTCGTTTGCGGCATGCTGCGGCACTCATTTGTTTTTTGAGGAGACGAAAGATTCAGAAATCATCGACGTGACGATCGCGTCGCTCGACGATCCGGCACCGTTTGCGCCGCAGAAAGCCATCTGGCTGGAAGATAGATTGCCCTGGGTTACGATAGATAAGGCGGTTCCGGTGTTCCAAAAGAGTTCGAAAAATCCCGGCATGTGAAAAATAATTCGCCTCTCATCTTTCTCTTTAGCGGTCTGTTAGCTTTTGTCGGTCCGCTCAGCTGCGGAGATGCCGCATCTGAAACAGAAGGGCTCTGACGGAACGCGAGTGAAATACCGGCTGGGCGAGAAAATTGAATTCCCGGATTTCACAATTCAGTACGTGGGAGAACACCGCAAAACCCTGCCGGTCTACCCAAGAGGATTTCTCTATTACGATTTCAAGGTCAGCAAAGGAAAGACTGAGAAGGTAGTTTCGTGGACTACCGGCACCGGCGTCATTGATCCCACGGACTTCGAGATCGATGGCAAGCATTATCAGCTCGAGTTACGCCATTCGGATAAGCTCGGAAAATTGAAGGAGAATGACTTAGTGGTCTGGCAAGCGAATCGTTCCTCGTAGAGCTTTTCTTCGGATGCGGAACGAAGACGACCTCTATGTTGCAACTCAACGCCGCGGGCACCGCCGAACTTTCTTCCTCTGAATCCACAGGACGATCTGCTGCATCCAACCACTCGACATGGAAAACGCTGCAAGTAGCTCCCGGCTTTTTTCCCGGAATCTCATTCTGATCGGCGGCTTGCTTCTTTATGCATGCGCGTTTGCGACGCTTTTGCGCAACAAAAGTTTCGACGTCGTCGCAGCCGTGGTGGTGCTCGTCGTGTTCGGAATTGCCTTGCCGCTCATAGCCTGGATCGCAACTCGCCGTGCTGTTCCGCTCTCGATTTCTAACAAACCGCGCGCATCCGAAATCATTGTCCTGAGTGCATACATTGTCGCGTTATCGCTTTACTTGATCGGCGGCCCGCAATGGGTTGACCAGCATCTCCCCTCTTCTTGGATCGATTCGTTGCGGGTCAAGTCCTTGATCAGCCTCGCAAAGAAACTCGTCGTTTTTGTTGCCTTCCCTTTCGCCATCTTTCGCTTCGGCTTTGGTTATCGAATTCGCGATTTCGGGATTCAACGCGAGGGCTTACGTGCGCTCCGCCGTAGTCATCTGCCAGTCGTCCTTGCCGTGGGCGCAGCGCTGCTTGCTTTTCAATTCTTCGTCAGCAGCGGCGGCGCTGCGTTTCGGAATGGACATTTCACAACCTCTCAACTGCTTGTTGGCTTACCGCTTTGCTTCATCTGGCTTTTGCTTGAGGTGGGATTAGTGGAAGAATTTTTCTTCCGCGGTCTGGTTCAGTCGCGACTGGCAGCTGCGTTCAGGTCCGAGACAAGCGGCATCGTGCTGATGTCCCTGATTTTTGGTTTGGCGCACGCTCCCGGTTTTATTTTTCGGCAGGCTGGCGAATTAGAAGGACTCGGCCCGCATCCAAGTCCGCTCGACGCGGTCGCCTATTCCGGCGTTATTCTCGCAATAAGTGGAATCACA
>QHMR01000191.1:8080-10634 GCA_003217875.1 Verrucomicrobiota bacterium
GTTTTGAACGGGAGCTGTAGGACAACGCCAACCGTGATCAGGAATGTCGTTTGATCTTCAACCACACCTAAAAGGCGAGCTTATCGAGCTCCGCCCACTCAGGCCTGAAGATTGGGACGATCTTTTTGCAGTCGCGTCCGACCCGCTCATCTGGGAACAGCATCCAGAGCACGATCGCTACAAAGAAGAGGTGTTCAAAGTCTTCTTCAGTGAAGCGCTGGAATCCGGCGGCGCGTTTGTGGTAATAGATAAAAAGAGTCAAGAGATGATCGGATCGAGTCGGTTTTATGGTTACGATCCGGAGAGATCTGAAATCGAAATTGGATGGACATTCCTGGCACGAAAGTACTGGGGCGGTCGGCACAATCTCGAAATGAAATGCTTGATGCTGAATCATGCGTTCAAGTTTGTTGAGAACGTGGTGTTCTTTGTCGGAGAAAAGAACATCCGTTCCCAAAAAGCGATGGAGAAAATTGGCGCGTTGAGAAGTGGAATAGTCACAAGGACGTATGGAAACCATCCACCTGCTCTCAACGTCAAGTACGTGATTAAGAAACCGCGATAGACCACGAGAACGGCGGTCGGAGACCGCCGCTACAGCGCGACCGGTAGTGGCTACTCATCACGATCTTCGGCGTCCCACCATGCGCCACGGTTTTTGCCTAGATCGTTGTCGCCGTACTCATCGTTTTCGCCGCGGTGAAGCTTCTTCCACTTCACTTTCCACTTGCCGTGCTTGAACTTCGTGATTGGCACCCAGTTTTCATACTGGCGAGGCGGTGACTGCGCGTAGGTCATATTCGCATTCGAGAGGCCCAGCGCGTTGAGCGTGGGCATGTCGAGCCGGCCGGTCGGAGGAAGCCCGGATTGCAATTGAAACGCGCCTAGTGCGAACGCTGTCCGCCGTCCATAGCGCCCGTCAATCGAGCCTCGATAATATCCGCGACTCATCAATTCACGCTGCACTTCGCCAATGACGATGCGCTCGCTGATTCGACGCGGCGCAGATTGATACGGCTCACCCGGGAAAGTTGGATTCGTGTCGGGCTGGCGATCCGGCGCACTTGGCGGCCGCGGCAATGAATTCTGGTCGATCGGTGGCGTTTCAGCAGGACGAGCATTGTTGGATTGAGTAACGGCAGGCTTCGAAGCGGGTTGCGATGACGAAGCCAACTTCGAACCCGAACTCAGGTTAAGTGACTTCAATGTCTCTGGGTTGATCTGGCCAGTGACTTGCAACCCATTGCGGATTTGGTAACGCCGAATGGCCGCGGTCGTCTCGGCGCTTTTGTCGCCGCTAACGTTGCCGTAGTAAAAGCCCTGATCTTTCAAGGCTTGCTGGACCGACTGTGTCGTCTGATCGGCGCGAATGACGCCCGCGACGCACATGACGAGGAGAAGTGTAATTGTTGCTTTCATCCCCGGAGATTCTGTCCCCGCAGTTCTACTGTTGGTTCGCGCGCGACCACGTTAGTGCGTGCGTCCTCGTTTGTGGGCGTTAGCTGGTTCCTCCTTACAGGATGACAGCACCGGAAAATTTGCAAAAGATTTGCGGATTTTCATTGACGCATAGCCGCACTAGGCTATTTTATGGGTCCCGCGAAAAGCGGACCAGCCCATGCGTGGAGCTGGTGTTCTTCGAGGCTCAGGGTCGAGCCGACTTCGGTCAGATCGATGACGAGGTCGGGCTTTGCCTTGTACCGAAGACAAAGTACGATCTTTGACAGTTTGGTCGCGGATTTTATTGGTGAAATCCGTCGATGGGAAAAGTCAGCAAACATTGAATTGTGCGTTATCTGTCGATCTTCTTTGAAATCAAAGATTTAGATCGGACAAACTCTGAAAGAGAAGCCGCAGCTAACGGCAGCGGTTACAATCTTTCAGGAATGAAAAGTCAGATCGGTCCCGCTCACGCGGGGCTTCAAACTTTCGGTTTCCCTCACGGGAACCGAGCCGTTTTTAACGGAGAGTTTGATTCTGGCTCAGAACGAACGCTGGCGGCGTGGATAAGACATGCAAGTCGAGCGAGATTTCCTTTGGTAGCAATACCGAAGGAAGTCTAGCGGCGAACGGGTGCTTAACACGTGGGCAACCTGCCGAGAAGTGGGGGATAGCTCGCCGAAAGGCGAATTAATACCGCATGTGATTAGAGTGGACATCCATTCAAAATTAAAGTCGGGGCAACCTGACGCTTCTTGTGGGGCCCGCGGCCTATCAGCTAGTTGGTGAGGTAACGGCTCACCAAGGCGATGACGGGTAGCTGGTCTGAGAGGACGACCAGCCACACTGGGACTGAGACACGGCCCAGACACCTACGGGTGGCAGCAGTCGAGAATTTTTCTCAATGGGGGAAACCCTGAAGGAGCGACGCCGCGTGGAGGATGAAGGTCTTCGGATTGTAAACTTCTGTCATTGGGGAACAAGTCGCTTACGTTAACTGCGTGAGCGTTGATAGTACCCGAAGAGGAAGAGACGGCTAACTCTGTGCCAGCAGCCGCGGTAATACAGAGGTCTCAAGCGTTGTTCGGATTCATTGGGCGTAAAGGGTGCGTAG
>QHMR01000130.1 GCA_003217875.1 Verrucomicrobiota bacterium
CGAAATCTTCTCGACGTTCGGGTATTTTGCGGAGAAAAACGGCTCGCTCGTTTTCGAAGGAGCAGAAGGCGCAAAAAAAATTGAGCGCCTGGCTGACTCGTACAGCACCAAGCCATTTTCCCAGGTGCTCGGATCGACAGTGGTCGAAATCAAGAATTTCGAAACGAACATGATCGAAGACGTTGAAGGCGATCTGATTCCCAAAGAGAAGATGTCGATATTTGCTTTGGAAGATGGAACGCGCATCGCGATACGCCCGTCGGGAACAGAGCCGAAGATCAAGTACTACCTCTTCGCGCAGCGCCGGCCGGAGAATGGCAAATTTGATTTTGCTCACCTCAGTCGAATCAAAGCGCAAGTCAGCGAAAAACTCGATCGTCTGTGGGACTGGTTGCAAAAAGATGCTGAGTCACGGCTGAATAAATGATGCCGGTAAGCTGGTCATCAAAAGTGATGCGCGTATGGCCATGGTTGGCGGCGATTTGTAGCGGGCTTCTCTACACCGGCTGTTTTGCGCCGTTTAATCTCACGTGGCTCTGCTGGATCGCGCTTATGCCGCTAATCGCCGCCATTTGGTTTTCCGGAGAGGAATCGCGACATCGCTGGCTTCGGAATCTTGGGCTGGGGTACGTCGCGGGACTAGCATTTTTCTGGACCGCTCTCTCGTGGCTCACAACTGTCACGGTCCTCGGCTGGTTTGTTCTCCAATTCTATATGGCGATTTATGTCGCATTGTGGGCGTGCTTTTGCGGATTGCTCCGGCCGAGAGAAAAAAAGAAGGAATCGAGCGCGACAAAATGGGATCAGATGCTGGCCCAGGCTCGCAGTGCAGCAGCTCCGCCGCGATCGCCATGGACAAAATCGGCAAACAACTTGGTGCTTGCGTTTCTTCTCGCTGCGGCATGGGCGACGCAGGAATGGTTGCGCGGTTGGGTTTTCTCGGGCTGGGGCTGGAATGGCCTGGGGGTGGCGCTACATGGCAACTGGCCACTGATTCAAATCGCAGAGGCCACTGGTGTTGCTGGCTTATCGTTTATGGTTGCGTTTGCCAACGTGATCTTAGTTACAACTGTGCGCCGCTTGATTCTTGAGGCGAGCACGCATAGGACGCGACCACATTTTGACCTGACGCTCACGATGGCGGCCATTGTGGGAGTTCTGACCTTTGGGCTTCGTGCAGGTCAGATCTCGCCGCCCACAAAACCCCTTCGCGTTGCTGCTGTGCAATCGAATGTCCCTCAACATCAAAAGTTCGACCCGCAGTTTACGACAAAGATTTTCGATCAATTTCGGCGCCTGAGCGAAATTGCGCTGCGTTCAAATCCTCCGCCTGACTTATTGATCTGGCCAGAAAGTTCGATGCCAGGACCGGTCCTTGCAGAGCAGGAAAGCAACAAATTTGTGATGGACCTGGCCACGTCGGCGGAGACCGACCTTCTCCTAGGAACGATCGATGAACAAAACCACGATGTTTACAATGCCGCGCTGCTCATTTCCGACGGCGGCGAAAGAGTGCAGGTCTATCGGAAAGTTCACCTGGTGCCGTTCGGCGAATATGTTCCCGGTCGGCATTCGGTGCCGCTGCTCGCACGAATTGTAGGCGATCAGGTACCTGGTGATTTTAAAGCTGGAAACGAATTTACAGTGTTCAGTCTGACGAACAGCGACGTCCAGGTGGCGCCGTTAATCTGTTTTGAAGATACCATAGGCGAACTTGTGAGAAAATTCGTGCTCCCCTCGGAAACAAGCCTGGGCGCGAATTTGCTCGTAGACATAACGAATGACGGCTGGTTTTTGCATTCCGCCGGATCACACCAACATTTGGCGAACGCAATTTTTCGGTGCGTAGAAACACGTCGCCCGATGGTTCGGGCCGCCAACACCGGAGTCACCTGTTTCGTAAACCAATTCGGCCGTGTCACTCAAGTGTTACTGGATGACACAGGCAGCACATTTACTGAAGGCGTGCTGACTGGCGAGATCAACGTTCCAACCGAACACGATTTAACATTTTACACACGACATGGCGAGCTGTTCGCGAAGATCTGCGCAGCGATAACAGCGGTTGCCATTTTGATTGTTTTCGGTATGCGCCGATCGAAGCATGTGTAGAGGCGTTTGTGTCAAACGCCTGGACGACACAGCGGCTGACACAGCCGCCGCTACAACTAGATCGCGAGTTTTTCTTTGTTGTAGTAAAAGAGCCAAGTGCGTGTCGAACTTCCACTCGATCATCTGGACGAACTTTGGCCGGAGAAACTTCGCGGCGCGAGCGTCGGCGCATTGCTTCATCCGGCATCGGTTTCATCAGCACTTGAACACACGTCGCGAATTCTGGAGAGACACAACAATGATGTCTTTCGTCTCGCTGCCTTTTTTGGTCCACAACACGGATTCCTCGGCCAAACGCAGGACAACATGGTGGAGTGGAAAAGCTACGAGCATCCGCGTCTCCGTATTCCTGTTCACAGTCTGTACGGTGAACATCGCGAGCTGAGTCCGGAGATGCTGAAGGATATCGACGTTTTGCTTATTGATCTCCAAGACGTCGGTGCACGCTACTACACTTTCGTCTGGACCATGTACCTTTGCATGCGCGCTTGTGAACAACGCGGCGTCGCAGTCGTTGTGCTCGATCGACCGAACCCGATCAACGGCGTGATGACAGAAGGGCCTGTGCTAAATGCCGATTACAAATCGTTTGTCGGGATGCATCCCATTCCTGTTCGGCACGGGCGCACTATCGGCGAGCTGGCGCAGCAATTTCGAGACGAAGCGTTTCCAAAATGTGGGTTATCGGTTTTGCCGATGAAGAATTGGAACCGCGAAATGTGGCTAGATCAGACAGGTCTGCCATGGGTCATGCCATCACCGAACATGCCGACACTCGACACGGCCACGGTTTATCCAGGCATGTGTCTGCTTGAAGGGACAAATATTTCTGAGGGACGCGGCACGACGCGGCCGTTCGAAATCTTTGGCGCGCCGTTCATTGATGCGGAGAAGCTTTGCGGCGAATTGAATGCGTTAAAGCTGCCAGGCGTTTTCTTTCGTGAAAATTATTTTCAACCGACGTTTCAGAAATTCGCGGACCAGCTTTGCGGCGGCGCGCAGATTCACGTGCTTGATCGGAATGAATTCCGGCCTTTTCTCAGCGGAGTGGAAATTATCAGGCACATCCGCAAGACTTACCCGGAGCAATTTCAATGGAAACAACCTCCTTATGAATACGAATGGAAACGACTCCCCATCGAAATTCTAATCGGCGGACCAGTCGAACCGGTTTTCGGCGACTGATCGCGAGCTTCGCTATCTTAACAGCGAGCTGTTCGCAGCTTCGCGCAGACATTCCATGGCCTGAGGTAGTGCAGCGGCTTGCCTACGAGAACGAAAAATTAGCCCGGCGTCCACAAGGACATAACGGCGAATACTTCGTGGTATGCACACTCTATTACACACCAAAAGAATCCGGTTTCACTTTCGAGCGTGGCTTTGATGCAACGCCGACCACAAAGCCCGGGTTACATGGACGAATGTATCCGCGTGATTTTCTTCGTTCCGTAAAAAAGGAGGGCTTCGGCCAAATCAGTACGCCGGTGAACGGAAAGCACTACATTAGCTATAGCGGCGGTGGTTCGTATGCGTTCGCTTCTCACCCCACAGGCGGTGGCGGGGTTCTGGTGGCGCGTTATTCCGCTGCCATAAAGTCAAGCCAGGGAAGCCTACGTCACGGAGCCATCGTCGAGACATTCTCTCCCGAAGTCCAAAAGGTGTTTCGCAGCAATCGCTGGAGGATCATGGATACCGGTGGCGGCCTACGCCGGTGGCAAATTGACTGCTACTTCGGCGAAGATGAACCTCTTGGTCCCGGCAAATTACAAGGTCGACCGCGTGCAACCACCTTTGAGTATGCTTACGCCAATGCGCGAATCGTGAAGTAACGTGAAGCCGTTCACAGTCCGGCTTAACTTTCACGCTGACCTTAATTTTTTCCTCGGCTCCAGAGTAGGCCGCGGAGTTATTGAGCGGACTCTAACGGAAAAGACATCCGTAAAAGATGTGATCGAATCCTGCGGCGTGCCGCATCCAGAAGTCGATTTGATTCTGCTGAATCGACAGCCGATCGATTTCGCTTATACGGTCGCGGGCGATGTGGAAATTGAGGTTTTTCCCGTCGGAGCGGGTCCACCGCAAATAAAGGAAAAACGATTGCAATACAGTGGTGATCTTAGATTTATCGCAGATGGCCACCTGGGTAAGCTCACACGCAACCTTCGCCTGCTCGGGTTTGATGTTGCCTACGACCGACAGGCTGATGACCACCAGTTGCTAAACGTCATGGAGCGCGAAAACCGGGCGCTTTTGACGCGTGACCGGCGCCTGCTCATGCATGCGATTGTCCGGCACGGATATTATCCGCGTTCCCAAAATGCCGATGAGCAAACAATTGAAGTGATCCGCCGCTTTGAACTTTTTGAATCGATTGCTCCGTTTACGCGATGCCTTCGCTGCAATGAGAGACTGCGAGAGGTTGCCAAGACCGAGGTGATTGAGAAGCTTGAGCCGCTTACCAAGATCTATTACGAGCAATTCCGGCGTTGCACAGGCTGCGGCCAGATTTATTGGACCGGATCGCACTTCGAAAAATTGCAAAAGCGGATCGAAATAATTCAATCACGCCTTATGGGGAAGAGGGACGTGTAAATCACGATCTTGTCAGGCGCAGCACAACTGGCACACTGGCTTTCAATGCAAAGAGCCATTCTTGGCTGCCATTTGGCTGCAATGCTGGGCTGGACGCTGATAAGTGTGGTACAGGCTCAGGGACCAGCGCCATCGCCGCTAATATTGGGGCCTTCACCGCCGCCAGCGCAAGTTCCTGCAGTCGCGCCCGAGACAAGTCCGGGGCCTGAATTGACGAAAGCCGATTTCGACACTTTTCTCGATGCGCTGATTCCGTCGCAATTGCGAAACCGAAACATTGCCGGCGCTGTCGTCTCAGTCGTGAAGGACGGGCAGGTGTTATTTCAAAAGGGTTACGGCTACGCTGATTTCGAAGCGAAGCAGCCGGTGCTCCCCGATCAGACTTTGTTTCGGCCGGGCTCGATCTCGAAATTGTTCACTGCCACAGCCGTGATGCAGTTGGTCGAACAAGGCAAACTCGATCTCGACCGCGACGTTAGCGGTTACCTCGATTTTGCAATTCCGAAAACATATCCGGAGCCTGTCACGCTGCGGCAATTGCTCACCCACACGGCCGGATTCGAGGACACATTGAAGAATTTGTTCGTGGCCCACGAGAGTGACCTGAAACTGCTGCGTGCCTACCTCGTGAACCAAATGCCAGCCCGTATTTTTCCTCCGGGCAAAGTCCCTTCCTATTCCAATTATGGATTCACGCTGGCTGGATACATCGTTGAGCGTGTGAGCGGTGAAAAATTCGAACGGTATATCGACAATCACATTTTAAAGCCGCTAAGGATGACCAACTCGACCTTCGACCAACCGTTGCCACCGGAGCTCGCGGCCCAAATGTCAAAAGGTTATCTCAACGCCGCGAAGAAGCCGCGCGATTTCGAATTCGTCCAAGCCGCGCCCGCCGGCTCACTCTCAACTACCGCCGCGGATATGACACGTTTCATGCTCGCCTTTCTTCAGGATGGCAGCGTCGATGGAGTCGCTATTTTGAAACCTGAAACCGTGCGGCAAATGGAAACGCGCCAGTTTGAACTCCATCCGATGATCAGCGGCTTGGGCCTCACTTTCATGGAATATTGCATGAACCCGGTGCGCGTTATCGCTCACGGCGGCGACACAGTTTATTTCCACAGCGACATGGTCCTCGTACCCGATGCGCACGTTGGTTATTTTGTTTCCTACAACAGCCTCGGTAAGAATGTTGACGGCGGCCGGGGCGAAGTCTGGCGCACTTTTGTGAATCGCTATTTCCCGATTCCAGGCGAACCGAAGGTGGAAGTCGATCCAAACACCGCGAAATCGGATGGACACGCCGTGAGCGGTGTTTATGACGGGACGCGTCGTGGAGAAACAACATTACTAAAAATTCTGGCATTGCTGGGTCAGGTTCGCGTTAGCAGCGATAAGGACGGCGTTCTTACTGTCGAAGGAGACAAGAATCAGCGTGGCGAATTAAAAAAATGGAAAGAGATAGCGCCGCTCGTTTATAGCGAGGTCGACGGATTGGAAAGAATCGCGTTTCGTCGCGACGCGTCCGGCACTGTGCGCGAAATGCTCCCCTTCCCTGCGATTTACGAGGGCCAGCGCGTTCCGTGGTACGCGAGTAAGATCTTTGTCGGTTTGGTGATTGGTGGAAGTTTGGTGCTCGCGCTTTTGACCGTTGTACTCTGGCCCGTCGCAGTTTTGATCCGTAGGAAGTATGAACGCCCATTGTTCAGCGCGAAAAGAGATCGTGTTCTATATTTTCTTTCGCGAATCATTTGCCTTGGCGAATTGATCTTTATTCTGACGCCCGTGATTGCCTTTAGCCAGGGGTTGAAACACATCGTGATCCTCGGCGACGCCATCAATCCGTGGTTACAGGCATTCCATTTCTTCGGGTGGCTTTTGATGGTAGGCGTCGTTGTTTTGATCGTAGCCGCTGCTCGCTTTGTCAGGCTTCCGGGGCACGGGCTCTGGTTTCGCGTTCATGCCATTCTCCTAGCGATCGGCGGAAGCGCGTTTGGGTTGTTCGCCTGGCAATACCATCTGCTGGATACGTCGCTAAGGTTCTAATCGGCCTGCCCCATTAATGGATTTTAGGCGTCGAGGAGTGTTGATTGCGTTTGCTGTCCTCGCGCTCCGGGCTTCGACTCTTGCTTACGGTCCACTGGGTCATGAGATCGTCGGCGCGATCGCAGATGAACGCCTGGCGAATACACCTACGGCTGCGAAAATTCGCGCGTTGCTCGACGGACTAACGTTGGAAAAAGCTGCGGTAATTGCGGACGAGATCAAAGGCTGGGACAAAAAAGGAGTGGACGATCCAAAGTCATTCCATTTCTCGGCACATTGGAAAATTGACGGGCAACTGCGTGATTTCTGGCGCGCGAATCAGCCGACGCACGAGATGAATTCGGCTGCGCCTTCGCATCACTGGTTTCACTACACTGACGTTCCGGTAGTGCCGCCACAAGCTTACCACGAAGGGGCGGCCGGTCGCAGCAAATGGGACATCGTCCATATGATTCCCTATTGCGTCGAGGTTCTTCAGGGGCGAGTGCCCGAACAAAACGAGCGCAAGATCACCAAAGCTGTGGCGCTTCTTCTATTGGCTCATTTGCTCGCCGACATCCACCAGCCACTGCACGTAGGCGCGGAATATTTCGATGAGCAGGGCCAGGTCACCGATCCGGAGAAAAATAGATCAGCCCTCGGAGACGAAGGTGGAAATACATTCACTTTGGAACTAAGTGACGAGCCGCCGCGTCGTCGCGGTATTCACAAGAAAAAATTACACGGTTTTTGGGACTACGACGCAGTGAACGCGCTGTTCCCTCAAGTGATCGGCAGGCTGCCGAAGAGCAAGATACAGGCACAGATCGAACCACTAAAAAGAGAGGTTGTCCACGAAATGGCGACCCACGAACCGAAAAATTGGCGAATGCCGTCAAACATCGCCGTCGATAATTATGCTGAAATGTGGGCCGACGAAATCTTGCCGATGGCGCGCGAGGCGCATACGCGTTTAGAATTTCGGAACGTAAAACCGCTGCGGGATGGCGACCGTATCGTTGCGGCAGGTGAGGCAATCGAGAAATCAGTCACGGATCACTCGTTTTATCGCGAATGGGCAACCAAGATCGTGCGTGACGAGCTGCACAAAGCTGGCTGGCGTCTTGCTGATCTTCTGGAGAAAATTCTGTAGCGATAATGCGAGCCGTTATCCAGCGTGTGAGCCGCGCACATGTAACCGTCGAGGGCGCTGTCGCAGGAGAAATCGCGGCCGGTCTCGTGATTTTCCTTGGGATCGGCCGTGCCGATACATCCGCTGTCGCTATCAGCATGGCCGAGAAGATCGCAAACCTGAGGATCTTTGAGGACGATCAGGGAAAAATGAATCGGTCGCTATTGGATGTAAAAGGCAGCGCTCTGGTCGTCTCTCAGTTTACGCTTTACGGTGACGCGCGCGGTCAACGTAGGCCGAGCTTTATTGCCGCAGCGCCATCGGAAGAGGCGAAGAAACTCTATGAAGAGTTTAGCGAGGCGCTACATGGCTTGGGTGTTACCGTCGCTACAGGAGTCTTCCAGGCGATGATGTCAGTGGAATTGGTCAATGAAGGCCCGGTCACAATCCTGCTCGATTCCGACAAAACGTTCTAGCCTGCCGCGGTCACGAACAGGAACAGGACATAAAAATCGCGCCGGGATTCTTCCACGGCACGATTTCTTTTCAGAGTTGTCAGATCCAAATCAGGCTTCGGTTTTCTTCGCGTTCGCTGTTTTCTTGCACTGCGCTTTTAACTGAGCGAACTGCTCTGCGGGAAGAATTGCTTTCGCGCGGCCCAGGAATGTCTGCCGGCTTTCCTTCGTGCAACCTGCTTTCATGCATTCCGCCTGCCACGTTTCGATCTTAGCCTTCTGATCAGCCGTGAGACTCAGCGTGGCGAAGTTAACGCAGGCCGAGCTCGCATTCGCTGCGCTTTTTGCGCAACATGCCTTGTCTCCCCCAAATGCGCTCGACGCAATAAGCATCGCAACTGCAACTAAAGTGGTAGCAATTTTAATCATGGTGAATGCTCAGACCGACTTGGCGCTGCAGTGTTCAATTTTCGCCATCGGGAAATAGAGCTGGCGCGAATTGGTTCACGCGTTAGAAGAAATCGGTAATGTCCACGTCACTGGAACCTGTCAGACCAATTGAGCTGGCTCAAATACGCGCTGCACGCGAGCGAATCGCAAACACCATTGTTCGCACGCCACTGATTCGTCTCCAACTAGGACCCGAATATCCCGACATTCGACTCAAGCTGGAAAACCTGCAGCCAATAAACGCCTACAAATTGCGCGGCGCCGCCAATGCCGTCGCCCTGCTCTCTAAGTCCGAACGTGAGCGCGGAGTTTGGACAATCAGCGCGGGGAACGCCGGCCAGGGCGTTGCTTACGCAGCGCGAGCGGCCGGCGTGCCGTGCGTCGTCGTGGTTGTTGAGACGGCGCCGAAATCAAAGCTGGAACGAATGAAAACGCTCGGGGCGAAACTCATCCCTGTCCCGTACGAGATTGCCTGGAAAGCGCTCGACGAAAGATCGTTTCCGGGAGTGGACGGAACATTTATTCACCCGTTCGATGACGACAATTTCATTGCGGGTCATGGCACGATGGGCTTGGAAATTCTCGAGGACGCCCCGGACGCCGCTGCCGTGATTGCAAGCATCGGCGGCGGCGGACTGATCACGGGCGTGGGCAGCGCAATCAAGGCGCTGAAACCGCAGGTAAAAATCTTCGGAGTTGAACCGGAGACAGCCACGCCCGCCGCGCTTTCGTTCGAGAAAGGTTCGCCGCAGGTTTTTCCAAACTGGAAAGCTTCATTCGTGGACGGCGCCGGCGGCCAAAGCATGTTCCCTCGCATGTGGGAGCGAATGAGACCGGTCGTGGACGGTTGTCTCGTCGTCACTCTCGAAGAAACAAAAAACGCGATGCGGTTTCTGGCCGAAAAAGCGCGGATTATCTCAGAAGGCGCAGGCGCGTTGCCGTTGGCCGCAGCGCTAACGGGAAAAGCTGGCAAAGGACCGGTTGTCGCGATTGTGTCCGGGGGCAATATCGATCTGAAAAAATTTTGCGAACTGATCGCGCAAGAGAACTCATCTGAGCGTTGACTTTCGCTTCGTGATCTGGAATGAATTCGCTCAACACAAACAGAAGATGAGGAATTACCAATGAAAATCGGAGACACAGCACCAGATTTCGAAGCAGAAACCACTGAAGGCCGGATCCGTTTCCATGATTGGATCGGCGATTCCTGGGCCGTTTTATTCTCGCACCCTAAAGACTTCACGCCGGTCTGCACGACTGAACTCGGTTATATGGCAAAGATTAAGCCACACTTCGACCGCAGAAACGTGAAGATCATCGGGTTGTCGGTCGATTCGACCGGAGACCATCAAGGATGGGCGAAGGACATCGCGGAGACTCAGGGTTACGCGCCAAACTACCCAATTATTGGCGATGCTGATTTCAAGGTCGCAAAACTGTACGGGATGCTTCCAGCCGATACCGCAGGCGACGCCAAAGCGCGTAAGCCCGCCGATAACGCTACTGTGCGCAACGTTTACGTCGTCGGTCCAGATAAGAAGATCAAGCTCATCCTTGTCTATCCGATGACCACCGGCCGCAACTTCGACGAAGTGCTGCGAGTGATCGACTCGCTCCAACTCACTGCGAAGCACCAGGTGGCTACGCCAGTAAACTGGTTGCCGGGCGAGGACGTCATCATCGCAGGCTCAGTGTCTGACGAGGAGGCGAAGAAGCGTTATCCACAAGGCTGGAAGGCGCCGAAGCCGTATCTCCGGATCGTTCCGCAGCCACAATAATTGGCATCGCCCTAGTCGAGCGATCTCACTAACAGCGAGGACCGGTTTTGGTAGGGCGCGACCGCCGGGCGCGCCAACGGACGGCTCGGCGAGCCGTCCCTACCAACTACAACGTGGCAGAATATTCCAAAGGGTCCTGATTAAAATACCTTTGCAATTCTGCATATAGCTTTGGATGACGAGCGCGTAACGCACGCGGCTGCTCGAAAAATGCCTCGACCGATACGGCGAAGAACTCGGCTGGATCAGTCGCTCCATAAGTATCGAGCAACGTTGGTATCCCGCTCTGATCGGCAACGCGCAGCGACGCAAACTCGGATCTCATAACTTCGCTCCAGGCCAATTGCTGCTCGCGGGTTGCTAATCCCGGCACTCCGTCGGCAGCATGATTTTCGTAATCAAGTTGATGAGCAAATTCATGAAGGACAACGTTCTTCCCATCGGAGGGATCAGCCGCGCCATGTTTGACGGCGCCCCAGGACAGAACCAGCGAACCCATTCTACGGCCGGTCTCGCCAAGACGACTCACAGTCCCCTCTTCCCAAACGTGCTCACCAACCTGCCGTTTTTCTTCCACCATGTACGTTAATGGATAAACAAGAATCGTAAGCAGACCGGGGAAATAATCCGTCCTGCGATGCAATAGTAGAAGGCAAGCTTGGGCCGCGATAGTCACGCGGACCTCATCGGTGATCGCGAAACCACCACATCCCTCGAATCGTTTTTCGGCAAGAAATACTTGAATGTGACTAAGTAGTTCCGCGCGGTCGCTCGCGTTCAGTTTGTGAAAAAACACAACGTGATGCTGAATTAACTTCCGCCATTCTTTAGGAAACGGTCGCGCTCGCAGGCGACGTCGCCTTTGCTGCTTCAGCAATTCAAAGATCATATAAAAATGGTTAGCAAAAAGTTTTCATCACGTTCGCTTCAGCGGGTGCGCTTCGGTATTAAAGGTGACTTTATCGAACGCCAAGGTTTCAGGCGATGCGAAGAGCAGATAGAAATATTTGAAAGTCTCTGCCAGGACGAAGCTCTCCATCTCGTCGAGCTGTTGTTTACTCGTCACGTCGGCAACTGCAGCGTAGCCGAATCCCGTCCGGCAATATTTAACAAAGTCATCGAACATTTTCTCGCCCATGTGCCGGTACGCCGAGTCACCGGTGTAATGATAAAGATAATAAGTCGATTCAACGATCTCGGGCCGCAGATGATAACTTCCGGCGACCACGTGCATCGTCCTGTAATCAAGAATTTCCGGCTCAACGCCGCGCAGGTTCCACATCTTGAATGATGAAGCTTGCAGGCGACACGCCCGTTCAAAATCGCCTGACAAAGCAAGCAACGCAGGAAAGAAAGCGTCTAGTGCCCCGTAGGTTGTCTTTCTTCGCTTACCTGTCTGCATATCGGCGTGTCCGTACCACAATTCGCCGCGGGTTTCGTCGGCAAGATATTTGTTAACGACGGGGATGCTGGCGTTCCACATGTCGCGACAATCTGTATCGCCGAACAGACGCCAGCATTTCCAGAGATACTCGTAGTACGAGTCAATGCCGCCGCTGATGTGACTGTCAGTGGTCGCCCAGGCGCCCGTCTCGACGTTAATGCTTTCCCCGACGAGACCGAGCGGCGAACGGCGCTTGAAGGTTTCAACTACAGCGTGTTTTGCTTTTTCGTAGAAAATGGGCCTGCCAGTGAGTTTACTCAAAGTTCCAAATTCCAACAGCAACGTGGCTGTTTCTGCCGGATTCGTTACGGCATTCCGTCTCTGCCCGGTGCGGAGATTGACGTAAACATAAGGCAACCCCGTCGGCGAATCGAAGACCGGGAGCAGTCGGTTGCCCAAATCTTCTGCCAGGCTCAGGAGGCGTTTGTCGCCCGTCAGCTGATAGCTGGAGAGAAGCCCACCGAGCAGGCGGATCGTGATCTCGAAGTTTTTGACGGAAATATCGCGGTCGAATGATAGATCACGCACAATGAGCGATTGCGCCCTTGTAGCTTCGGCATCGAGATGCATCAGGATGAGCGTGTCGAGTGCATCGACCGGCGTCATTAAGAGCGACCCTCCGTATCAGTCGTGGGCCGTTTTGCTTAAAGGGTGCAACGCGTCGTGACCCCACGCATAACGTTCGTAAGCATTCCAAGCATGCAGAAATTCACTTCGCACACGGGCAGCTACCTGCCGCGCGTGCTCGCCCTCACATGGCCACGAGCATCCATGCGTTGCAAGCGCGGCGAACGCAGCCAGCAAAAACGCAGTTGGCGCAATTCGGTCTGGCATTCGGTTCAGATCAGCCTAACAATCGACGCTAAGGAGCGTTTAAGAAAATGAATACGATATCCGTTTCTCGACGTAAATTCGCGCAGCTATTAGGCGCTGGGGCCGCAGCGGCTCTCGTTAGACCGCCGCTTTCTTTCGCAAAGCTAACTCAGCCTAGTGCCACTTCTTCAACAGCAGGCGGCACCATCGTCCGTTTGAGCGCGAATGAAAATCCGTATGGGCCTTCACCGAACGCGCTGAAGGCGATGACAAACTCATTCGGTCTAAGCTGCCGCTATCCGGATGAGCACAACAACGTGCTTATTGACAAGGTAGCCAAGCTAAACGGCGTCGACCACGAACAAATCTTGCTGGGCGACGGTTCCGGCGAGATTCTGAAACTCTGTGCCGAGACATTCACCGGGAAAGAGCGTGGGACACTCGTCGCACCTGATCCGACGTTTGAAGCAATTCTCAATAATGCCAAAGCTAATGGCGCTGAGGTGATAAAGGTGCCTTTAAACAGCACTTTTGCCCACGATCTTCCAAAGATGCATGCTGCTACGAAGAGTGGGTTGATTTACATCTGCAATCCGAACAATCCGACCGCCAGTATTACGCCAAAGGACGAGCTGCGCGACTTTATCGCTAAGACGCCGCGCGAGACCATGATTCTAGTGGACGAAGCGTACTTTCATTACGCCGACAGCCCCGATTATGAGAGCGTCATTCCATTGGTGAAAGAGCATCCGAACCTGGTCGTCTCGCGCACGTTCTCAAAAATCTACGGCATGGCTGGACTCCGTTGCGGCTACTGTATCGGGCAAAAAGAAGCGATTGATCGCATGCGTTCCAACCAGATGTGGGACAGCGTCAACATCATGGCATTGGCAGCTGCAAGCGCGAGTCTGGACGATACGGATCAAGTTCCAAACGGTCAGCGCCTAAACAGCGAAACGAAAACTTTCGTGATCTCGGAGCTCCAAAGGATGGGCCACAAGACAATTCCATCGCAGGCCAACTTCATTATGTTCGACTGCAAGAAACCGGTCGTTCCGCTAATAAAGACGTTAAAGGAGCGAAGCGTCCACGTCGGCCGGTTATTCCCCGCGCTGCCAAATCATATGCGTCTCACCATCGGCAAAAAATCCGAAATGGAAATCTTCTTGGAAACCTTTCGAGAATTGATGACGTAACATTCGTCTCCGGAGGTGTAGCGGCGGTTGTGTCAACCGCCGAATCAAAATTATTAACAAGGCCTCGCCATTCCGAGCGCCTTTCCAGCTGAGAGTCTCAGCCGAACAAGCCGTGCAGCCAGAGGTAAACCGCTCCAGCAAGCAAGCTAAGGACGGCCACCACTGGCAAGACTTTTTTGTGTCTGAATCCCGACTGGACGGCAAGGATTTCAACTTCCTTCGCCGATACCACAATGTTTGGCGGGAATACGGACTCGAGCGCTTCGTGGTACAGGTGTCGATCATCCACCGATATTTCCCCTGCGTGATTGAACTCGCTGTCGTTCACGATGATCTTCGCTTTAAGTTTTGCAGCCAGTCGCGCTCCAGAATGAAGCACAGGCGTCTTGTGAACTGCGCGCTCATATGCCGCCCTGACGCTCACCGGCATCTCGTCAACACTGGCGTACTCGCAGCCGTTGAACTGGATCTTGGTTTGTGACTTCGTGCTC
>QHMR01000139.1 GCA_003217875.1 Verrucomicrobiota bacterium
CACCAACGGCGAAAGCTTTTTGTCGACTTCACTAGTGTTTTCGCCGCGCGCTGTGTCCATGTTGTCGAGCGCTTCGAGAAGTTTTCGATACATGCGCTGGCTGTTCAGCAACGACTCCTGCGGCTGTTTGAGTTTGAATCCTCTCAAATCCTGAATGGAGCGCTTATCATTTAAGAGTTTCCCTAAATCGCCTTCGCTCAACCAAAGCTTTTTCAGACCGTCCATTCCTTGATTTCGTGCGAGCGCCTTGGCTAAAAACACGCCGTTAATGCCCCCGGCAGAAGTCCCCGAGATGACATCGACAATGAAGCGAACACGAATCGGTTCCTTTGTCGGGTTTGCTTGTTTCAGGTTTTTGCCGCGGGCTTCCTTGTCCTGAATGGCGAAGTACTGTCCGAGCTTTCTATAAACGCTGGTTGCGCCACTCAATTCCTCCTCGGACAATAAAGGCTCGTCGGAATCAACCGCTTTAGCCGCTGTCGCACGCACAATGTTAAGCAGCTCCTGAGCGACGCCATTGATGTAAATCGCAAGTGAGACGCCGCCATACATCACGACGGCAAATCGCACCTCGCGTTCAGGTATTACCTTTACAGTTTCTGAGGTGGGCACGGCGGTGTTAGTGCTTTCTTCATTCAGCCCAAAATGACTTGTTACGTCAATCAAAATGCCGCTGCTGAATTTTCAAACGTGCGATTTTCCGACGCGGAGCCCGTCGGCGAATTGGAGCGTTTCTTTCCGCGCGGTTGTTTGCAACAGCCACGAATCAATCCAGTCGGCTGCCGCTATTCCTATCTACGATGCAGATGCTTTCGAAGCCGGTCGCAATCTGATGTTGATCTCAGATGTAAGCGTTCGATGGACGGGGCATTTTGCGGCGATCTCCATCAGCTTCGCGCGTTGTTCTGCGGTCAGAGGGCCGGTGAGTTCGATTTCGACGTCGATTCTGTCGAGCATGCCTTCCTTGGTTTCGCACTCCTCGCAATCTTCAGCGTAAATACGCGAATGCCGGAGCGAAACGGTGATGTTTTCGAGAGGGAATTGTTTCCGGCGCGCGTATAAGCCGACGGTCATGGAGGTGCAGACGCCGAGACTCGCCAGCAAATAGTCGTACGGATCAGGGCCGGCATCGCCACCGCCTGCGCTCACGGGTTCATCGGCAACAAGGCCATGTTCACCCACAGTGATTTCCTGTTTAAAACTGTCGGCGCCGCCGTGGACGACGACGTAAGGTGCCTTGTTATCGGTTTGCGCAGCCATAAGCCGGATTAAGGACGCACGATACCCGCGAACGCATCGCGGTACCGCCAAACGAGAAAGACCAACAAGATCGAAATGACGGTGGCCATCGGCAGACCGCTGGGATCCATCAAGATGTGAACGAGATCGATATTCACGATGACGGGAGTGAGCAACAGCAAACCGAGAGGGACGAAGCGTCCGATAAGCAGTAGCAAGCCGCCGACGATTTGAAACACAGCGACCACATGGAGGTAATGAGTCACGAAAAGCGCCTTGGTGAAGTCGCCAACCGGTCCCGGCGGCGGTGGCGGCATCGGAATAAAGTGCAGAAAGATATTCGAACCGAAGACAACAAAAATCAGTCCGAGAAGGACGCGGGCGATAATAGTAGCGATTTTCATTCGCGCATGGTGGCTTGATTGAATGGAAATTCCAACCCCGAAGTTGTTCAGGGGAGTAATCTTTTCGAATGCGCGCTTTCTTTCGGAAGGGTGCAGACGGACCGTGGATCACGCATTCGGGCATTTTGTATTTTGTCATTCGAGCGGAGTCGCTTGCCACGCTGTAGCTTTACGCGCAGGCTGGGGGAATCCCTTGATTGAGCCCCATCAAACATCGAGAGATGCCTCGACTCCGCTCGACATGACAAAGACGCCAAACTCGCGAATTCGACCTGCTGCGAAATTCTTTTTCGAGCAGGACAAAAAGTTCTTTGTTAAGGGTGTCACTTACGGTCCGTTCAAGCCGGACGCTGATGGAAATTATCTTGGGCGGCCCGAGCAAGTCGAGATGGATCTCGCCCTCATGCGCCAGGTGGGTCTGAATCTTGTCCGAATTTATCACGCGCCGCCGCGTTGGTTTCTTGATCGTTGTGCTGCAGCTGGGATCCGCGTTTTGGTGACGCTTCCGTGGCAAAAACATGTCGAATTCCTGCGCGAAAGATCAACCCGGAAACAGATTGCCGAAGCGGTTCGCGCTGCCGTGAAGACAAACGTTGGGCATCCAGCAATTTTTGGTTACCTGGTCGGTAACGAAATTTCCAGTACCATCGCGCGCTGGCTCGGCGCGCGTCGCGTGATTGAATTTGTGGAGGAATTGATCGGGATCGGACGCGGAATCGATCCTGATGCTCTCTTTTCCTATGCGACGTATCCCCCGACCGAATATCTGCTGCCGCAGAATGCTGATTTTTGTTGTTTTAACGTTTACCTCCATAACCAGCGCGATTTCGAGGGGTACCTGCTGCGGCTCCAGAATCTCACTGGTGAACATCCTCTTATCCTGGGGGAATTCGGGATGGACACGATCCGGCATTCGCAGGACGAGCAGGCCGAAATGCTCGGTTGGCACATCGACAGCGTGGTAAAATGCGGCCTGGCTGGAACAATTTTTTTTACCTGGACCGACGAATGGTTTACCGGCGGCGAGGAAATCACAGATTGGGCATTTGGTATCGTCACCCGCGATCGCAAACCGAAGAAAGCGTTTTATGCGATTGAGGAAAAACTCGGGCGAAGCGATTCTGCTTTGCCGCATGGCCCGTTGGCGCGCGCGCCGTTCGTGTCGGTAATAGTTTGTTCGTACAACGGTGCCCGCACGCTGGCAGCGTGTCTTGATTCGTTAGATAAACTCAACTACCCGGAGTATGAAATCATTCTGGTCGATGACGGTTCAGCGGATGACACGGCCTACGTTGCAGCGCAGTTCCCACGGGTGCGCTACATTCATCAGAGCAATCACGGACTGAGTCACGCTCGCAATACTGGGGCCGCTGCAGCCAAAGGGGAAGTGTTCGCCTACACCGATTCTGACTGCATGGCAGATGCGGATTGGCTCTATTATCTGATCAGCACACTTGTAAGCGGCGATTATGCCGGAGTGGGTGGACCGAACATCACGCCACCAGCGCAAAATTGGATTCAGGCATGCGTGGCAGCGGCGCCCGGTGGTCCTAGCCATGTCTTGCTCACTGATACAATCGCCGAGCACATCCCTGGCTGTAACATGGCATTTTATCGGTGGGCGTGTAAAGGCGTCGGCGGCTTCGATCCCGAATACCATAAAGCCGGAGATGACGTCGATTTCTGCTGGCGAATCCAGCAGGCCGGGTGGGTCGTTGGTTTCAGTCCCACCGCAATTGTGTGGCACTATCGACGCTTTACGCTTCGCGCTTTCTTGAAACAGCAAGATGGTTACGGCGAAGCAGAATCACTTCTCCGCTTTAAACATTTGATTTTTTTTGGCCCGACTGGCACTGCGAAATGGCGCGGCCAAATCTATGGAACACCGCGCTTCAGTTGGTTCGTCAACCGACCAGTGATTTATCACGGAATTTTCGGCGAGGGATTTTTTCAATCGATTTATCCTACGCCGCAATCAGACGTGGCTGCGTACCTGAGCAGCATTGAATGGTTTGCCCTGACAATTTTCCTTTTTGGTTTGGGTATTTTTTTGCCTGCGCTGCGCATTGTCCCGTACCTCATGCTGGGCGGTACCTTGTGTGTCGCGCTTTCCTATATGGTGCGCGCTTCCATTGAGCCCAAATTCGATACGGTGCGTGCGCGGCTGCTGGTGATGTTACTGGCATTTGCCCAGCCGCTCGTGCGGGGATTTTCTCGTTATTTCACCTGGCTGCGCTTCAAACGCACACCGGCCAACGTGATTCAGCGGCACGAGCATTTACCGGAACGCGCACGTTCTGCCGGCAGTCTGAGTAGGCGTCTTTTTTGGAGTGAGCAAGGCAGGGATCGCCACCACCTGCTAGGCGCCATGTTTCAGTTGCTGGAGGAAGAAGGCTGGCGCTACTCCACCGATAGTGGGTGGAATGAGTGGGACATTCAAATCTACGGAAACTTCTGGTGGAGCATAGCGCTTCAAACCGTCACCGAATATCACGGTGGTGCGAAATGTCTGACGCGCGTTCGGCTTCGCAACCGGCTGGTTACCACCACCGTCATTTTTAGTCTGATTGCAACAAGTCTGTTGATTTATCGCCAGCTCAACGTTTCCCACGTTGATCTTTGGTTCATTGGTTTCTACTTGCTCTTTCTGTTGTTCTTGGCGACCCGAGCGCGCGCATTGAAGTCACGAGTTGCGGAGCTTGTCGATCTCGCAGCGCACCGTGCCACTCTGCAGCGTATAACGCGCCGAGGTAAAATCGCCAGCACAGACTCGACGCTGGAAATTGAGGTGCCTGTGAATGCCACGGATCCCGCCTCGCCGCAGATACCGTGAATCCCAATGCGTCCGCTGCGGCCGGCGCCCTACAGTTTCAAAACGGTTTTCCTTGATCCGCGTTCGATTCGACCGATTCGCTTAGCTTGCAACATCGACATTGCCCGCCGAGCATTTTGCTCGGCGACAATTGCCACCATGCCGATGCCCATGTTGAAGACCTGATACATTTCGCGAAGATCAATATTTCCATTTCGCTGCAAAATTTGGAAGATGCGTGGAACCTTCCAGCTTTTCGCTTCAACCACTGCGTCACAATTCGGAGGCAGAATCCGCGGCAGGTTGTCAATGAGACCGCCACCTGTGATGTGGGCGAGACCTTTGATCACGTTGCTTGGAATTCTTGCCAGGAGTGGCTGATAATTTTTGTGCACTCGCAGTAATTCTTTGCCAACAATCATCGTCGACCCAGGCACGCGCGAACTTACTTTGAGATGCATTTTGCCGAACAAGATCTCTCGCGCGAGCGAGTAACCGTTGGTGTGCAACCCATTTAATTCAACCCCGAGAATGACATCACCGGGCCGGATTTTTTTTCCGTCGATGATCTTATCGCGTTCGACGACGCCAACAATGCAACCGGCTAGATCATATTCGCCCGGGCGATACATTCCGGGCAATTGCGCTGTTTCACCACCGAGGAGCGCGCAGCCCGCGGATCGACAGGCGCGAGAAATGCCGCGAAGTAATTCTTGGAACATGCGACGCTCGAGTTTTTCGCAGCCAATGTAATCGAGAAAGAAAAGCGGGCGCGCGCCCAAGACTGTGATGTCATTTACACAGTGATTTACCAGATCGGCGCCGACGGTGTCGTGCTTGTCCAGTACAAACGCGATCTTTAACGAGCGACTGAATTTGTCGCTTTAGCCGGTTGCCAAGATCCACATCCACGCCCGCGCGCGCGTATGCCTTTGCTTTTTTTGTCATTCCGAGCGAAGTCGAGGAATCTCTGTTTTTGATCCAGACAGCAAGAGATTTCTCGACTCCGCTGCGCTGCGCTCGAAATGACAAGCTACTACTTTAAATCGGCAAACAACGTGGGGTGTGTTTCCTGATCGGCAAGCGCTTTGGCGCGTTGCTCGCGTTTTTCCATGATGAATTTATCCAAGGCAGGGTCGACGGGCAGGGGATAATCGCCGGTAAAACAAGCCAGGCAAAAGCTGTTCAATGGCTTTCCCGTCGCTCGCACCATTCCTTCGACATCGAGGTAACCCAGACTGTCAACGCCAAGATATTTGCAGATGTCGTCCATCGACATCTGGTTCGCGATTAATTTTTCAGGGTCAGGAAAATCGATGCCGTAGTGACAAGCAAAGCGATGTGGCGGACAGCTCACGCGCATGTGCACTTCCGTGGCTC
>QHMR01000131.1 GCA_003217875.1 Verrucomicrobiota bacterium
CTGTCCATTCAGCTGGCGACATAGCGAGGGGTCGAAGGACTTGTGCCAAACTGACGGCCGTTCGATGTGGGCAGACATTCGCCCTTGCTTGACGCAGTCAGCAGGTTGACCGTGGTACTCGATTTTTTCGTAAACGCAGGCATGCAGTTGGGAGACACAACAACGAAACGAAGGGGCAGCCGGTTCGATCGTTTCACGATCATTTTTCCTATTCTTCTGGCGGGTTGGATTCCGTCGATCCTAACACTTATTGTTTCCTACACGATTCTTCGCGACACGCTGGAAACGAGAATCTTGCGCGACCGACAAACTTTGATCCAGCTGCTTGGCCATGTAGTTGGTCACGATCTCAGCCGCAGTAGTGCTATTATCAATTATTACCAGACGCTTCCCGAAGTCGCGGGAATCCTGAGCGCGCCGAATCCCGCACTCGCAGCCCAGCAATGGCTTAACGCGGCCTTCTATTCGCATCCAAATATTGACGGAATGTTCCTAGCGGCACCGGATGGTGCCTTGATTGTATCCATCCCGACGGCACCAGAGATGGTAGGAAGAGAGTTTGGGGCCAGCCATTGGCTTGAGCAAGCGGCTGCATCCGACGAACCTGTCGTGTCGCCAGTTCATCCCAGGCTGTCAGACAATCGGCTGGTTACCGATATTGTGGCCGCAGTCCGCGCGCCGGACCGGACGATTCTAGGCTATGTTGGCGACTCGGTCCTGGTCGAAAGGATTGGAAGGCGATTGTCCGCGATTGAATTTTCGGATCGCTTCAGGTTCGAGGTGTTCGATCAAAATGGCGCGTCGCTTTTTGCGAATGATTTTAAACCGAATCCCGGCGTAACACCTCAAGGCGGCCTGTTAATCAACGAGATTCGCCAAAACAAGACCGGACATTTCGAAGAGCATGGAAATCTCTATTCTTTCAGTCCGATCGAGCCAACTGGTTGGGTAGCGGTAGTAGAGCAGCCGAAGAGCCTCGCTTACAAACCAGTTCACGATCTTCTGGGACGAATGACCATCCTGACGGCGTGGTTGATCGCTCTCACAGCAGTGTTCGCGTGGCTGGGTAGCAGGTTTTATCAACGGCAAATAGAGTCGACGCAGCGGCTGGAACGCGAAGTCATCTTCAACGAGAAAATCCTGGCGAACATGCCCAGCGGGATCGCTTTCGTCGATCCAGCTTCTCGCCGCTTTCTGCACGCCAACGATGCCTTTGCGCGCATGGCGGAACGTTTTGGAGACCTGCCACCCGGCCGCGACATTTCAGAAATCCCATCCGATGATGTGAAGATCGCGCCTTCGGGCGCGATTGACAGAGTGCTTACCTTTGGAACCCCGTTTCAACTGACTGAGCACCCGTTGAAAGACAAGGCCGGTGTGACGCATTTTTTGGACATTAATCTTCTCCGGCTGCAAGGCGCACAGGAAACCGTCCAAGGCGTGCTTTATCTGGTGGAAGACAAAACACGCGACGTCACATTGCGTCAGGAGTTGATTGCCGCAAATGCCGCCAAGGATCAATTCCTGGCGCTCTTGTCGCACGAGTTGCGCAGTCCTCTCGCGCCGGTGATCGCGATGGTAGGCGAGCTGGAAGCTGAGGCCCCGGATACCCAGCCTGTCAGAGAAGCACTGGAGGTCGTCCGCCGCAATGTTGAGCTGGAAGCACGATTAATTGACGATTTGCTCGATGTTACCCGCATTTCGAAAGGCAAGCTGCAATTGAGCTTCGAAACGATTTCCATACACCAAATCTTGCAGCGCGCTTACGAGATATGCCGAAAAGAAATCGAGGCAAAGAATCTCGATGTAGAATTTAGGCTTCGCGCCACCGACACGTATGTGGAAGGCGATCCCGCGCGCCTGCAACAGGTCTTTTGGAATCTGATTAAGAACAGCGTGAAATTTACTCCCGAAAACGGCCGAATCATTGTCGAAACCCTTAACCCGGCGCCCAACAAAATTGAAGCTCGGATCATCGACACCGGGATTGGTATCGAACGCGAGAAGATCGATAAGATCTTTAATGCATTCGAACAGGGACAAGTCGAGATTACCCGCCGTTTTGGAGGTCTCGGACTTGGCCTCTCCATTTCCAAGGCGTTGATCGACGCACACGGCGGGAAAATCCATGTTGAAAGTCCCGGCAAAGATCAGGGCGCAACGTTTTCAGTGGAGCTCACCGCGGTCGTCACTCCGATTGGCGGCGACGGCGAGAAGCAAGATCAACCGGCAGATCGCGAGCCGGAACGCGCCATTTCAAGTCACCGCCGGGTGCTGGTGGTGGACGACCATCACGACACTTGCATCGGAATGAAAAGAATGCTGGAGCGCCGCGGCTACGAAATCACCATAGCCCATTCCGCTGAACAGGCCGTCGAAAAAGTCCGTACAGAAAATTTCGATCTGCTCATCAGTGACATCGGATTGCCAGACCGCAGCGGTTATGAATTGATGCGCGAAGTGCGCCTCAAGAAGGATTTGCCTGGAATCGCGCTGAGCGGTTTCGGTAGCGAACAAGACGTAAACCAGGCCAGAGAGGCAGGCTTCGCCGAGCATCTCACTAAGCCAATTAATTTTGAGCGCCTGGAAAAAACGATGCAGAGCTTGCTCTCGTGAGCCGTGAGAGCAGAAGAGCTTGTTTGTGAATCCTGGGACGCAGACATGCATGCCTGCGTCGCGCTCTGCTACGCGCCTTTTTGTACGCCGGCTTCTGCTTTGGTGTTGCGGTCTGCGGCTTCTTTTAACTGGCGTGAAAGCTTCTCAACCCGCTGACGCATAATCTTGCCAGCCTTAAACTTCACTGTCGCGCGCGGCGGAATCACAAAACTGCTGCCGGGCTGATTCGGGTTTCGGCCAACTCGCGGCTTTGTCAGGCGCGGTTGAAAAACGCCGAAATTGCGCAGTTCGACCGGGATATTGTTGGCCAGACTGTCGGTGATTTTGTCCAGCGTACGCTGGACAACGTCAAACACTTGATGTTGCACCATACCGGTCTGGTTGCTGATGGAAACGACGATGTCGCGCTTGGTTAGCTTGGGCATATCTACTGTATTAATCGTTCCATGTGCCTCTGGCGGTGGCTAGTGAAAAATAAAAAAGCGGATTTTTTAAGCTGGCTAACTTGTTCGAGCACAAGGCCAAGCGCGGTGGTCTGACACCCGTAGCTTGGCACCTAAGATCATTTAGATCGTCGAAGTGTTACATCTTCGAAATAGCGAATTCGGCTTAACGCTTCAACGAATCACGTGTGCCTGCCCAGTTCTCACGCGGAGGCGGGGCAGGATAATAGTCCGGCGCAGTCTCATGCGCGGTACGAAAATGCACCTTTGCCACTTCGCGCAGCGCGCCCGGCCCATTTAGTTCCACCAGCTTTCGAGCGTTCTCTTTTACACTGGGGGATACTCCGCGTTCCAATCGTAAACCAAGTTCCTTGCTTTTTCGCTCCAGCCAATTGATAAACGCTTCACGCGCGAGGATCGACGCTGCCGCTACAGCAATGTCCGACTCCGCCCTTGGGCGTTGTTCGATGGCTATCTTGCGTCCGTGCTTCAGCAAGGATGCAGTGATCACGCGCGCATCCGCAAATTGGTCCGACAACGATCGTGGGCATTCCGGCTTTTTGGCCAGCAAATTCTCGATCACGCGCGCGTGGCCCCAGCCGAGCAGCCGATTAAGATTACCAAATTTGTCGTACAGCTCGTTGTATTTCGCAGGTCCGATCAGAACTATTTCCACCAAACCTAACGAGCTCTTGCGAATCGTGTCCGCCAGCGCGCGAATTCTTGCATCGGAGCCGATCCGCTTGCTGTCCACCACGCCGGCGTCCAGGAGCTTCCGCGCGATCCCGCGGTCCACATACGCCCCGGCGATCACCAGTGGTCCGAAGAAGTCGCCCTTCCCGCTTTCATCCACACCGATATGGGGCTCGAATATTTCTGGCGAATGCACTTCCTCATATCCCAGCTTCGCTTCGCCCAGAATTTTCGGCTCCAACTCGAATTGCACGAACTCCTCGACACCGCGGCCTTGCACCAGGACCTTCGGCCCCTTCTCGTAAACCGCCACGCTCAATTTGTTTTTCTGCGCAAAGAACAGCGTGTATTGCTTCGGCGAAAATTCGAACCCGAGCTCTTCAAGCAGCGCGCGAAGCTCGGTTGCCTGGTCTTTCGTGAGCGCGTGAGTGTACGAATTCATTGGCAGACAATGTCCAACGCTCAACGCTCAACGCTCAACGCTCAACTCTGAATTCGATGTTGGACGTTGAGCGTTCGGCGTTCGACGTTCTGCAGAGGTTCGATGTCTCTGAAAAACGTTCGCGCATTCCGCCGCTCTCTTCTCGACTGGTATCGTCGCTACGGACGCGATCTCCCGTGGCGCGGAACGCGCGACCCTTACGCCATTCTCGTCTCGGAGTTCATGCTCCAGCAAACTCAGGTCTCAACAGTGATCCCTTATTACAACGAGTGGCTGTACCGTTTCCCCGATTTCGCCGCACTCGCTCGCGCTTCTGAAAACGACGTGCTCCATGCGTGGCAAGGCCTCGGCTATTACGCTCGCGCGCGGAACCTTCACGCCACCGCAAGAGCTATCGTAAATCGACGCCACGGACGCTTCCCGCGATCAGTCGAGCAGATACGGCAACTCCCAGGAATAGGAAAATACACTGCGCACGCCGTGGCCAGCTTCGCGTTTAATGAATCTGTCCCAATTGTCGAATCGAACACTGCTCGCGTTTTCACGCGCCTATTTAATTTCCGCAAACCCATCGATTCCGACATGGGCCGGAAAAGGCTTTGGCAAAATGCAGCGATGCTCGTCCCAAAAGCCAACGCACTAACTTACAACTCTGCACTCATCGATCTCGGCGCGCTTGTCTGCGTTCCGCGCCAACCCAAATGCGGCGTCTGCCCCGTGAAGAAATTCTGCCGTGCGAAAAATCCAGAAACCTTGCCGGTCCGGAAATCTTCTCCCCGCACAAAGCGACTCATCGAAAACCACTCACTGATTGTTAGCCGGAGTAGGATTCTGCTTCAGAAAGCGGACAGAAGCTGGCGCGGCCTGTGGATTTTACCGCTCCTGCAAAAGAGTCCCGCAAATCAACAATCGATCTACAAAGGGATTTTTCCGTTCACAAACCATCGCATCACATTGAATGTTTTCGCGCAGCGCCAACACAAGATCGACAGACGTTTACAGCGGTGGATCAAGATCAATTCACTCGAGTCCATTCCGATTCCTTCGGCGCATCGCAGAGCATTACGGCATCTTCTTAACGGACATCGACAGAATTACATGACCGTTGATCGCTGAGGGTTTCTCTGCGATACACTTTTGCGTCGATATATGCGAAGCATGACTGGATACGGTCGCGCCGAGACCGATCACGCCGGAACGAGGTTTAGCGTTGAGCTCAACTCTGTAAACCGGAAGCAAAGCGACATCGTTATTAATTTGCCGCGCGATTTGGCCGAGCTCGAACCGCGCATTCGGCAGACGATCAACGAAAATATTTCGCGCGGCCGAACCAATGCCATCATCACGCTTCACAGCGGCGAAAACGGCGCTCGCAACCTGGCGCTCGATACCGAACTCGCGCGTTCGTATCATGAAGCGATGCGCACGCTCCAGAAAGAATTGAACGCGCCGGGTGAGATCACGATTAGCACAATACTGCAAGCGCCCGGAGTGATGCGATTCCCGGAAGAAGCCCTCAATGCCGAAGAGGCATGGCCGGCCATCGATCGGGCGCTGCGCGCTGCTCTCGCCGATCTAATCAAAATGCGCGAGCGCGAAGGCAAACATCTGGCCAAGGATTTGATTCATCGTCTGAAAGCGATCCGGAAAAAACTGAAGGAGATTCGCGTGCTTCATCCCGACGTCCTAAAAAGATATCGTGCCGCGCTTCTCGACCGAATTCAAAAAGCCGGGTTGCCGATTGCCAGTGAGGACGAACGCGTACTCAAAGAAATTTCCTTCTTCGCCGATCGCGCTGATGTGTCGGAGGAGTTGACGCGGCTAGAGAGTCACCTCGCTCAATTCGCTCATCACTTGCGCAGTAAAGAGCCGGTCGGGCGCACATTGGAATTCATCACGCAGGAAATTTTCCGCGAACTCAACACGCTGGGTGCAAAGGCGAATGACGCCTCCATTTCACAACGCGTCATCGCTTGCAAAGCCGAACTCGAGAAGATCCGCGAGCAAGTTCAAAACCTTGAGTAAACAGTTCAGCCGCCACGGAATTCTCTTCGTCATCTCAGCGCCATCAGGCGCAGGCAAAACCACGCTGGTCGAAGCACTCCGACAAACTGCCAGAGTTTTCTATTCAGTCTCATGCACCACGCGAGCACCGCGCAGCGGAGAAATTGACGGCGAACATTATCAATTTCTTTCGGATGCAGATTTTCGCACGAGAATTGAAGCCGGCGATTTTCTGGAACACGCGCGGGTGCACGGAGATTCTTACGGCACATTGCGCGAGCCGGTGCTGACGAATCTAAAGAAGGGAGTCGATGTGCTGATCGACATCGATACTCAGGGCGCCGCCACGATCCGCAGTTGCGAAGATCCAATCATCCGCCAAGCCCTGACCGACGTGTTTATTATGCCTCCGAACCTCGACGAATTGCGGCGACGATTGCGTAAGCGCGGCACCGAAACCGAAAAGCAGATCAATCGGAGACTGAAGACCGCAGCACGAGAAATGGAATTATGGCGCGATTACCGCTACACGATTATTAGCGGCTCAGTTGAAGAGGACCTCGAAAAATTCCGCCAGATCATGGCTGCGGAGAGTTATTTGAGCCGGCGTTTGATTTTTAGCGGAAGCTAACAGCGTTTTCCTACAGACAAGAAGCTATCAGCTTCCCCTACAGCAGATTCGCGATTAAGTTCTCCATCTTCAATGGAAAGAGACTTAAGAGCCAAACGGAATAAAACCACCGCACGAAAAGTCGTACGCATTGCGGCCGGGAAAAAATCGATCGTCCTTGGGGTTACAGGATCGATCGCTGCATATAAATCTGCTGAACTGGCCAGTCTGCTCGTCAAACAGGGCCACGATGTGTTTGTGGTCATGACACAGGATGCGACCGAATTTATTTCACCGCTCACCCTGCAAACGCTCTCGAAAAATCCGGTCACAACAAGCTTCTACGACGAAAAAGAAAGCTGGCGACCAGGTCACATCGATCTCGCGGACCGCGCGAACCTGCTCCTGATCGCGCCCGCCACTGCGCACATCATCGCTGAACTGGCGCACGGCTTGGCTGATCATCCCCTTGCGGCCATCGCGCTCGCCACGCGCGCGCCGATTCTGCTCGCGCCGGCCATGAACGGAAAAATGTGGCAACATCCCGCAACGACGGAAAATGTGGAAAAATTGCAAACGCGCGGCGTCGAATTTATCGGGCCGGAAGAAGGAATGCTGGCATGCGGTTACGAAGGAATTGGCCGACTCTGGAAAGTGAATGATATCGCGTTCCGCGCGGAGTTTCTGCTTGCGCGCCAGGATAATCTGATCGCGTGAGATTTCTCATCACGGCTGGGCCCACGCGCGAGCCGATCGATCCGGTTCGTTACATTTCCAATCGTTCATCGGGCAAAATGGGCTATGCGATTGCAGACGCGGCACTCGAAGCCGGGCACGATGTCATTTTGATTTCCGGCCCGGTCAACCTCGCGCCACCGAGCAATGCGAAATTCGTTTCTGTTTCTACCAGCGACGAGATGTTCGACGCAATGCACCGATATGCGGACAGCTGCGATGTGTGCGTCTTGTGCGCCGCCGTTGCAGATTACAAGCCAGCTAAAGCTTCGCCGACAAAAATCAAAAAGCGCGACGAAAGATTTTCACTTGAACTGGTTCGCACGCGCGACATTCTCGAGTCGTTAGGTCAGCAACGCGATCGACCTTTCCTTCTAGTCGGCTTCGCCGCGGAAACGAATGAAGTGGAAAAAAAAGCCGCGAAGAAACTGCGCGAGAAAAATTGCGACCTCATCATTGCAAACGACGTGAGCAGCGCAATTTCGGGAATGGAAAGTGACTTGAATGAAGTGATGATTCTGTTCCAAAACGGAGAGCGAAAGAAGATTTCGCGCACATCAAAAAAAATTATCGCGCGCGAGCTCGTGAAAATTTTTGAAAATTCTGCAACAAAAATGTTTGACAAAAAAAATGTGACGATTACTGAACGCAATTAAGTGAAGTGAAATCATTCCCAACTCTTCACGATTTCCGCGCGTTGCGGATTGAAAGGGGGGAATTAGTCGATGGCGAAAAAGAAAGCAGCAAAGAAAAAATCAGCGAAGAAAAAGAGGCACTAAGCCCAACGCTGGATTAACGACTCCGAATTTCTTCGGAGTCACAACTCCTAACTTCAACCCGGGAGGAGAATTTATTTTCCTCCCGGTTTTTTCTTTGGTCATCCCAACCCAGCTACTTGCAGCGCGCGAAAAAAGATCTGACCGACAATGAGTCAAGTAGCTGGGGAGGGACCTCACAATCGAAGCGTGCGATACACAATTTCATTAAGCGTGATCAATCAGCTTATGAGAGATCCTTCGCGACGCGAGGATGACACGCGCCATGTCCTTTTCCATTCGACTGTATTTCCGCTGTGCACTTCGTGCTGTTTGTGCGACGTAATCTTTCATGAAGCACTATCTCGAGATCGCCGAAAACGTCGCGCGAGAAGCGGGAAAGTTGCTTCGTGATAATTTTCGGCAACATAAGCAGATCAATGCCATCGCCGCGCACGATCTAAAACTGGAGATCGACGTTCAGACGCAGGAGTTAATTACTAACTTGCTTCTGAAAGAATTTCCCGGCCACGCGATTTACGGTGAAGAAGGAATCGCGGGCGATCAATCCACGGAGCATCAGTGGGTGCTCGATCCGCTTGATGGCACCGTTAATTATTTCTACGGCATCCCTCATTTTTGCGTCTCGATTGCGCTCCGCCTGCGAAGCGAGATTATGGTCGGCGTGATCTACGATCCAATTCGCGATGAGATGTGGGCTGGACAGAAAGGTGAGGTATCGAAACTCAACGGCTGTCCGTTTCATGTGAGCGATCGCGCGGACCTGGCGGAAGCGGTTATCTCGATCGGTCTAGCGAAGACCGGCGAGACGATCAACGCGAATTTCCCTTTGCTTCAGGCCATGATTCATCGCGTGCGCAAGTGCCGCGTGCTCGGCAGTGCTGCGCTCGACATGGCTTACGTCGCCTGTGGACGAATGGATGCGTACATTGAAACGGGAATTAGCTTGTGGGACATCGCAGCCGGCTGGCTTCTGGTTGAAAATGCCGGTGGAACTGTCGATCTTCGCCCGCTCGAACAGATGAAAGATAAATACAGCATCGTCGCATCGAATGGCGTTCTCGATCTCAAATTATGATTATGAATGACCAAGCTCGGATGACGAATGACGAAGTAAGCAGGAATGCTCAAATGACGAACAGGCGATCGAGAAGCTCTTCTTGTCATTCGGATTTCGTCATTCATTCGACATTCGTCATTAGGCATTCGTCATTCGTGTCATGATTCGGTGCGGAATCGGCTACGATGTGCATCGCTTCGCCGAGGGACGAAAACTGATTTTGGGAGGCGTCGAGATTGCGCACGCGCGCGGGCTGGAAGGCCATTCTGATGCCGACGTTTTGTCGCATGCGATCGCGGATGCGTTGCTGGGTGCGATCGGAGCAGGAGATATCGGCCAGCATTTTCCAAATACCGATGAATCACTTCGCGGCATCAGCAGCATCGAAATTTTAAAGAGCGTGATCAAATTGCTTAAGGGAAAAAGCGCACGGGTGATAAACATCGATGCAACCGTTCTGGCCGAGGAACCGAAACTCGCGCCGCACGTCGCTGTGATGCAAAAAACAATCGCCGACGCGATCGGCACTTCCGATTCGAATGTGAGTGTGAAAGCGACCACGAATGAAAAGCTCGGCGCAATCGGACGTGGCGAGGGAATTGCATCAATCGCGATTGCAACCGTGGAGCTGGGATGATCGCTTTGTCATTCCGAGCGGACCGCAGCGGAATCGAGGAATCTCTTGCTGTTAATCAAGAGGCGTCTCGACGTCGCTCGACATGACAATGCGCTTTTTTAACACGTACTCGCGTCAGATCGAACAATTCGAACCGCGCAATCCGGCCGAACGCGCCATCGGTGTCTACACTTGCGGGCCGACCGTTTACAGCCGCGCGCACATCGGAAACTTCCGCGCCTATATCTTTGAAGACTTGCTCCAGCGCCATCTGGAGTTGCGCGGTTACAAGGTACATCGGGTGATGAACATCACCGATGTGGATGACAAGACGATTCGCGGCGCGCGCGAGGCTGGCATTCCGCTCGTAAAATTCACCGAGCAATTCAAACAGGCGTTCTTCGAAGACGCCGAAACCTTGCGGATCAAACGTGCCGACGAATTTCCGTGTGCGACCGACCAGCGCTACATCGACAAGATGATCGCGATGATCGGCGCACTCATTTCGAAAGGCCTCGCTTATCAGGCCGACGACAAGTCGGTTTATTTTCGCATCAACAAATTTCCCAATTACGGAAAGCTCGCGCATTTCGATCTGACGCAGTTGCAATCAACCGGGCGCGTGAAGCACGACGAATACGACAAGGAACACATCGGCGATTTCGCGCTTTGGAAAGCTTGGGACGAAGAAGATGGCGACGTGAAATGGGATTCGCCCTGGGGACCTGGCAGGCCGGGCTGGCATATCGAATGCAGCGCAATGGCAACGGCGCTACTCGGCGATCAAATCGATATTCACTGCGGCGGTGTGGATAACATTTTTCCGCATCACGAAGCAGAAATCGCACAGAGCGAAGGCGTCACTGGAAAAAAATTCGTCGGTTACTGGCTGCATTGTGCGCATCTGCTGGTGGACGGGCAGAAAATGGCGAAGTCCTTAGGTAATTTTTACACTGTGCCGGATGTGCTGGCGAAAGGGTACACCGGGCGCGAGCTCCGTTACGCGCTGCTGCGTGTGCACTACCGCGTGCCGCTCAATTTCACATGGGAAGGAATGAATGAGGCCCGCGAATCGCTCGCGCGCATTGATGAGTGGCTTGGGCGGTTGCGGGCCGTCGCGAAAAAAGAAAACGCTCAACGCTCAACGCCCAACGCTCAACGCCCAATTGAAAAATCTGACTTCGAGAATGCATTGGACGATGATCTGAACATTTCCGCGGCGCTCGGGTTCTTGTTCGAATCCATTCGCGAAACGAATCGTGCGATGGATGAAAACAAACTGGACCCGGGAGCCGCAAAAGGATGGCTGGATTGGTGGCAAAGGATAAACACTGTTCTCGATGTCGAACCTCAGGCTGAAGTCGTCGTTCCACCGGAAGTGGCGCAACTCGCTAACGAGCGCGAGAACGCAAGGCGAGAAAGAAATTGGAAACGAAGCGACGAACTCCGTGAGCAAATTTCCGCGCTGGGTTGGGAAGTGCGCGACACGAAAGATGGTTCAAGGCTCACGGGCCGTGGCGCATCGTGATTCTGCGGAGCGCGCGCGAACTCATTTCCAGCGCAGCCATGCAAGACGGAACGTAATAAAAGCAAAGTTCGTTTGGGCGACACGCCGAAACCAACACGCGGGACGCGTGTGCTCCCCAGAAAAATGCGCTAGCAACTCTGAGCACGATTGATCATGTTGGAAGCACACTCATGTTTGCGGCGGCAGATTTTCTTGATCTCGAACACACGGCCCACCCGAAATTGTTCGAGAGCCAGAACTACGTCTGGGACGCGCTCAAACAAATTGAGAGATATCTCCAATTTCGATTGAAGCCTGGGATCCTGGGCGAGCTGATGGGTAAGCCGTTTATCAGTCATCAAGTGTTCATCGGCAGAGGAACGATTGTCGAGCAGGGCGCAGTGCTGAAGGGACCGGCCTGGATCGGTGAAAATTGTCGTGTCCGCAGTGGTTGTTACGTGCGGGAAAACGTCATTGCCGGAAACGGCGTGGTGATGGGCAACTCGTGCGAATTTAAGAATTGCATCCTCTTCGACGAAGTACAGGTGCCGCACTTCAATTATGTCGGCGATTCGATCCTTGGTCATCATGCGCATCTCGGCGCCGGCGTAATTCTCTCCAACGTGAAACTCGATCACAGCGAGATTGCGGTAGTCACGTCCGACGGCGACATCCCCACTGGTCTCAGAAAATTCGGCGCGATCGTCGGCGATCGCACGGAAATCGGTTGCAACGTGGTAATCAACCCGGGCTCGGTGCTCGGCCGCGATTGCATGATTTATCCAACCGTAAACTTCCGCGGTGTTTTATCCCACGGCAGCGTAGTGAAATTACGACAAGAGCTGCAAGTGCTGGAAAAACGTTAACGAGTGAGAACAGGAGATTAAACGCGGATGGGGGGGATTCGAACCCCCGGTTCTACCGAGCGCCTTCTGACGCACGGATTTACCTATGAAAATGGACATGAGAAAACATCGTTGAACATTGACGGATGTTATGCAGCCTAATTATGCACTATGCCAAGCATTCATCGTCAACCAGGCAGACCGTACTGGTTCTGTGCATTCTCAATGTTCGATCCTCAAACGAATCGCAGCAGGCGCGTCTTTCGCTCCACCAAAACTCGCGATAAGAAGCAGGCGCTCGAAATCTGCCGCGCGTGGCACAAGGCCGCGCTCAAAGCGCGCAACGGCAAACTGAGCGTGGACGCTGCGCGCGAAATCATCGCTCGTGGTGTCAGCGACGTTTTCACGGCGGCAAACGTGGAATCGCTGCCGAGCGCGTCCGTCAAGTCGTGGTGCGAGACGTGGACGGAAGCCAAAGCAATCGAGACGGAGGAATCGACCCACGCGCGCTACAAGCGCGTGATGGAACGGTTCACCGGTTTTCTCGGCGAAGCAAAGAGCAAGCGTGACCTCTCCACACTGCAAGCGAGCGACATTGCGCGGTTTCGTGATGGTGAGGCGAAAGAACTGTCGCGCTCGACCGCCAATCTCAGCGTGAAAGTGCTGCGAATCTGTCTCGGTGAAGCGGTGCGGCAGGGATTGCTCACGGTCAATCCAGCCGTGCGCGTCAAGCTGTTCAAATCAAATGCGGAATCGAAGCGGCGCGCGTTCACGCTCGCGGAAATCAAGCGCATCCTCAAAGCGTGCGGCGACGACACCGAATGGCGTGGCCTCGTGTTGTTCGGCCTCTATCTCGGCCAACGGCTCGGAGACTTAGCTCGCCTCACGTGGCGGGCAGTCGATTTGGACTCCGGCGAGATTGCGTTTACGACGCGCAAGACGGGGCGGCGCATCGTGCTGCCACTCGTGCAACCGGTCGCCGATTATTTGGCATCACTGCCAGCGAGCGACAAACCGAACGCTTTCATTTTCCCTCACGCAGCGAGCGCGAAGCGCACGGCCTCGTTGTCGAATCAGTTCCGGGATATTCTAGTTGAAGCCGGATTGCTTGAGCCGCTGGCGCGCGGACATAAGAGCACCGGCAAAGGCCGCAACCAAGCGCGCGAAGCAAGCGAGATTTCGTTCCACAGTTTGCGCCACAGTGCAGTGACGATGTTGAAAGCAGCGGGTGTCTCTGACTTCATGGCACGCGAGATTGTCGGTCACGAGAGCACCGCAGTCTCGCGGCAATACACACACCTAACGACGGACGACAAGCGCGCAGCCATGCAGCGGTTGCCGGATGTGACAAGCGCCCTCAAAATCAATCAGCCAGATGTTACGAGTGAGAATCCGTGACTAAGCAAGCAAATGGCAACACTGCCATGCTTCTGTCGTGTACCGGCGGATTGCTACTCCGTTACAACTTCGCGATGTCCCGTATGGCATCCCGCACGCACCGCCCGTTTTTGAACCGGCAACTGTAACGGCGCTTGCCGAGAGTCCATTCAACGATCAACGCGCCGCCGCCTTTGCTCACCGCAACATAATCGCCGTCATCGGTGCGCTTGTAGCTCTTGCCGATCATGTCCTCGACAACTGCGTGCCTGTTCAACTGCTCCAGCTCGCGAATCTCCTGCTTTTCTTTGTCGGTGAGCGGCTGTTCGTCTTTGCGCTGCACGAAACATGTATCGCCATCGAGAATCTTTCGCTCCGGGACACGCTCAACGGTGAGTAATCGCCAGACCTCTGCTTCGAAGCGAGCACGATCCTTTTGCGCATCCGTGCGCTTGTCGCGGTGGTCGAGTGCGTTCGCCTGTCGTCGGAACCAATCGGCGTCCGCGTTGAGCACGGCGCGTTCGCATTGCGCGCTCCACGTTTTCCAGAGCGAATCAATCTCATCCAGCAGCACGTAGGCTCTCTGTGATGCGCGTAGTTACAGTTGATTGTTCTTTGTTGCGATTTGCGATTCAATCTCTGCTTTGCGCGCTGATAGATAGTTGTCCGCCAATGTCCAAGCGTTCCCGTCGTCTTGTTCGAGCGCGGCCAGCACATCATTGCTCTCGTGAATTGCTTTGTCGTAGTCCTTTCGCTTTTTTTCATCCCGGCAGGCTTTTCGTTCTTCCACCAGCATGTTCCGCTGCGCCGTGGCTTGTTCTTTTTTGAGAGCCAAGATCAACTGGCGCAAGCGAACCATTCGCGAATCGCGATGACTGTGAAGCAGCTTATGGCGCGTGTCGGTTGGCTGCTCACGGTTGATCGACGACTTAACGCCGGAACCTTTACGCCGTCCGCGTTTCATCGCGCGACCGCTTTCATCGGAACGATCTTTTCCATTGTCTCTGGCCTGATGCTCCAATAACGCTCAGCCTCTTTCGGTTTCACAAGCTGGCGATAGTTGGTGAAAATCATGTCCTCATTCGTGTGGCCCATTTCGAGCGCGAGCGCCTTCGCGTCTCTGAAGTGCGCCAAGTGATAGCTTGCGAAGCTGTGACGCAATGCGTTGTCCGGCCATTCGTCGATGCCAGCGGCAACGCGCGCTTGATCGAACAACTGCCGGAAATTCTCTCCGGGCGTGACGTTGCCTTTGTGCTTACGCAGTGGCAGCAACCATTCACGCAGATTCGGTTGCATCGTCACATGCCGTCGCCGTGCCGTCTTTGCGTTCTTCGCGGTGACTTCGATCAACCCGCTGTCGAAATCAATCTCGCTCCAATCGAGGCGCTCAATCTCAGCGCGACGCAGACCGGCAAACAATCCGATTGCGATATATGGCAGCACGTCCGGCGTCGACTTTTCCAACAACCGCGCTGCCTGTGCGACGGTGAGGATGCCGATGTTGCCGCCGCCCTCTTTCGCTTTCGCGGTTTTCTCTGCCGGATTGTCTGTCGCGTATTTGCGTTGCACAGCGAAGTTGAACGCGAGCACGATCAAACGCCTGTAGTGGTTGCGCGTGACTGGCGAGACGTTCAGCGAACGCAACCAGTCGTCAATCTCCGCGCTCGTGATCGTCGCAACCGGCTGGCCGTTGAACTTCTCAGCAAAGATGTTGAGGCGGCTGCGAAGATCGTCCACGTGACGCTGTGAAGCGCCGTCCTTTTCCTTCGCCGCGACAAGTTCCTTCACGAGCTGCACTGCACTGCACGACTTCTCGGATGCTTTCAGATGAGCGATCAAATAGTCTGTCGCGTCTTTGATCGTGAGCGGCGGAGAATCCGAGCCAGCCTTTTTGTACTCGCTCAGTCTGCTCGCGCATTCTTGCGCCATGACGCGGAGCGCCTCCGGAAACTCCGCGTGTGCGATTCCGTTGCGTCTCAGCTCGGCGTTCCTGAACGCGGCCTCTGATTTGGCTGCTTCTTCTGTTTCGAAAAACTTCCGTTTCCGCTTTCCCGCTTCGCGGTAGTTCACCACGAATCTGAAATGCGGACGGTTGCTGTCGCGGTATCTGCGAACCGTGATTTTGCGTGTTCTCATGGCTATACCGTTGCCACATTGTTGCCGCAAACACAAGGAAAAATGCGTCAAAATGGCGTTTTTCGTGTTTGCATGAGTCAGACAGAAAAGGGCGCGAAGAGCGCCGATCTTACCTATGAAAACGACCTTTTCAGAGGGTGCGCGCCCGGGGTGACTCGAACACCCGACCCACGGATTAGAAATCCGTTGCTCTATCCGGCTGAGCTACGGGCGCAGAATTAGCCCAGACATATACCGCGTTTCGGAATGAATCAAAGGACTGGAACTGCGTCTTTTTAGTTTTGGTGTTTCGAGATAAGCATCAAATTCAAAATCCAGCGGCATGAATTTTTTCGGATATTGCGCGAGCGAGGAGCGAAACCTTTCCGCACGAGAGGACGGCCGACCAGTTTTTCTCCGAGTCACAATTTGAGAGCTGTCGCATGCTTGGCGCGCATACGATGGAAAAACGTAGCACAGATTGCGGCGGGGATTTTCGCTGTTTCATTGGCGACATTCTAAAGCCCCCTGCAGTTGCAACCACCCGATTGGCTGGCGGGCTTACTCGAACCATCTGCGCATACGCCGCGGCGCGCAGCGACAAGGGTGCAAAATAGACGACCGGCGGTTCGTCCATTGCCCCCTGCGAATTCCGCCGGTCAATCAACCGAAAAGATTATCGAGACGCCGCGTCAGTCTGATCGCTTACTGAAAGACTAGATTAACTTGCGTTCCCGTGGTCCTGTTCGTACGCTCGGATTGCTCGTCGCGTCTGCGGTCCCAGGACGCCGTCAATGGAACCGTGGTAATAGCCGGCGCGAGCGAGCCGGCGCTGTAGCTCAGCCACTCTGGATCGGCTGCTATTGCCGTATCCACTATTTCCGTACCCATTATTGCCGTACCCATTGTCGCCGTATTGATTGCCTCCATAGCCGTAGCCATAACCGTAACCGTACGGGGAACCGTAGCCGTAGCCATACGGGTCACCATAACCATAATATCCGTACGGATAGCCGCCCCAGCCCCAGGATGGGCCCCAACCCCACCACCATGGAAAGCCGAAGTCGCCGATGAAGACAACGCTAGACCGGTTGTTGACGAACCGGTGGTTGACGAACCGGTTGTTGACGAAGCGGTTGTTGACGAAGCGGTTGTTGACGAAGCGGTTGTTGACGAAGCGTCGATCGTTAAAGGTCCGGAAATTTCCTGCACCGCTCCGTGTGAAGGTCTGTCCACCTCGCGCAGGCATCGAAGCGAAATGATGGCCGCCACTAAAACCACTGCCACCGCGCGGAGCAGCCGTGACCAATGGTGCAGTTAGCGTCAGCGCAACAAGGCAAATCACAAGAAATAAGAGCTTTGAAGTATTCATAGTAGATGGGTTTCTGATTAATTAGACACCGCGCCTTGCTCAAAGTCTCGCTTTTTTTGCGTAAAAACGCATGAGACGCCCGTTCCCTTGGTACCGGTGCCCGATTGTTCCCACCTGAAATGAGATGACCGACGGCTCGCCCCTCTTTCCCCTTGCGACACCGCGGCTCAAAGCCAACCGAAAACTCGAGGTCGGGTCTAGTTTCGCATTGTTTCTTGCTGGTCAGCACGTAGCCGTCGCACTTATCATCCCACGCTCAATGACGGTGCGTGCTACGATCTTAATATCGGCTTTGTTCACCTGGCACATGCTTTACGCCGCGCCGACCGAACACAGCGTAAGTCCGTCTCGGCAGTTCATTATCTACGGAGCCGACGCGGCGTTGCGCGGAGCGGTCTCAGACTTGGCAGAGCGGACCAAGGCCGATTTTCTTGCATTGTTGCGGCAGCGCGACAACTGGACCGTCCCCATCGTGGTAGATTTACAGCCGCAGCAGGCAAACCTGCCAGAACTTCCGTCGGCTAACCTGCGATTTACTCAGACCGGCTTTGGTCTCAAGCTTCAGCTGGACCTAACCATCTCACAAAATCTCGATGTTTCATTGATCGAGCGCGAACTCCTACGCGGGATTCTCTTAGAGATGATGTATCGCCAACAGTCGCATATCGCTGCCGGCAGCGTCTTCGTCGAGCCACCGCATTGGTTGCTGGACGGGGTGCTTGCCCTCGGGCCGGGGCGCGACCGCGGAGATCTGATGCAAGCGCTCGTTGCGGCAGACAAACCTCTGCCCCTGGAGAAATTTCTCCGTCAACGCCCGGAGCTTCTCGATTCAGCGGGCCGCGCACTTTATCGCGCGTATTCTTTTGCGCTTGTGCAAATGCTGAGCGATGGAAGGGATGGCCCTGGCCGCCTGGCAAAGTACATCGGCGATCTATCCGACGCCTCAGACGAACCGCTCGCGAATTTGAGGGCGCACTTTCCGGTTCTTGTCAGTGATGCGGAGAGAAGCTGGCAGTCGACCTTAGATCGGTTAAGGAATTTCCAGATCTCCCAGTTACTCACCTTCGCCGAAAGCGAGCGACGTCTTGATGAACTGTTGCGCGTAAAAATCTCGCAAACAAATAATCCGACTAAAATAGCGGCGCTTGACGAATTTGCGCAGCGCAAGATTTCTCCAGGCGAGAAGATGGCGCTGAGTCAGCTGAGCCGTGATTTGCTCGTGTTTGTTGCCCAAGCCAATCCGGTTTTGCGGCCGATCGTGCGTGAATATCAGCAAATTACCGCGCTACTTGCCCGCGGGAAAAGGAGAGCAATCGCGAAGCGTCTGTCCCGTTTGGATGTGACTCACAAGCAACTCGCTGCTCAAATGAGCGACATAGACGACTACATGAACTGGTTTGAAGCGACTCAAATGAACAAAGGCAGCGGTTATTTCAGCGATTACCTCAAAGCCGTGAATCAGTCGCAGCTCGCACCTCCAAACCGACGCGATCCGCTTTCGGTTTATGTCGATGCGCTGGAGGACCAGTTTGAAAACTGAGTAATTACAGGTGGACATTGGACAGTTGCCGCTTTCCAGCTTGGTGACTATGTTGAACAGCGCGTTCTAAGGGCGCATTTCTGCTGATGCAAAAGATTGGGTTCGCCGAGGCTCTGGATTCCATCGTTACGAGCGATCCACGTTACGGGCGGGGCGCATATGTCTTTTTGCGCGACGCACTCGACTTCACGACCAAGCAACAGAAGAAAATTAAAGGCGTCAGCGTGCGTCATGTCACCGGACCGGAATTGCTCGATGGAGTGCGGCGCTACGCTTTGAAGGAATTCGGACCGATGGTGATGACGGTTTTCGACAGCTGGGGAGTCCATTCCTGCGAAGACGTTGGCAACATGGTGTTTAATCTGATCGGCGCCGGCGTGTTTGGGAAAACCGACGAGGATTCAATCGAAGATTTCAAGAACGTTTATGATTTCGCAGAGGCTTTTGTGAAACCCTTCACCCCGGAAAAACCAGCGACCGGGAAATCGCCGACGCATTTGCCGGCGCGCAAGGCCGCCAGGTCGAGCAACTGAGTGGTGAGCGCCGATCACTGATCATTGGGATCGACGCCGCCAAGGTAATCTTGATGAATTGTGTCCCAGTGGCGAAGTTTCT
>QHMR01000140.1 GCA_003217875.1 Verrucomicrobiota bacterium
CAATTCCAAGCATGATTTCCTGGCGCATTCGCATCTCCAGGTCGCCGCCATAAAGCTCGGCAGTAATCAATCGGTCCTCTGCGCTGTTTTCCAGAATATCGGTGTCGAGCAGGTAGACTGTTACCCGTCCGACGCGCAATTCCCAAAGCCTGGCAAAAACTTCCCGGTCCAGAATCGGCACTGAGACACGAAGCTCGGTATCGCCCCGCCGTACCTCGCGGATCGGCAGATGATAAAAATTTTGATTGAGATTAATGGCTTCCTGACGGCCTTCCTTATCGATCTGCTGCCGGAAATAGCCGTGCCTATACAGCAGACCAATCGCAACGAAATTCAGATCGAGATCGCTAGCCGATTTGCAATGGTCGCTAGCGAGGATGCCCAGGCCGCCGGAGTAATTCGGGATCGACTCGTGAAAACCAAATTCGGCAGAGAAATACGCAATGGGATTTTTAATCGAGCTGCCGGCGCCGGTCTTTCCGTAGGTATCGTGTCGTCCGAGATACTTTTCGAATTCCTCAAAGACTTGCTTGAGTTCGCGAACAAAACCCTTGTCCTGCGCAAGCTCCTCCAGCCGTGATTGCCGCGAGAGCTGGAGCATGCGCACCGGATTATGATTTGTCCGATCCCACAGCTCAGGATCAAGGTGCCGGAACAAGCGGCGCGCGGACGGCTCCCACGTCCACCAAAGATTGAAACTCATCTCCCGTAGCGGCTCCAGCGCCGCCGGCAGGATGGGAGTCACATTGTAAGTTTGAAAAGTCGGCATGCGAATGTTGCGTCACTGTAGCCGGGGTCGGTGACCCCGGTTCCAAAGCTTGTCGGTTCCAGAAAATATCATTCGAATACCCGAGCGAACAGAGCCGCAGTTAATCGAGAAAAGTTCGTCCGGCAAGTTTCCCATGAATCAAACGCAGGGTCCTGGTTCTCTGGAAACTAGTCAGCTCCTGCCGGGATCATCGACCCGGCTACAGGTCGCGGCGCAAGAATTAGCCCAAGAAAGAACCCGCAGATTAATCCGCACAGATGCGCAGCCATGCTGACCTGTGGAGTCGAAACATCAAACGCGATTTGGATCCCAACGATCATTAGGACGTTCGCCAAACTTTGTTTTGCGTGCGGTGCGTGGCGATGTCGCATTAGAAATCCCGCCCACGCGCCGACGATGCCCATGATCGAGCCTGACGCACCGATCAGCTGAGCCGGTTGCACGAGACCCATTAAGGTCAAACCGACAACACCCGCGCCGGAGGCAAGCCCTGAAATCAAGTAACACGCGACGAAGCGCGTCGTGCCGATGGATCGTTCAAGCGGCGGGCCAAGAACATAAAGCGCGAAAACATTGAAAAGCAGATGGATGAAACCACCGTGCAAGAATAATGCCGTGAAAAACCGCCAGTATTCGTGCTGCACTACAACTGAGTAAGGTTCGAGCGCGCCGATCCGATGCAGAACTTCCGGGTCGTTCGAATCGCCCACCGAGATCTCGAAAATAAATGCAACCACGTTCAGGAGGATAAAGATGAGAACAGCTGGCGCGCTTCGGAACTGACGATGGCTACGCCGACGTTCAGTTTGATGCGCGACTGGGATCGGACGGAATCCAGCTGAATGGTTCACTTGGGATTCCAACTGGTGAAGCACCTGGACTTGGTCGCGCAATTCATTCGTGGGATGCAGAATTTGAAGAGCCGTGGCCAATTTTCGGGCGGATTTGTAATCGCCCTGGGTGGCGAGGTCGGTCATTTTGCGCAACCCAATGGCCGGAAGAAACAGCAAAACAAACCACGCGACGCCACCGATGTATCCGGCGGCGGCGCGCCAAAATAGCCACGCAACACCTGTGACCGTCAGAACGATAACCGCAGCGATACGCCAGCCATGATAGGGCGCGCCAGGCCGCCATGAGCGGGCTAACACCAGCAGCGATGAAATCACCGCTAGAAAAAGAAAGATGTGATTGAGATTCACAACGAACGTAAAAAGTTAAAAGAGTGACATCGTTATGAAGATTGGTTCCTAACCCAAGCCGGAGGTTCAGTTGTCACATCGATATGACCTGAAACTGATTGACGGTTCGACGCTTCAACATTGTAACCTTTTTAACCTTGTAACTTTTTTAACCCCTTTAACATTCGCACATGCTCATCACTGTCACTGATTATCTCGACGTCATCTCATCCTGGTGTTTCTGGTCTGAGCCGACATGGGCTGAATTGAAAAAGCGATACGGCGACCGAGTTAAATTTCAGTGGAAGATCGCGTTGATGGATCCAAGTGGTTTGCCTGCTTCGCGCGAGCAGGAGCAATGGTTCTATCGCCGCAGCGGAATGATGATGCGTTCACCGTTCATGCTTAATACAGACTGGTACGATCCGAGTCTGCCGGAGTGGCTCGCGGCGAACTGCGTGGCCGAAGCGGCTAAGGACTTTGGTTTTTCTGATGATCGAGTTCGTCTTGCCCTGGCTCATGCGGCGTTGCGGGAAGGCAAGAAAATCGCCGATTGGGAGGTCTCAGCTCGAATTGGCGCTGAAGCAGGTGGGATCGACACCGGAAAATTGCTCGAGCGCGCGAGATCGGCGGAAATCGAACAGCGCGTTCGCGCGTCGACGGCTGAATTTCACGCGCTCCAAGTCTCGCAGCGCCCAACATTTGTGATCGATACCGAGGTTGGCGACCGCGCGGTTTTTTCGGGAGTTGTGAAATTCGAACCACTCGCAGCCACAATTGATTCGATGCTTGACGACGCCGCTGTGTACGCGGCGCACAAGGCGCATTTTGGCGAGCCGCCGAAAAAGTGATCGTTATTGAGAAACTTCTCTCAGCTTGATAGGTTTGTTTTGTGAACTGCGAAAACAATAGGCAAAACTGCATGCGAGTCCGTTTATCCTCTTTCATGTTCAAGCGAGCGATGGAAAACACTTGGATGCGATGCATTCCAGATTGATCTTGCCAGTGCAGGATTGTTGCCTACAACTTCCCTTCGGCTTGCGATTATTAATCCAAGCTCTTCGTTGCGGTGAATCGCATCCGTGGCGAAGTCAGAGTGCCTCGGCGTATGGCGAATGCTAATGCTGGGAATTGCGATAGATGGAAATACGGTGGCGCGGCGCACTCCCGTTCCGCCGGTCAGGAGCTTGATCTAATCTGCAACCACAAATTCGTGTAAACGGTCGGATTCGCGCCCGCGAAGTCCGGGTCATTATGGGGTCCACTGGCGAACAGCTCGGCGTCATGAGACTAAACGACGCCTTGCGCAGAGCTCAAACTCTTGGGCTCGACTTGGTGGAAGTCGCGCCCTCTGCCAACCCGCCGGTGTGTAAGATAATCGATTTTGGAAAGTTCCGGTACGATATTTCCAAACACACCAAGGATAAAAAGCCGGCCAGCTCAAAGCTGAAGGAAATCAAGTTTCGCGTTAATATCGACGAGCACGATTACCTGACGAAAATCCGGCACGGTGAAGAATTTCTCGACCGCGGAAATAAAGTCCGTGTGCAACTGCAATTTCGCGGCCGCGAAATGGCGCATCAGGAATTTGGGATGCAGCTCGTTGAAAAAGTGCGCGACGATCTTTCCGGTATGTCGCAAGTGGAAATGGACCCAAAGATCACCGGTCGCAACATCACGATGACTCTGGCGCCTCTGCCGGCTAACCGTCGGAAGAGGCGATTTGCGCCGCCACTAAAAACAGATGACGAGACGGAGGGCATCCCTTCGGCGACTGACTCGTAATCGTGTGGCATACCGCGCGCTTCGACCGACTCGCGCGGGCATGCAGGTCGCTGTAGGTGCGCTGTCCTCAGCGAAGGCGAGCGGCGCTGGCCTGCTCGTAAATGCTTTCGGAGCTGTGTCGCTTTCCGTTCAGGGCCTCTTTTTGGCTGCGGGCGACTTGCCGGGCGAACTCCCTGGCGGCGGCGGTGGCGGAGTCAGTGGCGTTTGTTCCGCAAGTTTCTGTTCCAGCCGTTGTTTGCGCGCTTTGGCCTCCTGATTGTTGGGATCCATTTTTAACGCTTTCTCGGTGTCGGCCAACGAGTTTTTAATGTCGTTCTTTAGCTCGTAGATATAAGCGCGATAATTGAGATACCGGACTTCGTTAGGCTTGAGCTTGATGACTTCGGAGTAATCGGTGAGCGCCTTGTCATAATCCTGTATTTTCATCTCCACTGCCGCGCGTTGTTCATAAACGCGCACGTCTTGCGGAGTCAGTTTGGCCGCTTCTGTGTAGTCTTGGATGGCGTCCTGAAACTGCTGATTGCTCGCGCCTGCGTATCCGCGTCGTTGATAAACAGCCGCGAGTTCATCCGTGTACTTATGGTCCATTGCGGTGGCTTTACGAAGTAGTTCAACCGCTTTGTCCCAATCCTGGTTCTTAGCGGCCTCCGCGCCTTCCCGAGCCAGTCTGTTTGCTTCAACATTTTTCTTCGGTTCCGCCGCGGACACCTGTGAAACGCAGAGCGCCAGGGCAGTGATGACAGTAAAGGCAAAACATTTTTTCATGATTTCTGTTGGACGTTAATGTTCTTAGACAATTCGAACCTGAAGAGGTCAATAGTTGGGTCTAAACCCAACAGTTTCAAGTCTGTTCGGGGGAATGCGCCTGTTCGATATCGATTTTTGATTCGGGCTCGGCTGCAGCATGCTTACCGGGGGCCGACTCATCCACCCGTATGATGCGCACGGCGCGACCGGTGGTCTCATCAATTTTAATTAGCACTCCGCGCAGGCGTACCTCGCCACCGGCCACGGGGAATGAGGCAGGCAGATTCGAGATGAATCGGTTCATGATTGGATCGATGGCGCGGCCGAGGATAGAGTTAACAGGTCCGCACATGCCGGCATCGCACATGAATGCTGTGCCGCCGGGAAAGATTTGCTCGTCGGCTGTCTGAACATGAGTGTGAGTGCCGATGACAGCTGAGACTTTTCCGTCCAGAAAACGGCCCATGGCGATCTTCTCACTTGTGGTTTCACCGTGAACGTCGACAAGAATATTTGCCGTCTCCTCGCGCATCTTCGTAACCGCTGTTTCGACAGCACGGAACGGGTTTTCCAAAATCGGCTGCATAAACGTTCGTGCCTGCACATTGATGACGCCGATTTTGCCCTTCGCGGTTTCCAAGACAATCGATCCGCTTCCGGGCGCCCCGTCGGGATAATTCACCGGACGCAGTAAACGCGGTTCGGTGCCGATGAACGCAAGGATTTCTTTCTGATCCCAAATATGATCGCCGGTGGTGATCACGGAGACACCGGCTCGCAAAAGATCAATCGTGATTTTCCCCGTTATTCCTCGGCCCCCTGCCGCGTTCTCGCCGTTGACGATGATGAAATCCAACGCGTGCTTCGACTTCAGCTCCGGCAGCCTGGCAATGACTGCTGTGCGTCCCGGCTCACCAACAATGTCGCCAAGAAAAAGAACGGTTAACATTCTGAGAGCATCGTATTAGAGCGCTTTCAAACGTCGATGTGAAAATTAATGGCGAGATCCAAATGACCCGCCTTCGCCAAGCTTCGGCGTGGCGGAAGAAGAATGAGTCAACCACAAACGACGAAACGCGAAAGGTGAAGTTTCGTCATTCAGCCTTCGTCATTGTTTCGTCATTCGTCATTCGAACTTCGTCATTTTTATTCCCCGCGATCTTTCCAACGGCTCTTCAAGCGGAAGAAAACGTCAGCGTCCTCGGCAGCAAACCGAAATGGAGCGTGCTCGAGAAATATCAGGAAACCATTACCCACGATGAATTCAACCGGTTGATACACGATGTTTATTGCACTCACGGATTCGCTTCCAATTTGATCGAAGTAAGCGCGAAAACAGCTCATGTGCTGATAGACCGTGATTCGCAAAAATTCTTCACGCTGCGTTTTGCAGTGAACAACGCTGGTCGCAAACCCGTCCCGCACCTTTGGCGACCGGCGAAATCATTATCGCCAGCCAGAGCCGACAAGCCTCTCGTTGGTTTGAAGGTTGTGCTCGATCCCGGTCATCTCGGGGGAAAGTGGGCGAAGATGGAGGAGCGCTGGTTTCAGGTCGATAAAAGCCGGCCAGTCCAGGAAGGCGATCTCACGTTCCGCGTGGCGCGATTGTTGGCGCCGCGGTTACGTGAGTTCGGCGCAAAAGTTTCGTTGATCCGGAGTGGCGGTGAACCGGTTACCGCGAAGCGCCCTGATGATTTTCGAGAGCTCGCAAGAAAAATTCTGATCAAGAACGGCGTGCCGCTCCCTCGCGAGGATGTTCTTGATCCAAATGATCCAGCGAAAGAGCAAACCATACGCTGGCAGAGCGAAATTTTGTTCTACCGTTACAGCGAGATCCGACGGCGGGCTGCGCTGGTGAACCTCAAATTACATCCTGACCTTGTGCTTTGTTTGCATTTCAACGCGGAAGGGTGGGGGGAACCAACGCATCCGACTTTGACCGACACTAATCATTTTCACTTGCTCGTGAACGGCTCTTATCTGGCAGAGGAGCTAGAATTCGATGATCAACGTTTCGAAATGATCCGAAGACTTCTGAGCCGCGCTTATGACGAGGAATTGCCGTTGGCGGACACGATTGCACTAACAATGGCTCGCGAGACCGGGCTTCCAGCTTACGAATATCCAACGACGAACAGCACGACGAAAGTTGGCATGAGCGGCTACGTGTATGCGCGCAATTTGCTGGCCACGCGGCTTTATCGTTGTCCGGTGATTTATTGCGAGCCGTACGTCATGAACAGCAATGATGCCTTCGTTCGCATCCAGGCTGGGGATTACGAAGGAACGCGCCTGATCAACGGGGTCGAACGTAAAAGCATCTTCCGGGAATACGCCGACAGCGTGGCAGAGGGGCTGGTCGATTATTATTCGAAAGCGCGAGCTAGAGGCGATTGATCTCAATCGTTTGTCGTAGGGCGTTTCTCTGAAACGCCTGGCGTCTGACACAGACGCCCTACAATTGACTAACCGCTTCGCGGATATCGTCGAGCGTGACAGCGCTTGTAACGCGCGCCAGGCCAATGCGAGGTGTCACAACGAATCGGATTTTTCCGTCTTCGAATTTCTTATCGAACTTCAGCGCGTCGAAGATCTTTTCGCGCGGAAACGTTGGGGGCAAACGCGTGGGCAACTCGTATCGCTGCAAGAGGCTGACAATCGCATTGCGCTGATCCGCCGGCAGCCCAGCTTTTTTCATCGAGATTGCGCAAGCGGCAACGATTCCAAGGCTCACCGCTTCTCCGTGCAGAAATTTCCGGTAATTTCCGGCGCGTTCAATCGCGTGCCCAACCGTGTGACCGAAATTAAGAACAGCCCGCTCGCCAGTCTGGTCGCGCTCATCTTTCGCCACGATTTTTGATTTGATCTTGATATTGCGCTTGATCAGCCGTTGTAGGGCAGGCGCTGCGCCTGCCTTGCACGACTGAAGCGTCCGGAACATTTTGGCGTCGGCGATGACAGCGTGTTTGATAATCTCAGCGAAACCTTGATTGAACTCGCGCTTGGGCAGCTTTTTCAACACATCGACATCGTCAATAACGAGTGCCGGGTGGTGCACAGCGCCGATTAGGTTTTTTCCATCACGCGTGTTCACTCCCGTTTTCCCACCGATCGAACTGTCCACCATTGCCAGCAGCGTGGTCGGAATCTGAACGTGTGGAATTCCGCGG
>QHMR01000141.1 GCA_003217875.1 Verrucomicrobiota bacterium
CACCTCGCCCAAACGTACGTCAACAGCACCGGCGATGTTCCGCGCGCCAGGCAGGCGTGGGAGGGGATACCGGACAACAAAATAGGCTTTAGCCCGTATGGGATCGTGATTTCTCAGATGATTAGCGAGACCGCGTATCTCGATGTGCTGGAGAGACGTTTCGCTGATGCTCTCAAGGTGTGGGATGCCGTGCCGACAAATACGGCCGATGCGCGATTGCGTCAGCTAGAGGCGCGAATTGGGATTCAAATGCTCGCCGGGCAAGTTGGGGCTGTCAAATCCGAGGCCGAGCAAGCACGCGCTTTACTCGAAGCCCGACTAGCGGAACGGGCGCCGCAAGACCGCTCTTCGTTAAGCGAGTCGGCCTGGGTTTACGTTTGTTTGGGACGCTATGATGTGGCTCTTCGCATCGCGCGAGAAGCAACAGAGGCGACACCAATAGAAAAAGATGCGATTGTCGGCGCGTTTTTTCTTGCCGGACTAGCGCAAATCCAAGCGCACACTGGCCGGTCCGAAGAGGCAGTAAAACTACTTCGGCTGCTGCTCACAATGCCTGCCGGAGAATACATTTCCCTTGCCCGTCTGAAGATCGACCCGATCTGGGACCCAATCCGGAACGATCCCGGCTTTCAAAAACTCCTTTCCGAATCCGAGCCGGAGACCGCTTACAAGTAGCGAGCTTAGGATTGGTCGGCGTTCATAGAAGCGCCGCTACAGTTGATTCAGCTTCGCCAGAATTTCAGGATCTCGCACGTCGGCCCATTCGCCCATGAGTTCGAGCGCTTTCACTTTCTTCCGGGACTGCGCGAGACCGCGAATGGCATCGGTCAGTTCGTATTCCCCGCGTGGCGACGGTTTCAATTTCACCGTGAATTCAAAGATGCTCGGACGAAATGCGTAGAGCCCAGCGTTGTACCACGGGCTCTTCACTTCGCCTGGTTGTGATTTCTCGCGAAGATCGACCAGCTCCATTTGATCATTCACAAAAACCGCACCGCCTTTGGTAACATCTTCGCCGCGCGTGACTGTGACAACACCTTCGACGTCTTTGCCAAGATCAATAACACGCTTGTAGTTCGCCGGATCGACCAGGATATCGCCGTAGCTCAAGATGAACGGAGAATCCCCGACGAAGTTCCGGGCAAGGTCGAGCACGCGACCGGTCCCATCTTGCACGGTCTGCGTCGCATACTGAATAGAGACGTCGTCGCGCGAACCATCGCCAAAAAAATTCTGAACCGTATCCGCGTGGTAGCCGACGATGACAAGAAGCTCACGAATTCCCGCGTCGCGCAATCCTTCGATGATGTGCTGCAAAACTGGTTTGCCGCGCACTACGATCATCGGTTTGGGAACTACGGCCGTGAGTTCGCGCATGCGCGTGCCGCGTCCGGCTGCGAGTATTACTGCTTGATTAATCTTCATCAGTCATTACGGGCCCAGTTTGGATCGGAACACCTATCGATTCGAGTTCGCCTAGCATCGCGACATTGAGACAAAGAAAGCGATGCGAGGACTCATCGCACTCCATAGCACTTCGTGCGAAATCAGCGGACACCGCATTCGGTTTTGCGGAGCTTTGGGAGTGCGCACGCGTCGCCGCGTCGCTTTTCTGCGCTGCCACTCTTCTCTAGACACTATTCACTTTTCTTTGGCCCGCTGATAGTTAGCGCAGGCAAATTAGCTTGTTTGATCAATTCGCTCACTTTCGGCAAATCCTCATTCTTAAGCTGCGCCCATTTTTTCAACTGCTCTTGGAGCTGGCTGCTCAACGTTTGAAAAACGTCGAGTTGCGATTTGGTTGGCTCAGCGTCGCCGCCCTCGATCAGGTGGCTGAAGGTGTCAAACCTCTCATTTAACATGTTTGGGAAAGCGAGGTTTGCTTCCGAGCCTTTCATGTTCACTTGAATGAGCTTCTGCTCAACTTCCGACATTTTGTGATCTAGATCGTCCGCCGCCGCGAGCGCCGGCTTCAGCCGCTGATCGCTGTCAAAACGTTTGTGCAAGTTTTGTATTTGCGATCGCAAATCCCGGATTTCATTCACCGCCTGATGCAGTTGCGACATCCGATCGTTCACCTGCGCCGCCAAGCTGAATTGTTTTTGCAAAGCAGCTTCCTGCCCTTTCGTTCGCGGATCAATCGCCAAATGGAGCGGGGCACTCTGCGATTTGCCGCCAACGGTCAGTTTGACCTGGTACTCACCCGGTAACGCGAGCGGACCCTTTGGTCCCGTGCTCGAATAGAATGCCCCCGGGATTTGAATGGGATCGTCGTAACGCAGATCCCACGCAAACCGGTTCATTCCTTCGTTGGCTGGAATTGTTTTCACGCGCTCGACGCGGTCGGGCCACTCTGGGGGTTGCTCGCTTTCTTTTTTTTCCTTGTCGGAAAGGCGCCTCACAACTTTACCTGAAGAATCGAGGATCTCGAGGGAGACCTCTTCCTTTGGCGCGGTCTTGAAATAATAATCGATGATTGCTCCGGAGGGCGGGTTGTCTCCTACTGGCTGGCGCTTGTCGAACTCCTCAGGGTAATGCAACCGCAACGCGGTCTGCGGTTGATACAAAATGACGTCTGCCTGCGCGGGCTGCGCATTGACCTGGCGTAGCGGCGTCAGATTATCGAGCACCCAGAAAGAGCGGCCATGCGTCGCTACGACCAGATCGTCATCTTTCACAACGAGATCGTGAATCGGTGATACGGGCAGATTCAACTGTAGTGGCTGCCAATGCGCGCCGTCGTCGAATGAAACGAAAACGCCGAGCTCAGTTCCTGCGTAAAGCAAACCTTTACGCTTGGGATCTTCGCGCACCGCGTGCACATACGCGCCATCGGGAATTCCGTGCACGATGGAGCTCCAATTTTTTCCCAAGTCGGTAGTTTTGAAAATGTATGGCTTGAAGTCGTCGAGTTTATGTCGATCTACCGCCACATAAGCGGTGTTACCATCGTGCGGCGATGCCTCGATCAGATCGATTGTGCTCCACTCCGGCATCTTCGGTGTGACGTTTGACCAATGCTGGCCATCATCGGTGGTGACGTGCACAAGCCCGTCGTCTGCGCCTGCCCAAAGCGTACCTTGTTTTACCGGCGATTCGGCCAGCGCAAACACCGTGTCGTAATATTCCACTGAAGTGATGTCGTTCGTTAGTGGACCGCCGCTTGGCTGCTGCTTCGATTTGTCATTGCGGGTGAGATCACTGCTGATTTGTGTCCAGCTTTGTCCGTGATCGGTGGATTTGAAAACGCACTCCGCGGCAGTGTAGAGCACATCCGGGTTGTGCGGTGAAAGCATGAGCGGCGAGACCCATTGAAACCGGTGCGCGAGATCGACAGCGCCATGCCCGGAATTGTCGAGAGGAACCGGACTGACGTCGCGCACTTCCTCTTTGTTTTTGTCGTAGCGATTGATGTAACCTTCGCTGTTTGAATAAATGATGTGCCAATCGCGCGGATCGGGCACGACAAAGCCGCATTCTCCGCCGCCGGCCACGAACCAGTCTTCGCGTCCGATTACGCCGGAATCGCTACGACTGGCGATACCGACATTCGAGTTGTCCTGTTGCGCGCCATAGATGTGGTAAGGGAACGCATTGTCCACTGCGACATGGTAAAACTGCGCGGTAGGTTGGTTATTTTGAGTGGTCCAGTTTTTGCCACCGTCCGTGGAGATGCTGGCCCCGCCGTCATTCGCATTTGCAATGCGGTTTGGGTTCGTCGGATCAATCCACAGTCCGTGATGATCTCCGTGGCGCGCCGCAAACAGATTGAAAGTCTTTCCACCATCGACTGATTTAAAGAGCCCCGTGTTTAGGAGGTAAACCGTATCCGCGGATTTTGGGTCAGCATAAACTTTGCTGAAATACCAGGCGCGCTGACGAAACCGGCCATCCTCATTAACTCGGGTCCAATGCTGGCCTGCGTCGTCGGAGCGGTAGAGACCGCCTTCTTTCGCCTCGATGAGTGCATAGATGCGGTTAGAATCCGCGCCGGAAACGGCGATGCCGATTTTGCCGAGGATGCCGCCAGGAAGCCCGTTGCCCTCAAGACGTTTCCACGTGACGCCATTGTCTTCTGACCGATAAAGTCCACTGCCAGGGCCACCACTGGAGAAAAACCATGGCTGCCGTCGCGCCTGCCAAAGTGATGCAAAGACGATGTTCGGATTATGCGGATCGAAAACAATGTCGATCCCGCCGGTGTTTTCATCTTTCGACAGCACTTTGGTCCACGTCTTTCCGCCGTCTGTTGTGCGAAAGATTCCACGCTCCTGATTTGGGCCAAAGGCATGACCTAACGCAGCCACCAGAACCACGTTCTCATTTCGTGGATCTACGATCAGCGCACCAATCTGCCGCGTATCTTTCAAGCCGACGTTCTCCCAGGTTTTTCCGGCGTCGATCGATTTGAAGACGCCAGTCCCGTACGTCGTGTTACCGCGGATGGCCGCTTCGCCCGTACCGGCGTAAATCACGTTGTGGTCCGATGGCGCGACCGCGATCGCGCCAATCGAGGAAATCGGCTGTTTGTCGAAAAGCGGAATCCAGTTTGCGCCGCCATCTGTCGTCTTCCAAACTCCACCCGCGACTGCCCCAAAATAATAAGTGTCTGGCTCGCCGGCGACGCCATCAATCGCGAGTGCACGGCCGCCGCGAAACGGACCGATTTGTCTCCAACGCATTCCATTAAACAGCTTCTCATCGATTGCTCCAGGCGGCGTTGGGGTAGGGGATGGAGCGGACTGAAGAGACGCCGGAAAAAGCAATACAGAAAGAGCGAAAACGAGTTGAACCAGTTTAAGAGAACGGTAATTCGGCGTAATCATCCGCCTACAGTGAAAAGCTTGCGATTCCGTTCAACTGGAATTGCACTAACCGTAGCGATCCTGTCAGAATGCTATCGCTGCGCACGTGAGTCCGACTGGGGATCTTAGCGGCGCGCTTGCTCCGCGAGCGAGCCTATGCCGAAACGGTCTGTTAAGCGTTAATCGGAGCCATCTCGGGCGCGTGGGCTTCAGGCGCAACCCCGCTGGCTGAGCCGCCCCCGAAGTGCCGTGCGGCGTAATACGAGCCGATCACCAGAACTGCTGCAATGAGCTGCGCAACGAGCGTTTCAACTGTCGCGAACACTGCAAACCACAGGCCCATCCAAGGCGGCATGTAATCTTTCAGCGAATTGATTGGAGTAGTAGAAATCCAATGTGCCAGCTGCATTTCCTGTGCTTGCTC
>QHMR01000142.1 GCA_003217875.1 Verrucomicrobiota bacterium
AGTGTAGCATAGCGATTTTATATGACATATATTGTCTGATGTTATTGATGGTACTGTCCGGATTTACGTTCGCCCTGTCGTGCGGGCAGAATCCTTGTAAATGGCTCCCCTGCGACGTATCGCCGCTGCCCTTGACGCTGTTGCGGCTGATGTTAGCGTCGGCGAGTTTCGACTCACATGAACGTTTTCAGCCACAAGTTAGTCCGGCCCGCGTTAGTCGGTCTTTGTGCGATTTTCGGTTTTGCCGATTCCGCTGGTGCGGCTCGCGAGGAGATTTCCGGCAGTATTCAGCAGATGATGACCCCGGAAGAATTCAATGCCGCCGGCTTGAACAAGCTATCGCCGGAAGAGCTGCAAAAGCTCGATGCCTGGTTGCAAGGCTACCGCCAGGTCGCCGAACAAGCCGCCGAGAAGAAAGCCACCGCCCGCGCTGAACGCACCAAGATGGATCTTATTGTGAGCCGCGTGGATGGCTCGTTTAACGGATTAACTGGCAGAACCGTGATCCGTCTGGAGGACGGCACTGTGTGGAAACAGGCAAATGCAGATGATCGCTTTCGACCAAAAGTGACCGATCACCCGGCCGCCGCGGTCATTCACGGCATTTTTGGGTACAAGATGCGTATTGAAGGTACCCAGGAATTCTACGTCGATCCCGTCAGGCACCCGTAGTTGAATCAAGCGAGCGGCTGAGTTGCCGAAGCGGCCGGCAGCAGTCGCCCCAACCCGAACTCTGCGTGAATCAATTGCGCAGCACGCTCTGCGTCTTTCTCATCGACGATGACCGCAATCTTGATCTCCGAAGTGGATACCAGTTGAATATTGATGCTGTTTTGTCCCAAGCATTCGAACATTCGCGCCGCGACACCGGAATGTGATCGCATTCCGATTCCCACCACGCTCAGCTTCGCCACGCCGCTTGTAGTATTCAGGCGGTGTCCGCCAAGCTCACCTACTACCGGCATCAAGATCTTACGGGCGTTTTCCAATTCATCCTCGTGAATCGTGAATGAAATGTCAGTCGTGCCGGCGATCGACGCATTCTGCACAATCATGTCAACGATAATGTGCGCCGCGGCAATATTGGAAAAAATCCGGCCAGCGATTCCCGGTTCGTCACGGACTCCAGCGATGCTCAGCTTTGCCTGACGCCGGTCGAGACTGATCCCGCGAACCACCACATCTTCCATGCTGGGAGCCTCTTCCCTAGTGGTCGTTCCGCTCCTTTTCTTAAAGCTCGAACGCACCTCAAATTCGACACCAAATTTTTTCGCGAATTCCACGGCCCGCGACTGCATCACCTTTGCGCCACCGCCCGCCATTTCGAGCAATTCATCATAGGAAATTTCCTTGAGCTTCTTGGCGTCGAGGACGATCCGCGGGTCGCAAGTAAAGACTCCATCGACGTCGGTAAAGATCTGGCAGGCGTCTGCATTTAGTGCGCCCGCCAGCGCAATCGCGGTCAAATCCGAGCCGCCGCGCCCCAGCGTGGTGGTTTCTCCTTCCGGCGTCTGACCCTGAAAGCCAGCGACGATCACGATGTAATCGTCAGAGAGCAGTTCGTGAATTTGTTTAGGACTGATATTGGCGATGTGTGCTTTAGTGTGATTGCGATCTGTTAGGATTCCCGCCTGTGCGCCGGTCAGCGAAATGGCGAGCCCGCCGAGAGCGTTCACTGCCATTGCAGTTAAAGCAGTGGCGGCGTGCTCGCCGGTTGATAACAGAATATCGAGTTCGCGCTGTGTCGGGTGCGGCGATATCTGGTGCGCGAGCTTTAGCAAATTATCGGTCGCTCCCGCCATCGCGGAGATGACCGCTACGACTTGAGAGCCCTCGCCCTGTGTTTGGATCAGCCGGCGTGCGACGCTAAGTATCCGCTCAGGCGTCCCGACGGAAGTGCCGCCATATTTTTGAACAATCAAGCGCATCTCACATAAACTTTAATTGTAGCCAAACAGAACAGCGATGGTTTTCGAGAGTCCGTTACAGTCCAATCGCGCGTCGCACGTCCTTCACATTTGCGGCCACCGGTTTCAATTCTTTCATTCGGGCGAGAATTGGATCGGGATTTTTCAACCCATGTCCTGTGACTGTGCAAACTATCCGACTGGCTTCCGGAATTTTCTGAAATGAGTACGCCGCTTCATCTGAATCACAGCATTTGAAAAGCCCGGCGATCGCTGCTGCGCTTGCCGGTTCGATAAAAATTCCCTCATGTTTTGCCAGCCAACTCTGCGCTGCGAGAATCTCCGCGTCACTCACGATGTCGATTGCTCCACGCGATTCGGCGATTGCCGCGCAAGCTTGCTTCCAGCTGGCGGGATTTCCGATTCGAATTGCAGATGCCAGCGTTTCCGGTTTTTCGATAGTACGATTATAAAAAATTGGCGCCGCACCGGCCGCTTGAAAACCAACCATTGCTGGCAATCTTGTTGATCTCTGGTGCCGCTCGTATTCTCGATAGCCCTCCCAGTACGCGGTAATGTTTCCGGCATTGCCGACGGGCAGCAGATGAAAGTCAGGCGCGTTGCCCAGAATGTCGACGACCTCAAATGCAGCGGTCTTTTGTCCGGCGATTCGGTCCGGGTTAATCGAATTTACAATAACAAACTCGTGCCCCTCGCCTAACTCACGTACAACACGAAGCGCGTCGTCAAAATTGCCATCGATGGCGATGATTTTGGCTCCGTAAGCAAAAGCTTGCAGCAATTTTCCGGTGGCGATTTTTCCTGCAGGCAAAATCACTAGGCACGAAATTCCCGCGCGCGCGGCGTAAGCAGCCGCCGAAGCCGAAGTGTTGCCGGTGGAAGCGCAAATGAGAGCCTTTGCGCCGCGCTCCATCGCTTTCGACACGGCCATCGTCATACCGCGATCTTTAAAGGAACCTGTGGGGTTGACGCCTTCGTTCTTAACAAAAACTTTGCAGTCGCGGCCAACCCGTTTGCTTAATTGCGCACAGTAAATCAGCGGCGTATTCCCCTCGCCCAACGAGACGATCGGTGTCGAAGCAGAAACTGGAAGATATTCCCGGTAATGTTCGATCACTCCCCTGCTCTGCTGCAATTCTGATGTTGTTGATCGCATCTATTCGAAGTAAATCCGCATGATTGTCGATCGATAAGTGCAGTGTAAGATCATGCCGTATGCCCGCGCTGAGCAAGGAAGATAAGCTGCGACTATTAACCACCATACTGGAAAGTCGCCACGCAGACTTGCGCGAGCAGAATCTAAATCGCCAGGGCAAAGGACATTTTCATGTTTCCGGAATGGGTCACGAAGCGCTGGCGGCGGTTTCGATCCAGATGGAACCGGACGATTACATCGTGCCGTACTATCGCGATCGGGGTTTGATTCTGGGACGTGGCATGACGACGCGTCAGCTGGGTCTGGAATATTTCGCGAAGCGCAACACCGGCAGCGGCGGCCGCCAAATGCCATCGCACTATAGCAACGCTGATCTGCACATCTGGAGTGTGCCAACGCCGACTGGTTCGCAACTCCTACCGGCGTGTGGAATTGCGTGGGGCATTCAACTCGACGGCAAGAAGAATCTCGTCGTGACCACGGTAGGCGATGCCGCGACGCGCCAGGGGGATTTTTTCGAAGCGATCTGTTTTGCCAAGGAAAAGAAGCTGCCGCTGCTCTTTCTCGTCGAAGACAACGCCTATGGGATCAGCATGCCGACGAGAAAGACCAATCCGCTCGCGTTGAATGTTCTCGAGCCTGACAACTGGCGAAGGATCGATGGCCAAAACGTGCAGCAGATTTACGATGCCACAGCCGAAGCATTCGGAAAAATTCGCGCCGGAGGCGGACCATTCTTTTTCTGGATCAAGATGGAACGGCTCTCCAGTCACACGAGCTCCGATGATCAAAAACTTTATCGAAACGAGCAGGAATTGCGGGACCTCGAAAAATTCGATCCACTCAAATGTTGGAAGGACCAACTGATCAAGGAAGGCATTATTACCGCAGACGACTTCGCGAGACTCAACAGCGAAATTAAGGAGCGAATTCGTCGGGAATACAGCGAAGCCGAAAAAGCTGAGGACCCGTCGCCCAACGAGCTCCTCACCAACGTCACAAAACCGCCGCCAAAGATCGAGAAAGAAATCCTGCCGCCCGGAAAATACCGCATTGGCGACACCGTGAACAAAACCTTACGCGCTGGTCTGGAGGACGATCCGCGACGAATTCTCTTTGGCGAAGATATCGAAGATCCCAAGGGCGGTGTGTTTCGCCTTACTCAGAAACTTTCAACTGAATTCCCGAAGCAAGTTTTCAATTCACCGCTTGCCGAATCGACCATCCTCGGGGTTGCCTGCGGCCTTGCTGCGTACGGGAAACGCCCAGTATTCGAGCTGCAATTCATCGACTTTATTTATCCCGGATTCAATCAGCTCGTCACCAACATCTCCAACCTGCGCTGGCGATCGTTCGGCAACTGGAAATGTCCGGCGGTGATTTATGCGCCGTATGGCGCGTATCTGCCTGGCGGCAGTTTGTGGCATAGCCAGGCAAACGAATCGGCGCTCGCGCATTATCCCGGTTTAAGTGTTGTAATCCCGAGCACGCCCGCAGACGCCGCTGGATTGCTTTGGACGGCAATGCATGCTGAGGATCCGGTGATTTTCTTAATTCCGAAGCACTTGCTTTGGGCCGAACACGAATATACGAAACCGATTCAGGCCGTCCCGCTTGGGCGGGCGGGTCAATGCACAAACGGCTCGGACGTGACGGTAGTTGCATGGGGAAATACGATTGAGAAATCTCTCGAGGCGATCGCGAAAATCGAGAATGAAACAAGCGTCGAGCTAATCGATCTACGGTCGATCGTTCCGTGGGACAAGGCTGCGATTGAAAAATCAGTGCGTAAAACTCGCCGACTGGTTGTTGTCCAGGAAGACACTGAGAACTGCAGCGTGGGACAAATGATTATTTCACACGTCACGAGCTCGCCCGAGTTGTGGAATGAAATGATCAGTCCGCCGATTCTCGTTAGCAAAGCGAACGTCGTGATCGGTTATAATCCGATCTACGAATACGCTGCATTGCCGGACGTCGAGCGCATTGTCGCCGCCATCCGGCACTCGGTTGCAACCAAACACGAACGCGCAGGTGTAGCCGGAATCGGTGATTCCGGCCGTCCCGCAAAACAACCCGAATACATTCAGCCGGGGTCACCGCTCCCGGCTACAGTGGACGCCAGCAAACGGCGCGTCCAAAACATCACCGTGCCCGTCATGGGCGAAGGAATTCGCAACGCAAAAGTCGTTTCGCTTTTAAAGAAACCAGGCGATCCCGTCGCGCTCGACGATGAATTGTGCGAAGTCGAAACGGACAAGGCCGTTTATCCAATCCAATCGTCGTTCGCGGGAGTGATGGGCGAATGGAAAACGAAAGTTGGCGATACGGTCGATATTGGCCAGGAGCTTGGCACACTTCTGACCGAGGAAGCATCGTTAGCGGATCAGCTTGAAGCGGAGGCCGAAGTTTCGGCAGATCAAGGAACTGTAGCTGCGGGCACGACCCGCGGTGTAAAGGCAATTGTCCCCAGCCGCAAAGAACGCGATGTTGCGCCCGAGGACAGACGCCGCTACAGCGGAATCGAACCGGCGCTCTCGCCGACAATCACGCGCAAGCTCAGTCGCGTCATTCCTGCTAACTTGCAAATTGATGCGCGATGGGACGCAGTTCGCGAAGCCCGCGAGGCAGCGAAAACGAAACACCCCGAGAATGCCCCCTCCCCTTCTGTGATGATCGCGTGGGCAGTCGTGCGCGCGATGGAAAAGCATGCGCCATTCCGCCGGCTAATTCTCGAAGACGATCAGATTGTGCAAAATGACGATTTCGACTTGGGCGTTGCGGTCGCACTCGAGGACGACCGCTTGGCGACTGCAGTTATTACGGACGCAAATCGCAAAAGCTGGCCGGAATTCATGAAGAGTTACGAGCAGATTGTCGCTGCGACGCGTAGCGGCCGAGTCGACGCGATGAATGCGCCCGTCGTGATCACGAGTTTGGGTGCGTTTGGAGTGAAGGCCGGAGCGCCAATTGTTGTGCCGCCCTCAGTGGGCACTTTGTTCATTGGCACGGCGCACCGCGAACTGATTCCGAACAAAAACAAAAACGAGAGCGCGGAAGTCATCACGCTCTCGCTTACATTCGATCATCGTGTCGTAAACGGCGCCGGCGCGGCAGCGTTCGCCAACGAAATCAAAAAACAGATTGAAGGATTTACAATTCCTTCTCAGGAAAAGCTCGGCGCAGCTGCGCGCAAGCGCTGAGGATTCTTCTCGAATTACATCCAATCTTCCGGTGGGCTTCCTAGCTTAAGTACGGTCAATTTTCATGACCGAACTCATCAACATCAACGGGAGGGAAATCTTATGGCACGAAAACTCGACGGAAAGAAAGCGGCCATCCTCGTGGCGGATGGTTTTGAACAGGTGGAAATGACAAAGCCACGCGAGGGGCTCGATGAAGCCGGTGCAGAAACAAAAATCGTTTCGTTGAAGTCCGGAAAAATTCAGGGGATGAATCACACAGATAAGGGCGACAAATTCGATGTCGATCTGACGGTGAAAGACGGACGCCCTGAAGGATTCGATGCGCTTATGATCCCTGGCGGTCTGTTTAATCCGGACGTACTTCGCGTAGACCAGAACACGCTTGAATTCACGCGACACTTTTTCCAGGAACACAAACCGGTGGCGGCCATCTGT
>QHMR01000005.1:0-38774 GCA_003217875.1 Verrucomicrobiota bacterium
CTTGATGGGTAATCATGACCCGCCGCTTTACCGGATCTCACGCCCACCCCTGTTCTACCACAAAGACGGCCATTCCAAGATACAAGCCGCTTCGCTGTGCGAAGCGCGACGCCCAGATGGTCGCAACGCGCGCACGTCACGCGTCACACAGGTCTCGAAACGCGGCTACGAATCGCGCGCTTGCCGCGCTTGCTCCTCTTTTGGAATCGCCTTCGTCCAGTGCGCAATGTCTTGGGAACCCATTTGCACACGTTTTTCCAGCCGGGCGTCATGAAATCCCCACCTTTGCACGTCCACCAAATATTGCTTCCGTGAAAGTAGTGTTCCGCGGCAGAGCCGTTTGTGCTCATCAGCAGGTGCTGCATCATTTCGCAACCGGCCGATCAAGTGATTCATAATAGCCGTGGGAATTCGTGCCTGTTCAGTGGGATAAATGTAGCCGAACAAAATCAGGTGGCTGAGCAGCACACGCCAATCGGGACCGAAGCGATCAACCAGGTGTTGCCAATCGAGTTTCTCCGCGCAGCTCACGAGGATATGCGCAATATCCGCGCCATCGAACCGTTCGCGTTCCATGATGTACGCTTTCATCCAAATCATTTCCTCGGGTGCGCAAAGCTTAACATGCAATCCGAGCAACTCGTCATCGTGCGCCCGCTGGAACCACGAATCATCGACTTCGCACAATCCGTTACCCGCGCGAAAAATCAGATCAACGTAGTCCCGTCCGCGTTTAGCTTTGGCAAGCCAATGCGGAAATGTCAGGTCCGTCGCGTAGCCGGCGCAGGCGAGCGCCTTAAGAGCGGCTTCGACGTGATTTGGGCGAACATATAGATCAAAATCTTTTGTTCGCCGCGAAACGCCTGCATACACCTCCACCACATATGCACCGCCGATCAGGAAGGGAACATTCGCATCCTGCAGCGCTGTCACTGATCTGAGATGAAAGTCATCAAGACTGCTTTTCGTCTTCCTGCCTGCTGCCTTCGTTACGGCCATTACCCATCATAACGCAATCCAGCGTGATAACGCGCGCATCGAGAGGCGAGCTCCCGCGAGGCCCAACGCGGGCGTCGCAGAGCTCCGCCCTCCATTTCTCCGTCAGGTTGGAGCATCGACCTTGCGCCTCGGCAGAAACGTCCATTCGGAGTTGCGATTCCGTTTCTTTAACACAAATGGCCAATCGACCATTACGGATCGCCGCGACCGCGGATATGCATTACGCGAGGCATTCGCGCGGTATGTTGCATGAAGCGTTTGCCGACATCTCACAGAGCGCGGATGTGCTGCTGCTTTGCGGAGATCTCACAGAATACGGGCTACCCGAAGAGGCCGAGGAACTCGTCGCCGATATTCGCGCTGCAGTCAGAATTCCGACGCTCGCAGTTTTGGGCAACCACGACTTCGAGTCGAGTCAGGCGGAACTTGTTTCTAAGGTTCTCGACGAGGCAGGCGTGAACGTGCTCAACGGCGAAGCCATCGAAATCGCAGGAGTTGGTTTCGCTGGCATTTGTGGATTCGGCGGCGGTTTCGGAAGGCGAATGTTAAATGCCTGGGGCGAACCGCTCATCAAACAATTTGTTCAAGAATCCATTAGTCACGCTGTTCGCCTTGAGCAGGCGTTGACCAAACTGCAAACCGAAAAGCGGATCGTAGTGCTGCATTACTCTCCGATCCGCGCCACGCTGGAGGGGGAGGATCCCGAGATTTATGCGTTTCTCGGCTCCAGCCGGTTGGAAGAGCCAATCAATCGATTCAAAGTGACCGCTGTTTTTCACGGTCATGCTCACAACGGCGTTCTCGACGGCAAAACTTCGACTGGAATCCCCGTTTATAACGTCTCCGCGCCTGCGCTTCGCAAAACCGGAAAGCCGTACCGCATTGTTGAACTGTAGGGCGTCCGCCGCGGCGGACGCCAATCGACACCCGTGCGCTACCTGGACAGCTCCCTGGTAGCCATCACTTGCCATGCTTCTACCTCAGCGCAGCTTTGCGTCGGTGAAACGCAGCGGACAGCTGTAAGTCCGTCGAACGTAACCTCCGAAAACGGCACGTAAATCGAATCTGATAATTCGCGCCGGGCCATGGCCGGAATGTTTTTGTAGAGCAAACTCAAATGCGGATTCAGTCGGTAGTGGACGCGATCTTGCGCGGCGGAGCGAATGATCGCGTTAAGGTGCTGCAATTTCTTATCCGGCTTGAATTGCATAAAGAGAGTCTTGATAAACTCGTCGGACTGATCCATCCCAAGCGCTTCGAGGTTGATCGGTTCGCATTCGTGCGCCGATTGTGCGAGCGCTTTCTCGGCCGCACCAGCGTGATTTGGTCCGACGTGAACCGTCACGTGTGGCTCGAAAACAGGCGCGTCAAACCGCCGCGCGAGCTCCTCGATCAAGCCCTGAAAAAACTTTCGCGCTGGCTCCGCAGGCATAAGCCAGTAAGCGATGACGATTCGTCTGGTCATAACACAGTGACTGAATGTATCGAGTGCACCAGACTAACTCCACTTTTGCAGTTCAACGATATTCCCCTCCGGATCTCGCGCATACACCACGCGAAGCGTACCGACTCCCTCTACTTTCGTCGTTTCGATATTTCCTACTGCGCCACCGCCAGAGGCAATTACGGCGTGCAATGCTTCATCTACATTGTCGACTGCGAATGCAATGTGACCGAACCCGCACCTGTTCGGCGTCGACAGGCCGCTCTCGATCAATTGATCGTAGCTGAAGATCTCAAGCGTCGGGCCATCATCGCCGTAGCCGGGCAGACGCAAATGAATGCCGGTAAGATGCGCGCTGCGAAGCGAAGTCACGCTATCGAGCCATGCGCCGGACATATCGCGTTCGGGGCCATGCGGTTTGCATCCAAACACCTCGGAATAGAATCGAACCAATCTTTTCCAGTCTCTGGCAACCACATTTGTGTGAACGTACTTGACTCGGATTGGCATTGTTTCCTCCTTCGGTAAATTCCCACACTAACGTTTTATTTTGTTTTATGCCGACGAATGTTCTCGGGACAGAACTGAGATGTTGTTGCAGCGACCCGATGACCGGTTTCTACCGTGACGGTTTTTGTCGAACAGGTCCGGAAGATGTGGGTCAGCATACCGTCTGCGTCAAGGTAACTCAGGAGTTCCTGGATTTTTCCGTGCTCGACGGCAATGATCTGGTTACACCACGTCCGGAATTCGGCTTCCCCGGCCTAAAACCAGGCGACAAATGGTGCGTGTGCGTCACGCGTTGGAAAGACGCGCTGGACCACGACCGGGCCGCTCCGGTTGACCTTGAAGCAACCCACGCATCCGCGCTGGAGTTCGTTACGCTGGAAGAACTAAAGGCGCATGCGCTGAAAGTAGAGTAGCGCGAACGGTTGAATCCCAGTGAGTTTACCGCCACGCTAACGCCGAATTGAACCTTCCGTTTAGTGTTTTCCTGGCGCTGCGGTACCTAAAACCGAAGCGGACGTTTCTGTCGATCATTACCCTAATTTCCGTCCTCGGCGTGATGCTCGGCGTGACGGTGTTAATCCTCGTAATTTCGGTAATGACCGGGTTCGACCGCGAGTTACGCCAAAAAGTGATCGATTTCGATGCGCATATTCTTGTCAGCTCGGAAGATGTTTTGCGAGAGTGGCGAACACTAAAAACCAAGATCGACAACGCACCGGGCGTCGTCGCGACTGCACCCTACATTCAGGGGCCGGTGATCGTGGAGTTTCAAAACCGGCGGCTCGCACCGCTCATACGCGGCATCGATCCCGCGCAGGAAGAGAAGGTGATTCCGCTGCGAAAATTCATCAAATACGGCAAGCTCGATCTGGAAGGCGAATCGACCGTGCTCGGAATTGAGCTCGCGCGAAAACTGCAGGTGAGCGTAGGTGACAAGGTCACAGTCTATTCACCGGGCAACCTGGGTCAGGTTCTCGACAGCATTAAGAAACTCGAGAACGCCAAAGGCGAAGAAGAAAAAAAGGCGGTTGATGAATTGCGAGATGTCATCCTTCCGAAAGAACTCACGGTTACTGGTATTTTTGAGACGGGGCACTACCTGCACGATTCCGAGTTTCTTCTCGTGCCGATTTATGTCGGGCAGGAGTTATACGGCCTGGATGATGGCTTGCATGGCATCACAGTAAGGACCGATGACCCATACGGCGCCGAGCGCGTAAAACAGGCCATCCAACAATTTCTCGAGCCACCACAATACGCGCAGACCTGGATCGACATGAACCATCAATATTTCGAGGCCGTGCGGCTTGAACGCTCGGTAATGTTTTTCCTTCTGTTCTTCATCGTGGTCGTCGCGGCGTTCGGAATCATGAGCACTCTGATCACGGTAACCGTTCAGAAGAGGCGCGAGATCGGCATTATGAAAGCGCTAGGAGCGAACATCGCGCAAATCATCTGGGTATTTCTTGGCCAGGGAACAATCGTCGGCCTTTTCGGAACTGTGACGGGACTTGGCCTTGGCATGACGTTAATCCGCTACCGGAACGAATTTAGCCATTGGCTCGCCTCGACGTTGCACATCGAGATCTTCCCGCGCGAAGTGTATCAATTCTCCTCGATCCCGGCGGAGGTGATCCCGCGAGATGTTGCGATTATCTGCATCAGCGCGTTTTTCATTTGTTCATTTGCTGCATTGATCCCTGCTTATTTCGCCGCACGCCTCGATGCGGTGAAAGCGCTGCGCTACGAATGAAGCTGTAGCCACGGCTCTGTGAGCCGTCCGCTGCCTAACCGCTCACAGGGCGGTGGCTACAATGGGCGAGAAAGACGTCCAATGCGCGAACTGCGTAGTCATAGCCTTCCGGCCATTCACTTTGGCGGGGGCCGGCAACATTGAGGACGTGGATGTTGTTCTTGTGGACGAAATCGGCAATTAACTTCGAAGCCCTGTCCGCGGAAAATTTTAATGCGTCAATGAGTTGGTGCGGCCGTTGTAGCTCAACGCAGAAGCCGACGGTTTGCTCAGTGCCACCGCTTAAGTTGCCGCGATAAATGATGGCAGTTCCATCAGAATCTTTCACATTCTGCAAGGTCCTCTCGGTTAAACCGCCAGCTGGCAGTTCCTGAACTGGATAGTGATCCGGAATCCTGCCGAATTCATCAAGCCGTCCAGCCGGACACCATCCGCCGCACTCAATTCCATGTTTGAGGGCGACGTCGAGCGCCGCGCGATCGACCCCCGTCTGCCCACCCGAAATAATTTTCACTTGCCTCGCCGCCTTCAGTCTCCCGTCGGAACGATGTCCGCGCGCTCGAACATCAAGATCACAGTTCGCTCAGGCGCGCGCGTGCGATGGCGCACACCTTTCGGCACGACGAAGCCCTGCCTGGGCGCAAGAGCGACAACGCGATCTTCGAGATCGATCAGGAAATGTCCGTCGAGAACGAAAAAGAATTCATCGATGTCATTGTGTTCGTGCCAGTGATATTCGCCCTGCACTACCGCCATCCTAACGACCGAATCATTCACCTTGCACAGCGTCTGATTGTACCATTTATCTTTGCACGCATCCGCTAGCTTCTGCACATCGATAAGCTCAAGCGGGCCATGCAGAATGTTGAGATAGGTTTTGTACGGGAATTCTTTATTGATCTGTCGCAAATTCATGCCGCAAATCTATTCGCAGAGCACACGGAGGTCGCGGAGAAAAACGATTCAACCTGGAAGGCATGAAAATTAGGACCACCGACGACTTCCTGCGAATTTACTGCGGCAATCGTCGTCTTCTGTCATTCCGAGCGAAGTCGAGGAATCTCCGAATTATTTACGGATGTCAAAACACATCGAGAGATCTCTCGACTTCGTTCGACATGACAATCCATCATTCCTCGCCATCGAAATAATCGGTTTCCTGGCCCTTGATAACCACGCGATCCGCAGCTGACGATTTGTTGACCTTCCACTTCCCGCTGTCCGGAAAGTAACTCGATTCCCCGATGGGATTATCTGCAATGACAAAATAGACGAGGTCTTCCTCGCCTGAGTTAATCAGCTGATGCGGTTCGTCAGGGCCGAAGATGAACGCGTCGTCAGCGCTGACTTCCGTTCTGCCATCCTTGTGGCGAACAGTACCTTGACCAGAAACAACCAAATAGAGTTCCCATTGGGCTGAGTGCGCGTGGTAAGGAAAATTTGGTTTCCCAGGAGGCACGCGATTCCATTCCAGATCAAATGGATGACGCTTGGACAAATCGAGCGAGGCAGGCTCGCGTCCCAGCGCTTCAGAAATTCCCTTGAAGGAGACGACATATTTTCCTGCCGACGATTGCCACGTCTCTTCGTTGATGTCGTTAATGTTTACTTTGCGCACAGAAATAAAATTTTGATCTGGAAGCCACGAAACCAGGAATGTTTCTACTCAAAGAATTCCTAGTTTCCACATTTGATCTATTCTTCGCCGTCGAAGTACTCGGTCTCGGTTCCCTTCACGATCAGTTCCTCCACTGCATCGGTTGTTACCGCCCATTTGCCGCTGTCGGGGTAATAGCAGGAATCGCCCGTTGTGCCGCCGCTGCGGGGATTATCTGCGATCACGTAATAAACAAAGTCTTCATCACCGACATTCCAAAGCTGATGCGCCTCGCCTGGCTGAAAGAAAAATGCGTCGCCTGGTCCAACTTCGGTTGCCCCATCCTTGTCACGGACACTGCCACGACCGGAAACGACGAGGTAAAGCTCTGATTCAGCCGCATGCGCGTGATAAGGACAAAGTACTTTACCTTTGGGAATTCGCACTAGCGCCAGATCAAACGGATGCCGCTTCGACAGATCGAGCGACTCCGGTTCGCGCCCGAGCGCAACCGAAATGTTCTTGAATGTGCGGTGAAATTTCCCCTTCGGCGATTTTCGCTCCTGCTCGGGAATATCTTTCAGGTTCACTTTCCGCATATAGATGAATTTCTAATCACTTCATATCAACGTAACGAGAAGTAGGGCGCCTTCTGGCCGCGATTGAAAAAACCGCTATGCCAGCCCAGATCAGGTTCACGAATGTGGAAGGATACGATCCATAAAAGATCGTGTTTGCGGCCAATAGAATGCTGCCGCTGATATTGAGGAGTTGAAAAGTGCTCGAGTCTCCTTCCAATCTTTTGAAAGAAACCAGCGCATAAGCAGCCAGGAGAGCCACTGCGCCCAGCCATCCAATTGTGTCGAACCATACCTGATTGTTCATGTTATTGATCACATTCATAGCTACCATTTTTTCGGTAGCTTTTGTTTGATTTTTTCGACTGGTTCAAAGAGATCGCCAAGTTTTTCGACGCGGGCGAGGACCTGGTCTGAGCGAAACTTCAAAAGCTCGGACTTTTTCTTTTTGAGGCAGTTTTCAACCTCACTCCATGTGACCGGCGTGGAAACAGTTGGTTCCTCCTTTGCGCGAAGTGAATAGACGCAGACAGTGGTTTTGTGTTCGTCGTTTTGGCTCCAATCGACGAACACTTTGCCTTTGCGCACCGCCTTGGACATGTTCGAAGTCACGCGATCGGCATGGTCGTGTTCGAGATGTTGCGCTAGCGTGCGTGATAAATCTTTGGTTTCGTCATAAGTAATTGCCGTATTGAGCGGCACGTAAACCTGCAGGCCCTTTGAGCCGCTCGTTTTCGCGAAGGATTTCAATTTCATTTTGGCCAACAGATCTCGAAGCCAAAGACCAACCTGGCAGCATTGAACGATGTCGGCCGGCGCGCCGGGATCAAGATCGAACACCATCATTGTTGGTCGTTCGATCTTTTCCTTGCGTGAGAGTGATGTGTGCAGCTCAAGGTCCGCGAGGTTTGCAGCCCACACGAGTGTAGGCAGATCGTTCGCGAGGCAATAGTGCATGATCCGCTGATTGCCTTCGCTCCACACTTTTGCCGTCTGTACCCATTTGGGTCGATGCGACGGACAATTCTTTTCGTAAAAGAACTCACCTTCGACGCCATCCGGATAGCGCTTCATTGTGAGCGGCCGATTTTTCAGATGCGGCAACAGCACTGCTGCGACGCGAATGTAGTAATCGATCACTTGCCCTTTGGTAAATCCGACCTTTGGGTACAGGACCTTATCCAGGTTTGATACCTGAATTTTACGGTCGTCGACGATCAGCTCAGCTTTGTCGGGCATAGGTGAAGCAAACGTCCAACGCTCAACGTCCAACGTCCAACGTCCAACAGCGAATTCAGAAAACGTCAGGCGAAGAAACGCGCGGGAGAGAGCATGGGCTTGGGTTTGCAGATACGGGCGACGCAATGCTCCCAGCTCTCGTGGCCGCTGAGGATTTCGATCTCTACCCGCAGAAAATAGATCGGCACCTTCAATTCCGCTTCAGACAAACGCGGCATGCGCACCGAATCTTTCTCGGTAGTTACAATCATAGCCAGGTCGCGGCGGATACAACGCTTGATGAAGCTGATCAGTTCCGCCTCGGTGTAATAGTGATGATCGATGTAGCTCTTCGCGAGGTCGACGTGCGCCCCGAGTTTGCGCAAAGCGTCCTCGAAGCTTTCAGGTGCGGCGATCGCGCACAGCGAGCCGATGAATGCCCCCCGCAAAGTTTCAAGCGGCAATTGTTCGCCCGTAAAAACATTCTGGAGGTGGAGCGGTTTATGCGCGCATTCGATGACCTCGGCGGTACGATTGTAACGGCGGATGCGCTTCATCAGAGCGAGATTCGGTTCGCCGGTGTTCTTCGTGATAAAGATGTAGCTGGCGCGGCGGAGATTGCGCGGCCTTTCGCGCAACGTGCCTCGCGGAAGCAGGAATTCGTTTCCGAAAGGCGCTTGCCGATCAACCAGCACCATGTCCAATCGATGTTTGAGATGCAGGTATTGGAATCCGTCATCGAGCAACAACGTGTCGACCTGCCATTTATCGATCGCGAACCGGCCACTTTTTACACGGTCTTTGTCCACGAGCACGATTACGTCCTTCAAGTTGTGCGCGAGCATGTAAGGCTCGTCCCCCGCGGTCACGGAGTCGAGCAGCAATGATTTGCCATCGGAGACCACGCGTGGAGGATCGGAGTCCCCGTGAAGCCGGCTCAGCAATTTTCGCTTGCGCGGCACGCTCTTGTAACCGCGGCTCAGGATCGCAACGCGCCGCCCGCCCGCCTGAAGTGCACGGGCAAACTTCTCAACGACCGGCGTCTTACCCGTGCCGCCCACGGTGAGATTGCCGATGCTGATGACAAGACAGCCGAGCGCGCGTTCGCGGAGCACTCTTTTCCGATAGAGATAAAGCCGTACCTGCACCAAGCGGTCGTAGACGAATGAAAGAGCGTAAAGAATGTCCCGCAGCACTGACGCTCGAACGCCGTGACGGCGCTCGAGAACGACGTCGATTCCAAATTCCTCTAATTGTTCAAGTCGGCGGCCCATGAAGAATGGTGATTGGTGAAAAGCGATCAGTGACTGGTGAGAATCTTCGCACCGAGGTTATCAGCTGGCGTGATGATAGTGTGCCCCGGGGTTTTTGAAGCGCGGGCCATGGCAGCCGCAATTTTTTTGGATGAATGAAGCGTGACAGCCGCAATTGTCGATCCGCTTCCGCTGAGAAACCCGCCGAGCGCGCCGGCCTTCTCAGCCGCCGCAACGACGCGCGGAAGAAAGGGAATTAGTCTTGCGCGAAAGGGCTGGTGAAGATGATCGGCAAAAGCGCTGCGCAGGTTTTGGTACTCTTGTGATACAAAAGCCGCTGTAAGCGCGCACGCGTTCGCACAATTTTCGACCGCCGCAGCGTGTGAAATTTTTGAAGGCAGAACATTTCGCGCTGCCGAGGTTCGAATCTCAAGTTCTGGAACGAATAACACGAAACGCAACCTGGGCAAAACTGCGAAACGCTGCACAGCAAGGCGAGCGTCGGAGCCAATGGTAGAGATGCCGCGTCGCTTCCGGTCGGCGCACCGCGATGACCCAATCGCTACAGTGAAACCGCCAAAAATTGCCGGCGCAGCGTTATCAGGATGTCCTTCCAGTTCAGCACATAATCGGAAAATTGTTAGTTGATCGAGCGGATTGCCGGTGAGCTGGTTGAGGCCGATCAAGATGCCGAGGCGAATCGTTGCACTGCTGCCCAGCCCGCGGGACCGCGGAATGTTTTCCTGAATTGAACAGGAAAACAAAAACGCTCGACGGCGTGCCTGCTTGAAAAATCGGTGCGCCGCGTCCGAGACAATTGGCGGATGAACATGCTGACTCGGCGCACCGCGCGTCATGGTGACCGTGTTGTAGATGCGCAGTGCGATACCGAGACAATCGAAGCCTGGGCCGAGATTGGAAGTGCTCGCCGGAACGCGGACGGTAATTTGTTGCATAGATGAGCCCCGCCACAGCGGAGATGCGCGCGACGATTCTCTACAGATGCGGCAGTGTAGCAACGCGCGCTCAGCCGGCAACCGATCCGTTGCACGTTGCCGATTCCAAATATGCGTCGGAGTGACAGAAGAAAATGAATTTCGGATGGATCGATCCAACCTTACTTCGCGATTTTCGGGCAGAGGGAACCGATTCACACCGGCTCTGCACCATCGAGGACGGCTGGGTAGAACGGTTCGGGCAGGACATCCTCATTTCTTTCAAACGGGTGCTGAGCCGCGAGCGGCTTGTCGCTGAGCTGCAATCGTGGACAAGCTCTGTTGGTTTCGACGTCGGACGAATTTTCGCACGATTCGTCCCGCGAAAAAATGAACAGCGCGAACCGCCGCGTCTGATATTTGGCGACCCTGGCGAAAAGTTACAGACGATCGCCACCGAGCGGCATCTGAAGTTCGGAATCGATTTCGGGACGGGCTATTCCCCGGGACTGTTTCTGGATCAACGCGAAAATCGCCGCTACGTGCGCCATATTTCGCCCAAGCGGGTGTTGAACTGTTTTGCCTACACCTGCTCGTTTTCGGTCAGTGCAGCATACGTTGGAGCGGCTACCTTTAACATCGATCTGTCTAAAAACTATCTGGCTCGGGGACGCGAGAATTTTGCCTTCAACTGCCTTCCAACAGTTGAGCACCGCTTTATCGCGGATGACGTCAGGTCCGTCTTGCCGCGGCTGGTACGGAAAGGTGAGAAATTCGACGTGATCATTCTTGATCCGCCAACTTTTTCGCGTGCGCCCGGAGGAAAGACGTTTCAGGTCGAACATGATTTCGAAAACCTACTGATTGACGTTCTCGGACTGGCAGAGCGAGACAGCCATGTTTTGCTCTCGACCAACTGCTCTGCACTGCGCGAACATGCCTTGGAAGTAATGGGCCGCTATTGCCTCAAGGCAACACGCCGTGCAGCTACATTTCATCGGCCGTCTAAACTCCTTGATTTTCCACCGGGAGCCGGCGCAAGCTCAATTTGGCTGACTCTGCGGTAGCGGCCGATGCGCGCAAGACAGGGTCACAATGCGAATCATTAAGCGAAATGGATCAATCATCTGCAGAAGTAGCCACTGAACTCCCGGAACGCGGAGTGCAATGGGTGAAGGATCAAGTGGAGGCGGTTCTCGGTGAAACCGAGCATTACGTGCGCGAAAAGCCAACGCAGTCTTTGCTTTGGGCGTTTGTGGCTGGATACATATTGAATCGGTTGCCGCTGGGATCGATTCTTAGCGGTGTGTTTCGCCTGCTCCTCATCGCGTTAAAACCGGCGATACTGATTTACGGCGCTGCGAAGCTGTACCAAGCGGCCCAGGAACAGCAGTGATCTTGCAGAGACACTCGCCGGGGCGAGCGCCTGTCTCTGATATTCGGCGTTCGCCGTAGGACGCCAGCTACATCATTCTTCCAAGGTAAAACCGATTTTCAACGTCACCTGCCAGTCACCGACTTTTCCCTCCTCCTCGATGCATCCTCGGGTCTCGGTTACCTCAAACCATCGCATGTTGCGGACTGTCTTTTGGGCGCGTGTCAATGCATTTCGTACCGCCTCCTCGAACCCGTTCGGCGACGAACCAACTATTTCAATTTTTTTGTAAACGTGATCAGGCATGTGCTCATTATGTTCTCGGCAGCCAGCCCACCGCAACAAAATGTCGTTGCCGACGCTTCGAGAGCGCGCCTGGTGCAAGGTGGATCGGCTTTTCCGAAGACGATGCCACAACTGCCCGCCGCAGCCGCAAGGTGAGGATCGACGAAATAAATCAGGCGGCTGTACCGCATTTGCCAACGCGTTGAGGACAACGCGTTCCACCCTGTTTAGCAAATTTGCTTTACAAGTGCCTCACAGCTCCGGCAGCCTCGCCCTGTGCGAAAATCGGTCGCCGTCTGTGTATTGCTCGTGGCTGCTCTCTCCTGTGTACGCGGTCAGGAACAGGAAAAAAAGCTGGTCGATCGGCTGCTTAGGCCGGACATGGACTTAAAAAACGATGCACAGCACAAGAAATTTTTCGCCGACGGGACGGCTTCGATAAACAAGCGGGCAACCGTCGGAACATTTTACGTTCAGAAAAAATCGAATTCGAAGAGTTTTTTTGGGATAGGAAACTTCTTAACGCGCCAATTCCATTCTCAACCTTTCCACAGTGGACGCAGCGCGTTCAACACTTCGTCGCAGCAAGCAATGGGAAATTCTCAGTATTTCTACGCAAATCAGACCGCGCGCGGCACTCGCGATGCTCCGCAAGCTGATAAGAAAGTTGCCACCCGCACGTATGCAGAGAACCGCCCGTTTCTAGATGAGGGCAAGAGTCAAAAGTCGCTCAACAGGCAAAATGCGCCGCTCACGATCGAGCAGGTGCGCGAGTTGCTGAATAAAAACAAGTAGCGCGCGGGCCGGGTGCGCTATTCTGTGGTTGAACATGCAACCGGAAGAAGCTCTGGCGTTCTTAGAAAAAGGCGCGGCGCAGATCATCAGCGAAAATGAGCTCCGCGATAAGCTGTCGCTCGGTCGGCCGTTGCGGATAAAGCTCGGAGTCGACCCGACAACTTCGGACATTCACCTCGGCCATACAATCGTGTTGCGAAAACTGAGGCAGTTTCAAGACCTCGGGCACCAAGCCGTTCTTATCATCGGGGACTTTACCGGGATGATCGGCGACCCGAGTGGTCGCTCCATTACCCGGCCACAGCTAACCCATGAGGAAGTGATCGCAAATGCGGCAACCTACCGTGAGCAGGCATTCAAAATTCTCGATCCTCCGCGCACGGAGACAGTGTGCAACGGGGATTGGTTTCGCGCCATGTCCTTCGAAGATGTCATTCGCCTGAACAGCCGTGTGACGTTGCAACAAATGTTGCAGCGCGAAGATTTCAAGGCGCGAATCGATCAGCAGCAATCCATCCGCGCGCACGAAATTCAGTATCCAATCATGCAGGGGTGGGATTCGGTGATGGTAAAAGCCGACGTGGAACTTGGGGGAACAGACCAGCTTTTTAACATTTTGATCGGGCGCGATTTTCAAAGGGAAGGGGGCCTACCACAGCAGGTCGTTTTCCTCTTGCCCATTCTCGAAGGTCTGGATGGCACCAGGAAAATGAGCAAAAGCCTCGGTAATTTTGTCGCGGTCAACGAGTCCGCCTCAGACATGTTCGGGAAACTGATGAGCATCTCGGATGAGTTGATGGCGCGTTATTATGAATTGCTCCTTGGGCGCAACCTGCCGACCGGCACGCACCCGCTCGAGGCGAAAAAGCAGCTCGCTTTCGAAATTGTGCAGACGTACCACTCCTCCGCTGCCGCTCAAAAAATGCTCGATGAATGGAATACCCGCTTCACCAAGCGCGACTTGGAACATGCCGATCTACCGGCCTTTTCACCCATTAAACGGGAGGGGCCCGCTGTCACCCTGGTTTCGAATGCTTATCGGCAGGCATTCAATCTGCAAAAATCGCAAAGCGAAGTCTCACGACTGATTAAACAAGGAAGCGTCGAGATCGATGGAACAAAGATTCACGATCCCAAGGCAACGATCACTCTCAAACCGAGCCAGATTCTTCGCCTCGACCGAAAACACGCCGTTCGGATCGCATAGTCATCCAACGTACAACAAAAGAGCCATGCAGGTTCTTCCAGCTGCATGGCTCTTCGAAGTTGCGTCTTTCTCAGGCGGGGGCCGTTTGGAGCACGGGCAGAACGCGCGCGTGATCCAGGTAGCTGGCCGCGATGCCTTCGAAATGCGCACGGATGCTGCGCAGTTCGGCAGTCACGAAGCTGTCGACGAAATACAAACGCCGGTCGAGCCAGGCGAACAGTTTGTTCTTGATCTCGTAGTGAACCGCGAGCGTGACCTCCGTGCAGCTCGGGCGAATCTCAGCGAAATCAACGATGCCCATCACTGCAATGTTCCCGCCCACGGACTCGAACGCATATTGGTCTGGCGAATCGCCGTCGACCGATAAAAGGACTGTGTGTGCCTCAAAACCGAACGGGCCGCGAAAGCTGAAATCGACGGTTTTGGAGGACGTCACTGTTGCACGCGTGACCATCAGGAACTGACGCCGATATGATTGAATGCTGGCCAGACGAGCTTTGCACTCCGGCAACGGCTGGCTCATGTGTAGGTTTTTTTGTAAGAGCATAGGAATAAGGTTTTCAGACAAACCTTTAAGCAGCAGTGATGCCATCCCTTTCGCCCAAGCGAAATCGAGCCAACCCTGCCCGGATCGTGTTCGTTTTCTTTACAACCCTGTATCAGCTCAACACGGTTCTTCGCTAGTCGACTCGAGCATAAGTCGCCAATCAACAGGTAGTTCCGTCAGGTTTTCTCCTAGTCCAGCGAGCACCGGAACATCCAGGACGCGCTTGAGGATATCGGCGTTCGTCAACGCCGCTATGTCGTTTGTCGTTTCGGTGCTGTTCAATACAAGACCAACGCACCGGAGCTGATATCTGGCAACGCTTCGCACCGTAAGGGCCGCGTGATTAAGACAGCCCAACCGGTTTTGCGCGACCACCAGAACCGGCAGCTTCATCGCCGCGGCCAAATCGCTGACAAAATAATCCGAGCGAATTACCACCAGCCAACCGCCTGTTCCCTCCACAATGACATGTTCAACGCTGTCCTGGAGAGCGTGAAAAGCAGCGAGAATGTGTTCGATATCGATAGTCACTTTCTCCATAAGAGTGCCCACGATTGGGGCGGCGGGTGTTTTTAGCCAAACTGGGTTCACCTGATCGATTGTCACACAGTCACTGCCGGCTGCCAGAAGCGCCTCGGCATCCCGACGATCTCCGCAACAAATCGCTTTCATTCCGGCACAGCGGACACCTGATGCGCGCAAGAGATGCAAAAGCCGTGCGGCAATATGAGTCTTTCCTACGCCCGTATCCGTGCCGGTAATGAAGAGACTCACGCCACCTGTGCTACGCGCGCGGGGGCACTCGTCGAACGACTGACGAGAATCGTCTCCATCATTGAGCGGAAAATTTTCGCGCCATCGGCGCTTCCGAGTCGGGCATCGGAGGCGCGATCGGGATGCGGCATTAAGCCGAAGACATTCCGTTCGCGATTGCAGATCCCAGCGATGTTTTCAATCGAGCCATTCGGGTTCGCTTCCGGAACGATCCGACCTTGTGTGTCCGCATAGCGCAGAATGATTTGTTGGTTCACGTTTAGTTCGCGAAGAGTTTGCTGGTCGGCGAAAAAACAACCTTCGCCGTGCGCGACAGGCATACGCAGAAGCGTTCCTTTCGGACAACCGTGAGTGAATGGCGAATCATCTACTTCCACTCGCGTGATAACCATATCGCACACGAACCGCAGCGAGCGATTGCGCACGAGCGCCCCCGGCAGCAGACCGGCTTCGCACAGAACTTGGAACCCATTACACGTGCCGAGCACGAGCTTGCCCGCGCGCGCGTCGCTGATCACCGCCTTCATGATCGGCGAAAAGCGTGCGATAGCTCCACAACGAAGATAATCGCCGTAGGCAAATCCGCCCGGCAGCACGATGGCCTCGAAATTATCAAGCGACGTTTCTTTGTGCCAGACGTAATCGGCATGCAATCCATCCAAGCCGTTGATGCCGGCGACACAATCCTGATCGCAGTTGGAACCGGGAAATTGGATGACGGCGAATTTCATTCGTCAAGCTAATGGGCACGGGCGCGTTGCTCAGCGTGATAGTCGTTCACCACCAGGCAGGCGTGAATGACTCCTGGGATCCAGCCAAGCAATGTCAAAATCAGACTGAGAAAGAAACTGGCAATGCGACCGGTCATGAGCACCGCCACCGGCGGCAGGACAATACAGAAAAAATATCGCAAGGCTTTCATTGGTTCGACTTCCTCTTAGCCTTCGTCTCCGGCTTCGCCTTCCTCTTTTCCTGCTTTTGCTGATTCGCCTTTCTGCAACTCGTAATCTTCAATCACCGGATTCGACAGCAAATCGCGACACAGCCGATGCAAGCGCGATTCGAGATCTCCATTGTTTCCCTCAACGTCGATCTCCATGTATTTGCCGATCCTCACGCTGCGCACCTCTGGCATGCCGAGATGCCGCATCGCTTCACGGACTGCGTTCCCTTGCGGATCGAGCACCGCCGTCTTGGGCATCACAATCACTTTTGCCTTCACTACTTCAGCATAGTTGTGAGCGAGCACGCGACAAGCGTAATCCCCAACAGACTCCGCTTAACTGTGGACAAGGTTACTTAAAAATGAGAACCTCGAGTGCTCCGTTGCGCCGGAGCACGTTTACTCCTACGTCGCCTTCATCGTGTCTGGTGAGCAGAAGATCAACTCGCGCATCTCCTACTTTCAGATCACGAATGCTGACCTTTGGAAGGAAGGCGGGCAAGACTGGCTTCGAAAACACCAGCTTTTGTTCCGGAGCCGACACTCTCAAGCCGAGACAAGCTTCAAGCAAAAGAAAGACTGCACCCGACGCCCAAGCCTGCGGATTACAGGCTACAGGATAGAGCGTCGGACCTTCACCAAGACGCCTGGGGAAGCCGCAAAATAGTTCCGGCAAGCGATGGAGATCGAAGAATAGACTAGCATCGAGCAAACCTGCGAGGAGCATCGCTGCCGACTCTTTCAATCCGTATCGCGCAAACCCGGCGGCAATTAGGGCGTTATCATGCGGCCAGACCGATCCATTGTGATACGACATGGGATTGTAGCGCGCCTCGCTGCTAGCGACCGTGCGGATGCCCCAACCGGAGAACGATGTTTCGTTGCTAAGCGTAGCGGCTACAGTGCGCGCATGCTCCGCCGTCGCGACACCCGCGAAAAGACAGTGCCCCGCGTTCGAGGTTCGCACTTTGCAAGGCTGCTTGCTCCCGTCCAAGGCAAGCGCATAAGTTGAAATGTCGTCACACCAAAAAGCTTTCTGGAATCGGCCACGGAGCGCTTCCGCCTGTTTTGACAACTCGCGCGCACGTGGTGCGTCACCGAATATCCTGGCCAGTTCGCTGGCTGCCGTCTTGGCAGCGTAAACGTAGCCCTGCACTTCGCAAAGCGCGATTGGTCCTTCGGCAGGAGCGCCATCCCTGTGGAAAACCGCGTCGTGAGAATCTTTCCAGCCCTGATGGATGAGACCGTGTTTCGCTTTGCGAGCATATTCCACGAAACCGTCGCCATCCGAATCGCCATAATGATCGATCCATCCAAGCGCGCGCTCGATGTTTGGCCAAATCGACTCTGCGAAGGCACGGTCGCCCGTGCGCCTGTAATATGCTCCGGCGAGCATAATAAAAAGCGGCGTGGCATCAATGCTGCCGTAGTACCGCTTAAACGGAACTTCTCCCAACGTGGCCATTTCGTCCGCGCGTATCTCGTGTATCACCTTGCCGGGCTCCGCATCCTGCTCCGGGTTGTGCGCGTCGGCCTGGGTAGCTGCCAGGTACGCCAGGACGCCACGTGCGATAGAAGGGTCAAACCACAGACACTGGAGCGCGGTGATAATTCCGTCCCGGCCGAATACCGTGCTGAACCACGGAACACCAGCGTAAGGATACGGGCCATAGGGCGTTTCCGTTCGCATCATGTGGAGATCGGCGAGCGAACGGTTCAGCCAATCGTTGAACTGTTCGTTCCCCGTAAAAATCTGCGGCTCTCGAGCGCGCACGCATTCGAGCGCACTCGCCGCTTCCTCGACAACACTCTCGTAGCAAGGCCTGACGTGTTGTCGCGAATCGCCATCCACTTCACATGCAATCGCGCAGTGGTAGCTGGCGTCTTTGCCCGCTTCCAGCCGAATTTGAAACGTGGCGACGGACTCGTTAAGCCGAGTGGGTGCCGGATCGAAAACAATTCGCGTTCGGCGAAAACGATTGTCTAATCCTTCGTAAGCGAGCACAAGCCCGTCCTTAGTAACCTCCGTTTCCAAGCGACGGCCGCGACGTTCTCGGTTCATCCCGCGCAGCTCGAAAATATCCGCGAAATCAGCATCGAATTCGATTGCGAAAGAAACATCGACGGCTGCGCGTCCGTAGTTATGGATTCTAAGCCGTTCGTGACACGTTTTTTCCCAGAGAATCTTCGAGCGAAACACGTGTAGAGTTCCTCTCGGGATCACTATCTCGCCGTCCCGCCACGAATCCGGGTTCGTGGCATCCACCGCCATAACCGCGTTGTCTTCTCTAACGGTAGAGCTGAGCAGCAGCGGGCGGTCCTTTCCGAGTTTCAATGTCAGCCGCGACAAAAACCGAGTGTCCTGATAATAAAGGCCGAGTTCACCCGTCCCGAACGTCTCGATGTCACCAAACCGGTCGAACACAGCGAAAACCTCGCCCTGTTTCAATACGCGGGTGCGAACATCGACGCGAGCTGACGATGAACGAATATAAAATTCATTCCGGACACGGATGACTTCTCTGGCCATTACGCGCGCACCTCCAAACGCTCATGTTGTCTGGTGTTAGTTAGTCGTTCGTACACCTGCACGTAATCATGTGCCATTCGCGCGGCGGTAAACCGATGGTCAAAGACTTCGCGACAACGTTTCCGGCTCAATTCCGGTACTCGCCGCACTGCGTCAACTGCATCTTCCAACCCTTCCACGATGAATCCTGTATGACCTTCTTCCATCACCTCGGGAACTGCCCCGCCGCGGTAGGCAATCACCGGCGTGCCACAGGCCATCGCTTCAATGATGACAAGCCCGAACGGCTCTGGCCAGTCGATCGGGAAAAGCAAAGCGTATGCGTTGCTGAGGAATTCCTCTTTCTCTCCTTCGCCGATCTCTCCCACGAACTCCACAAACGGATGGCGCAGCAACGGCTCGACTACGGTCTCAAAATAATCCTTGTCCACCCGATCGACCTTTGCAGCGAGCTTAAGTGGGATGCCAACCTGCTTCGCAATTTCGATTGCCCGATCGACTCGTTTCTCGGGCGAAACCCGCCCCAGAAAAGCAAGATAAGTTCCCGTTTTGTCGCGAAACTGATACATGTCTGCTGGCAGACCGTGGTACACCGTGGCCTGCCAGTTCGCCCACGGCAACGGCTCTCTTTGGCCATTCGAAATCGAGATCACCGGCATCTCTCGAAATTCCTGGTAAAGCGGAACCAGATCAGGAAGATCGAGCCGGCCGTGCAATGTGGTTACATGCGTTATCTGCTCACGACGGCTCAGGGGAAAGTGCAGGTAATCAGTATGAAAATGGACGATGTCGAACTCCGCAGCGCGTTGCACGACGTTTTCCAGCATCAACATGTGGTGCGCCAACCGGTCCACGCAGTGCTTGTCCATACGCAATGAGCGCCGGCACGCCGCGACGAGGTGCGCCTTGGTCTCCGAATCTCCGCTTGCAAAGAGCGTCACGTCGTGGCCCTGCCGAACCAATTCCTCTGTGAGATAGGACACTACCCGTTCGGTGCCGCCATAGTATTTTGGCGGCACGCTCTCGTAGAGCGGCGCGACTTGAGCAATACGCATAGCAGCTCAACCCTTTCTTGATAAGAACCTGTTCGAAATTCTTCGGCTCAATCGACTTGAATGAAGATCACAAACGCCTCACAACAGCGCGCTTGTCGCCTTCGTCCTTCAGCCCTCGCGAACAACGTCGGTCGGCTTTTTATCTTCGCGCAAGGCAAGGAAAACGGGTGCACGCAATTTTCCATCGCGAGTCCACTCGACGAACTTGATTTGAGCGACAAACTTCGGATTTACCCAATGCATCTTCTTCATCATGGAAGGCGTAATCCCCTGAACCCATTGCCCGTTTTGTTTTGATGGCAGATCGACGAATGGACAATCGTCGCGGGCTTCTTTTAGGAATTTCTTATGCAATATCGATAACGACTTGGCAGTGAAGCCGGTGCCGACTTTTCCGGCAAACACCAACTTGTTATCATCGTAGTACCCAACCAGGATTGCACCGAAATGTTTGCGCGCGCCCTGCGGTGGCGTGTATCCGCCTATGACGAATTCCTGTTCGTTGGCGCACTTGAGCTTGATCCATGCGCCGCTTCGCCGGCCGGGTTCGTAAGCGGAATCCCGCTGTTTACCGATAATCCCTTCCAGACCGCGACGTTTCACTTCTTCGAGCAGCCGTTTGGCATCATTTCCGATCGCGCCCGAATAGCGAATCGGTTCACCCGCGCCCGCGCAAAGTTTTTCCAGAACGTTCTTTCGCGCCTCCAACGGCAGTCCGATCAAGCTTTTGCCATCAAGCTGAAGCAGGTCGAATGCGTACAAATAGATCGGCGATTTTCGTCCTTCCATCTCGCGAGCTTGCAAAAGTTGAAACGACGAGCGGCCCTCGTCGTCGAGCGCGACTACTTCGCCGTCGATCACACATTCACGTGCAGGCACATTCTTTACTGCCTCGACGATTTCCGGGAAACGCGCGTTCAAATCGTTTTGGTTTCGCGAGAACAATGAGACCTTCTCATCTCTCTTAACTGCGATCAGCCGAATGCCGTCAAACTTGAGCTCATAGATCCAATCGCCGGTCGCTGGCGGTTTGTCGACTAGCTTCGCTTTCATCGGCTCGATGAAACGCGCCTTCGCCGAGGGCAAATCTGCGATTGTAGGGCTGCCGCTCCGGCTGCCAGGCTTCCCGACAGGCAGGCGACGCGCCTGCCCTACAACTTCATCGTTTTCCTTTTTTTTTATGGCTTTTTTGATGCGAGCTTTGAATTGCGAAGTCGGACTTTCATCCGTTTGCCGATTGGATTCCCACTCGGCATCACGTGCTTCAGCGATTTGTTCCATCGTGCGCCCAGTCTTCACTGACTGATCTTCGAGTTTTTTCGAAATTGGTTTTGCGCCAGTGCCCGTTTTCAGGATCAGCCACTGATTCTTTTCATCATCACGACCGCGGATCCGCACAAGCGTCCATTCGCCCTTGGCCTTTTTACCGTCGAGAACGAGGTGAAGCTTGCCTTCGCGGAGCGATTTCAGCGGCTGCTCACCGTAAACGTAGTAGGTCCCGCGGTCCCAAACCATCACTGTGCCGCCGCCGTATTGGCCTTCCGGAATGACGCCTTCGAAGTCCTCGTATTCGATCGGATGATCTTCCACTTCCACGGCGAGATGTTTTTCGCCTCGGTTCCAGGGCAGCCCTTTCGGCAACGCCCACGATTTCAGCACTTCTTCCATCTCGAGACGGAAATCATAGTGCAAACGGCGGGCAGCGTGTTTTTGAATCACGAAACGCGACGCGCCTTTGACTTTTTTTGGTAGCGGTTTACCCGCCGGCTCAGCTGTCTTCTTGAAGTCGCGTTTTCGCTTGTATTCGGCCAGTCCCATTCCACCAAATTAACCACGGATCGCCTTCCTGCACGCGAAGTTGTAGCGCCAGCGCGCGAGCGCCTATTTTTATCCTGGTCTTTGCAACAACGCGTTGAGCACAACGCGTTTAACCTAAGTTTCGCTCGGCAACGGCTCGCCGACGAGATAACGCACGAAGCGGCGGATCACGATGTTCTCGCCAAGCTCGGCTATCTTGGCACTGAGCAAATCTTTGATGGTCACATCAGGATTTTTGATGAAGGCTTGTTCGAGCAAGCAAACAGTGCTGTAGAATTTCTCGAGTTTTCCTTCGACGATCTTCTCAGCAACTTGTTCCGGTTTCCCCTTTACTTGAGCTTTGTAGATCTCGCGCTCGGCTTCGATCAGATTACCGGGAACATCGCCGCGACTAACGTAAAGCGGATGCGCTGCAGCAATATGCAGCGTAATGTCTTTCACGAACTCGCGGAAATTCTCGTTTCGCGTCACAAAATCAGTCTCGCAATTCACCTCGACGAGCACGCCGACCTTGCCTTGTAAGTGAATGTAGGAAGCTACGATGCCTTCCTTCGTCACACGCGACGATTTCTTTCCGGCGCTGGCGATACCTTTCGTCCGCAAAATCCCCTCCGCTTTGGTCAGATCACCGCCGCTTTCGACAAGAGCGCGTTTGCAATCCATGAAGCCCGCATTGGTTTTCTCGCGGAGTTGCTTCACTAGCTGTGGGTCGATGTCAGTCGTTGCGTTCATCAGGTGTTAAATTGTTAATTTCAGAACTTTGCGCTGATGCAACGCAAAGATCAGGCGGAAACCCCTGCCATTTCGACCTGTTCGCGAATGCGCGCTTCGTTGCTTGCTGAAACAATGGCATCCACGAGCTTTTGCAAAATCACGCGAATAGCGCGAATCGCATCGTCATTACCAGCAATTGGATAATCAATGACCTCAGGGTCCGCATTGGTGTCCACGATGGCGACCACTGGAATCCCGAGGCGCCGCGCCTCATTCACAGCATTTTGCTCACGAATCGTGTCGATTACCACCAGGGCATCAGGTAACTGCGACATCTCGATTATCCCTTCGAGATTGCGCCGGAGTTTCGCCGCCTCGCGATTAAGCGCCGCCAATTCCTGTTTTCCCATTTTCTTGTATTCGGGCGACTGCTCGATCTCTTCGATGTATTTCAATCGCCCAATGCTTTTGCGAATGGTAGCGAGATTCGTCAACGTGCCGCCGAGCCAACGCTGATTAACATAAAACTGCCCGCACGCCAGTGCCGCCTCCTTAATCGCTTCTTGCGCCTGCTTCTTGCAGCCGACGAATAAAATTTTGCCGCCGCGGCGCGCGACCTCCTGGAGGAATTCCGTGGCCCGCCGAAGTTGAAGGACGGTCTCGTCCAAATTGATAATGTAAATCTGATTGCGCTGTTCGAAGATGAAAGGCTTCATCTTTGGATTCCAACGCTTCGTCTGGTGTCCAAAATGGACGCCAGCTTCCAACAATTCAGGCACTAATTCTGTTGTATCTGCCATAAGAGAAATTCCCGAGGGGGAGCTTCCAGAGCGGGACACCGAAGATGCTACAGCACCCGCCCGTGCGCAACCAGAAATTCCTCACTCAGGTGATGTCCATTGAAGGGGACGCTGCTGCGATTACCGACCGGCGCCAGGCCAACCGCACGTAGCCCCGCAGCGCGTGTGTCCAGGACGCCATGCCACCGTGTGTAGCTGGCGGCTTCCTGGACTCCGGAAGAACACTGTATCCGCAAGTTACCGCCAAAAATTCGCAACCAAACGGGAGCAGCGGCCCATGACGAGCCGCTATCTTGGTTCTCAAAGATGAGACCAAATTTAATCAAAATCACCGTGACCGCCGCAGCGAGTTTTTTTGGCTTAACGACTCATTTGCGCGCGCAGGAGGTAGCAACTGTTCCGGAAGTGGAAATCACCGGAACCGCTCCGGGCGTTCTTCGCCAAGAGTTACAGGTAGGCCAGTACGGGCAGCCGGAGTGGACGACAGAGCGCGCCTTCAGCAACAGCCGCGTTTATGTGCGGCCGGCTGGGACGCTTGAGTTCAACCAGTTCTGGACTCCAGAATTTGCCGAAGGCCACGTCACACACAGCTTTCGCGAGGAAGTCGAAATCGGCTTGCCGTATCGGTTTCAACTCGATCTCTATCAGAACTGGGGCATAGAACGAGGAGACGCCTTCTACAAAGGCTCAAGCGTGGAGCTTCGTTATGCGCTTGCTAACTGGGGAAAAATTCCGCTAAACCCGACCCTTTACGGCGAGTGGAGCTTTAATGACAATGCGCCCGACGTATGGGAGCTCAAGCTGCTGCTTGGTCAAACATTCGCCCATCGTTGGAACTGGGCCGCTAACCTCACATATGAACACGAAAATGGAGGGCCGCGCGAACGTCTGTTCGAGATGAGCAGCGCGCTGACCTATGCGCTAATTGATCAGACCCTCAACGTCGGCATCGAAGCTCTCTTTGAACACGCCACGGAGGCCGGCTCGCGGAGTGATCCTACGTACGAATTCCTCATCGGCCCGAGTGTCAAACTTCGACCCACACGCAATACTTTTGTCACGGTATCGCCACAGTTCGGCGTAACCCACGACTCGCCGGACGCGAAGGTGTTTGTCATCGCGGGATTTAACTTCTCTTTCGGTGGGCCGCGCGCCCCGAGAGAAGAAGGCATTCGAGCGCCTGCCTCAATGTTCGGGCGCTAAACATCGAGAAATGGTGTGGCCTTATCACGCAATTTTTCGGTGTGCGCACGGGATTCGTGAGCTGCCGCCTAGTTCGGCTGACCTGTTCGGTTTTTTGCTTTGACGCAAATTTCCTACTTGTACCTCGAAGCTGCATACGAACACGCTCCGGAAGCGACCTCGTCGGGCCGTGCGTTTGCGAGTCTCTTCGAAACAGCGGTAGTGAACTCAGGTTCAACAACCCCTCTTGCCTGGCAAGCGATTCCGGGATGTGGCAACCACATACATCGCGTGGCGAAATGTGCTGCCGCGGTCTTGCTCGCTTGACGCTGGATTGCAGCGTCATCGGGAGCGCGCCTAGAGCAACGCGGTGCTATCGCGAGCCTTTCTCCGCGTATCTCGCCAGCACCCAGCAGAGATCAGAAAGCCGGTTGAGGTAACGCAAGATCTCCGGATTAAGATCTTTCTCTCCGGCGCCTAATGTGGCGATGCGCCGCTCTGCTCGCCGACATGTTGTGCGGGCAAAATCGATCGCAGCGGACAAGGGTGTTCCACCTGGTATAACCCAATCCTTCGAATAAAGCGACTTGTCTTTCTCAAGCTCGGAAATGACTCCGGTGATCCGATCCACCATCTCCGTTGTGGTAAGATGAAACCCATCTTTGACGTAGCGTTCCCGGTCGCCTGTCGCCGTCGCCAGCTCACCCATGACGACGATCAAATCTTTTTGTGCAGCTAAAATCTCGCCTGAAATGAATTTGTCCGTTGAAAATGATCGGGCGAGACCAAGCGCGGCGGTGAGCTCATCGATACAACCGTAAGCATCAACGCGCGGATCAGCTTTCGACAGGCGCCGGCCATACATAAGGGAGGTTTCACCCTTATCGCCCTTTTTGGTTACGATCGACATCCGCCAAACTGTAGGCCGTTTATGCAAACTCGGAGCCGACACACAGGCCCTACCATCTTTGCTGGCGAGCCGTGTTTTATCCGATCGCAGGTTGCGGCTCAGCTTCTTCCATCACTGGCGCGCCAATCGGCTCGCCTTTTTCGATCAGCTTGATCTGGCGATGCTCGGGGAACCCGGTGCCGGCCGGGATCAAGTGACCCATGATCACGTTTTCCTTGAAGCCACGCAGCTTATCGACTTTACCGAGCGTGGCCGCTTCCGTGAGAACACGTGTCGTGTCCTGGAACGAGGCAGCAGAAATAAAGCTGTCCGTTTCAAGCGAAGCTTTCGTGATACCGAGCAGTACAGGAAGGGCTTCCGCTGGTTTGCCGCCCTTCTCGACCACCTTTTTGTTCTCTTCCTCGAAGTCGAGCTTGTCCACCTGATCGCCCCAGAGCAACGATGTGTCACCCGGATCGGTAATTTTCACCTTGCGCAACATCTGGCGCACGATGATCTCGATGTGTTTGTCGTTGATTTCTACGCCCTGCAACCGATAGACCTCCTGCACTTCGTTCACCAAATGTTCCTGCAATTCCTGCGGACCGCAGACTTCCAAAATCTCATGCGGGACGATCGGACCTTCGGTGAGTTGCTGACCTTTTTTCACGAAGTCGCCCTTGAATACAATGATGTGCTTCGTGAGCGGGATCAGATGCTCTTCCTCCGCTCCCGTCTCAGGGTCTTTCAGGATCAGGCGGCGTTTCCCGCGGACAGTTCCGCCCATCTCAACAATTCCGTCGATCTTTGCAATCTCAGCTGCGTCCTTCGGCCGGCGGGCTTCGAATAATTCTGCCACCCGCGGGAGACCTCCAGTGATGTCTTTTGTTTTTGCGACTTTCCGTGGTGTCTTTGCCAGCAGCGCGCCAGCGCGCACTTTTTGGCCTTCCTCGACAATTACGTGCGCGCCAGCGGGGATGGAATAACTGGCGAGCACTTCCTTCTTGTCATCGACAATGACCACCTGCGGGTGCAAATCCTCCTTGTGCTCGATGATCACGGTACCCATGAGGCCGGTTGCTTCATCGACGTCACGCTTGATTGTGACACCCGCGATCATATCGCGGAATTCGATCTTGCCGCCCTTGTCTGTGAGGATCGGCACGTTGTAAGGATCCCATTGCACAAACGTCTCGCCCTTCTTAACTGTGGCTCCGTCGCCTTTGGAGATCATGGAACCGATCACCACGTTGTAACGCTCAAGCTCGCGGCCTTCTGCGTTATGCACACTGATCGAGCCGTTCTTATTTAGAACAATCCAGCTGCCGTCGAGCGCCTGCACGGTGCGCAGATCGTTGAACCGGACAGTGCCATCGTTCTTCGCCTTGATAATGGGTTGCTTAAAAGTCTGGCTGGCCGTGCCACCAATGTGGAATGTGCGCATCGTCAATTGCGTTCCGGGCTCGCCGATCGATTGGGCGGCGATGATTCCCACAGCTTCGCCAAGCTTAACGAACTGGCCGGTGGCGAGGTTGCGTCCATAACACATCGCGCATACTCCGCGACCGCACTCACAAGTAAGAACGGAACGAATCTTTAAACTTTCCACGCCCACCCGCTGAAGCTCGCCGGCGATCTTCTCATCAATGAACTGATTCGCTTTGACGATTTTTTTCTTCTTATCCACCGGATCAGCGATTGTCTCGCAACTGACACGCCCGATAATGCGCTGGGCCAGATCGACCACTTCCTCGTCGCCTTCGTAAATCGAGCGCACCACGATGCCGTTGACCGTACCGCAATCTTCTTTGTTGATGATCACGTCCTGTGCCGCGTCCACCAGTTTCCGTGTCAGATAACCGGAGTCGGCGGTCTTGAGCGCTGTGTCAGCGAGACCTTTGCGAGCGCCGTGAGTAGAAATGAAATACTCGAGCACGCTGAGCCCCTCCCGGAAGTTCGACGTGATTGGACGCTCGATGATTTCGCCTGACGGTTTGGCCATCAAGCCGCGCATGCCCGCGAGCTGACGAACCTGTTGGCGATTTCCGCGTGCGCCGGAATCGACCATCAAATACACTGGATTCAACTCTTTGCGACCCTCGTTGTGTTCCAGGGTGCGAAACATCACGCTGGAGATTTCATCTCCGGCGTGGGTCCAAATGTCGATGATCTTATTGTAGCGCTCGCCGTCAGTAATGATTCCCCTGCGATATTGCTGGTCCACCTGGCGAATCTGCTTGTAAGCGTTTTCCAGCTCCGTCTGTTTCTCTTTCGGAATGATCATGTCCGAAATTCCAATCGAAATGCCGGCCTTTGTCGCTTCAGTGAAACCGAGCTCCTTCAGTTTGTCTAATGTGGCCACTGTCTCCGCCGGACCAGCGATTTGATAACAGCGCCAGATAATATCGCTGAGTTGCTTTTTGCCGGCAGGTTTGTTGAAGAATCCAAGTTGCCTCGGCCAAATCTGATTGAAAACTACGCGGCCTGGCGTGGTCTCGATAGTTTTCGCCTCAGCATTCCCGTAAATAGTTTGCGCGCCAAAATCGGGATTTTTGATCCGAATGCGGTCGTGAGTACGAACGGTCCCCTCTGCCATGGCAAATTCTACCTCCGCTGCATCGACGAAGAGCGGAAAGCGCTGGCCGTCCTTGCCTTGACCCCTAGGATTTTGAGTCAGGTAATAACAGCCAAGCGTGATGTCTTGGGAAGGCGTGGTAATGGGCTTGCCGCTCGAGGGAGAGAAAATGTTATTCGGAGCAAGCATAAGCATGCGCGCTTCCATTTGGGCCTCGACTGAGAGCGGTACATGCACCGCCATCTGGTCTCCGTCGAAGTCCGCATTGTAAGCGGTGCAAACCAGCGGATGAATGCGAATGGCTTCGCCCTCGATCAATTGTGGTTCAAAGGCTTGAATCGACAGGCGATGCAAAGTGGGCGCGCGGTTCAGCAACACGGGATGACCCTTGGTAACCTCTTCGAGAATGTCCCAGACCTCGGGCGTTTGGCGTTCGATCATCTTTTTCGCGCTACGCACCGTGTGCACGTAACCGAGATCCTTCAATCGCCGAATAATGAACGGCTCGAATAGCACAAGTGCCATCTTCTTCGGCAAGCCGCATTGGTGCAGCTTCAGCTCCGGGCCGATGACAATCACCGAGCGACCGGAGTAATCGACGCGTTTACCGAGCAAGTTTTGACGGAAACGACCACCTTTACCCTTAAGCATGTCGCTTAGCGATTTCAGGGGTCGATTGCCAGCGCCAGTCACGGCGCGACCGTGCCTGCCGTTGTCGAACAAAGCGTCCACGGCCTCCTGAAGCATTCGCTTTTCGTTGCGAATGATCACGTCCGGTGTTTTGAGCAGGAGGAGGTTTTTGAGCCGGTTATTACGATTAATAACACGGCGATAAAGGTCGTTCAGGTCCGAGGTCGCAAAACGCCCGCCTTCCAAGGGGACTAAAGGACGCAAATCCGGCGGGATGACTGGCAATACATCCAGAATCATCCATTCAGGACGCGCGTGCGAGCTCTGGAATCCTTGAACGAGCTTGAGACGCTTCGCCAGTTTCTTGCGGATCTGCTTGCTCTTTGTGGCACCCATCGCTTTCTCCAGCTCTTTGTTGAGCTTGGTGAGATCGATCTCAGCAAGAAGTTTCCTGATCGCTTCAGCGCCCATGCCGGCGATGAAATCTTCGCCATACTGCTCCTGCGCCTCGCGATATTCGACTTCGTTGAGCAGTTGCGTCTTCTGCAACGGCGTCTTGCCGGGATCAATGACGATGTAGTCCTCGTAATAGATGACGCGCTCGAGCTGACGCGCACTCATATCGAGCATGAGCCCGATGCGCGAGGGCATGCACTTGTAAAACCAGATGTGCGAAACCGGTACCGCCAATTCGATGTGGCCCATCCGCTCGCGGCGGACGCGCGCCAGGGTGACTTCCACGCCGCATCGATCGCAAATCACTCCCTTGTGTTTGATGCGCTTGTATTTTCCGCAGGAGCATTCCCAATCCCGTGTAGGACCGAAAATGCGTTCGCAGAAAAGGCCGCCTTTTTCCGGTTTGAACGTCCGGTAATTAATGGTCTCGGGATTTTTAACTTCGCCTTTACTCCACGACCGCATCGTGTCGCTCGAGGCAACACCGATGGCGACCTGATCAAAACCCACGGGGCGTTCTTCGCCTACTAACTCACGCCAAGAATGTTCGTTCATGATTTCTCCAAATAACCTTCTGATTCTTAAAATTATGCGACGCTCTCGAGAAACGTGGGCGCCTGCCCGCCAACCTTCACGTCGAGACCGAGACTCTGCATTTCTTTGATCAAGACGTTGAACGATTCGGGCGTGCCAGCTTCCAGTGAATTGTCGCCTTTAACGATCGACTCATAGATGCGCGTCCTTCCTTGCACGTCATCCGACTTAACCGTTAGCAATTCTTGCAGCGTGTAAGCGGCGCCGTACGCCTCAAGCGCCCACACTTCCATTTCGCCAAAGCGTTGGCCACCGTACTGCGCTTTCCCTCCGAGCGGCTGTTGGGTAACGAGCGAATACGGTCCGACGGCGCGAGCGTGAATTTTGTCTGCGACCAAGTGACCGAGTTTCATCATGTAGATGTATCCAACGACCACTTCCTGATCGAAGGCATCGCCGGTGCGTCCATCGAAAAGGCGCGCTTTACCATCGACCTGAACCCAGGTGAAGCCCTCCTTCTTTCTCGCATCATGCAAATATTCGTGAATCTGTTTTTCCTTGATTCCATCGAACACCGGGGTCCCGACTCTGAATCCGAGTGCCTTCGCAGCGACGCCCAGGTGAGTTTCCAAAACTTGTCCGACATTCATGCGGCTGGGAACGCCCAATGGATTAAGCACAATTTCAACCGGCGTTCCGTCTGCCAGGAAAGGCATATCCTCTTCAGGGACGATCCGAGCCACGACGCCCTTGTTGCCGTGGCGTCCAGCCATCTTGTCACCGACGCTCAGTTTGCGCTTGCTCGCGATATAAACCTTGACCTGCTTAATGATTCCGGGATCGATATCGTCGCCGCTCTCTACGCGGTCTGTCGCCCGATCGCGTTCAAGCTCCAACTCCGCGAACTTGTGCTCGTAAGAACCAATGATTTCGCGAATTCTATTGCGGATCGGACTCGGATCGATCTCGATATGATCGTGCGCCATCGCCAGCTTTCGTAAGAGTGTTTTCGTGATCTTGCGATTGGCCGGAATGATGATTTCACCATTCTTGGCGTTTACGACGTCGAGAGGGACCTTTTCACCGAGTAGGACATTCGAAAGCGAATCGGTCAGTTGTTCAATTAGCGCCTCTTTCTTGCGCTTATGCTCTTCGCTGATCGTTTTAAGCTGTCGCCGGGTTTCGGCCGGCGTGAGCTTCTCGCGTGAAACTTCGCGACGCGATGAGACCTTTACGTCCATCACGATCCCGTAGGTGCCGGAGGGAACGGTAAGCGATGTATCCTTCACGTCGGCTGCTTTCTCGCCAAAAATCGCGCGAAGCAGGCGTTCTTCCGGAGCTAGTTCTGTTTCGCTCTTCGGCGTTATCTTCCCAACTAGGATGTCACCGGGCTTTACTTCGGCTCCCACTCGCACTACGCCATCCGGACCTAGGTTGCGCAAAGCTTCTTCACTTACATTGGGAATGTCCCGCGTAATTTCCTCCGGTCCAAGCTTGGTGTCGCGCGCGCCAATCTCGAACTCGTCGATGTGAATGGAAGTGTAAACATCTTCCTTCACCACCTTTTCGGAAATCATGATGGCATCTTCGAAGTTGTATCCGTTCCAAGGCATGAACGCGACGAGCACATTGCGTCCTAGCGCAAGCTCGCCATGATCGGTGTTTGGGCCGTCGGCGATCACCTGGCCGCGCTTCACGTGCTGACCTTTGCGCACAATCGGCTTCTGGTTCACGCACGTGCCGGCATTTGAGCGCATGAATTTGCGAAGTTCGTAAACGTGAATCCCATTTTCTGGATCGGTTTTCAGCTTCCTTTTGCTCTCGGGCAAATGACCATCTTTCGTAACAATAATTTGGTCCGCTGTGACTGAAGCGACTTTGCCGCTCTCCGCGGCTAGAACGACAGCGTGGGAATCTCGCGCCACCTTTTCCTCCAGGCCCGTGCCGACGAGCGGCGCCTCGGAAACGATCAGCGGCACACCCTGACGTTGCATGTTGGAACCCATCAGCGCTCGGTTTGCGTCGTCGTGTTCTAGGAACGGAATGAGGCCCGCTGCCACCGAGACGAGTTGTTTCGGCGACACATCCATGTAATTCACTTTGGAGGGATCGACTTCAAGAAAGTCGCCACGATAACGCACGGAGACTTTTTCCCCCGTGAAATGGCCGCGCCCATCCACAGGCGCATTGGCTTGCGCCACGAGGAAGTTCTCTTCGCGATCAGCGGTAAGATATTCGATCTCATCGGTCACCCGTCCCTTTTCCACTTTCCGATAGGGCGTCTCGATGAAACCAAACTCATTGATACGCGCAAACGTGCTCATCGAACTGATCAATCCGATGTTTGGCCCTTCGGGCGTCTCGATCGGACATATGCGTCCATAATGCGAAGGGTGAACGTCGCGCACCTCGAACCCGGCACGCTCCCGACTGAGACCTCCGGGACCGAGAGCCGACAAACGGCGCTTATGCGTTAACTCCGCGAGTGGATTTGTTTGATCCATGAACTGCGAAAGCTGGGACCGGCCGAAGAAATCTCGAATGACCGCGCTGAGCGCCTTTGGATTAATCAGCTTCTGTGGCGTCATGCCGTCGACATTGATGTCGAACAAGGTCATGCGCTCTTTGACCAGACGCTCGGTGCGGGCAAGACCGACGCGGCATTGGTTCGCCAGCAACTCACCCACCGTCCGTACACGACGGCTGCCCAGATGATCAATGTCATCAAGCGTGCCCTCCCCTCGCCGCAAATTAATCAAATACTTGATCGCTGCGATAAAGTCCTTGTCGGTCAAGATGCGCTCGGTGGGATCAACGTTGATTCCCAGTTTCTGATTAATCTTGTAGCGGCCGACGCGGCCAAGATCGTATTTTTTGGGGTCGAAAAAGAGTCTTTTGAGCAAAGCGCGAGCGTTGGCAACAGTCGGCGGATCGCCCGGTCGAAGACGTCGATAGATATCCTTCAGCGCTTCTTCCTGATCGTGCGCCGGGTCCTTTCTAAGGGCCTTCACGATTGTGTCGTCATTCGAAATGTCGATGACTTTCACCTCGTGAATCTTGAGCGCCATGATCTGGCGGACGGTTGCCAGCGTGAGCGGTTCAAATGCACGCGCGACTGTCACTTCGCCGTCACGGATCTCCGCGGTCAGCACTTTGGTAGCCAATTTCTCTTCATCGAGTTTCTCGCTCAGCTTTAGGGTCTCGATATTGTAAAAAAGCTTGATCACCTCTTCGTCGGAACCGTAGCCGAGAGCGCGCAGGAACGTTGTGGCGAGAAATTTTCGACGCCGCTTGCGTCGATCGAGGTAAATATAAAGAAGATCAGCAGTATCAAATTGCACCTCAATCCATGAACCCCGGTCTGGAATGATCCGGAAGCTGTACAGCACCTTGCCGTTTACGTGAACAGTTGATTCAAAGGCGATTCCCGGGGAGCGGTGCAACTGGCTTACTACGACGCGCTCCGCTCCGTTAATGACGAAAGTGCCCTGAGGCGTCATGAGCGGGATTTCGCCCATATAAACCTTCTCTTCCTTCGTGCCTTTTTCTTCTCGCAGTTGGAAAGTGACGTGCAACGGCGCGCTGTAGGTTTGCCCTTCGCGCTGCGCTTCCAGTGCGGTCAGTTTCGGCTCGCCAATGTCATAATGACCAAAATCGAGCACCGCTTTCTCGTCATAGCTTTCGATTGGGAAGACCTCCTTGAAAACAGCCTGGAGGCCCTGATTTTTCCGCTTGGCGTAAGGGATATCCTTTTGCAGGAAGTCGACGTACGAATTAGCCTGAACCTCAATCAGATTCGGGGGTTCGATACCTTCCTTGATGCTTCCAAAGTAAATGCGTTCTGACATAGTCACTAAGATCAAGAGCTAAAGCCTCGCAGCGGCCACACCACATCGCGGGCCGACGCGAGCGAGATTCACTGGTTTACCGACGAGCGAGGGGCACAAAAATGCCACCGAAACAGCAGCCTGTCAAATTGACGACTTCTGTCTCGTGGCCGGTAATGTGTTTTTCCTGTTAGCGCCGGGTTAAAAATACGTTTGCCTGGCTTTAACCGAATCTAATCTTTACTCGAAATCGGCTGGCGTGCAAGTAAATTCGGGTCGCGGATTCGAAATCAGACTATTATTTAATTTCGACTTTCGCGCCAGCAGCTTCGATCTTTTTCTTTATCTCATCCGCCTCCTGCTTCGTCACGCCTTCTTTGATTGTTTTAGGCGCTCCTTCGACGAGGGCCTTCGCTTCCGCTAGGCCAAGTCCCGGGACTGCGCCGCGGACTTCCTTAATCACAGCGATCTTGTTCGCGCCCATTTCTGTGAGGATAACATCAAACGTCGTCTTCTCCTCAGCCGCTGGAGCTGCTGCTCCACCAGCGGCGCCAGCCGCAGCGGGACCGGCCGCAACCGCTACCGGGGCCGCCGCGCTTACCCCCCATTTTTCCTCAAGCTGCTTGACCAAACCAGCAATCTCCAGCACGGACAAATTGCTGAGTTGCTCCACCAATTTTTCTGTATCTGCCATTTTTGTTTTTTCCTCCAGTTGCCGCCTCCGAAAGCTTTCGAAGAATTAAAGCCGATAGCCATCGGCTCGGACAGTTTCCTTTATTCCTCTGTTGTTTGTAGAGCGACCGCTCGCTTGCCATTTCGCAGACGACACGCCCGCCTCACAAAATTTATGCCTCTGACGCACCCTCCTTTTCGGCCTTTGCGTTTAGCAGCCGCGCTAACGCTGCGCCCGGTTCATTCAGCAGGCGGACTAGACGCGTTGCCGGCGAAAGGAGCAGTCCCAGCAATTGCGCCTGCAATGTTTCGCGCGGCGGCAATTCCGCCAGTGTCTCCAATTCCGCTGTCGAAAGAACCGTGCGATCAACAAAACCGATCTTCAGAGCCGCGATTTTGAATTCTGTCGCGAACGTCTTAAAAATCTTCGCCACTGGCGCCACGTCTTTTTCCCCTGTGACAACTGCCGTCTGGCCAACCAATTGGTCGCGAACGTCCGGAAATCCAGAATCGGCCATGGCCCGCTTGAGGAAATTATTTTTGACTACGTGCATTTCCGCACCTGTAGGCGCCAGTCGGTTCCGCAATTCGCTGAAATCAGCGACCTTCATGTGTTGATAATCGGTCACCAGCACAAAAGGCGAGTGCTTCAATTTCTCAGACAAATCCGCAACGATACTGGTCTTTTCTGGTCGCATGTTTTCGCTGTTGAGTGCCTTTGCCGCTAAATGTTCAGATACGGCGCTGGATCGACGCGGACGCCTGGCGACATTGTCGCACTGATTGTCACGCCTTCAAGGAAGCGACCTTTGGCTGTGGCCGGACGGGCCCGCACAACGGCTTCAATCACAGCATTTCCATTTTCCACCAGCGCGCTTTCTTCGAACGAAAATTTGCCAACCGGCACCGCCACGTTGCCATTCTTATCTAGCTTGAATTCTACACGACCGGCCTTCACCTCCTGCACAGCGTTGGCGGTATCGTCAGTCACCGTCCCGGTTCTGGGATTAGGCATCAGCCCACGCGGTCCCAGCACCTTCCCAAGCTTCCGCACCTCCGCCATCGCCGCGGGTGTAGCGATCGCCACATCGAAATCTTGAAAACCTTCCTGGCACTTCTGAATTAGATCTTTCATCCCGACAAATTCCGCACCGGCTTCTTTGGCCACCCTTGCCGCCTCGCCCTCTGCGAAAACAAGCACGCGCACCTGTTTTCCACTGCCGTGGGGAAGTGGGCAGGTCCCGCGCACCATTTGATCGGATTGCTTGGGATCAACTCCGAGCCGAAACGAAACCGTCACCGTCTGATCAAACTTTGTCGGCGGAAACTTCTTCAGCGTTGAGACAGCGTCGGCAAGAGGGTAGGTCTTGCTTCGATCGACCTGCTCAACGGCAGCACGATAACGTTTACTTCGATTTCTTTGCATTTCGTGTGCAGTTCAAATGCCCCGGTTGCTTGCCATAGCAACAAGGCTCCTGCTAAAAGTTGTCGGCCCGATTCAGCGGGCGGGACACGGAAGCTAGCGCCTATCTGCGGTTTGTCAAAACCTCATGCACAACAGTCGCAGCGATGAGAACGCCGTTTTGTACGAGCGCGTTCGATTCGCCGGTCGAATATCCGCGCGGCTTTGAGCGCGATTGCTACGGCTTGCGCAGTTTCGCAGCGCTTTCCGTCAGTCCTTCGCGCGCCGCAGCGAGGCTGGGATCGAGTGCGAGCGCCTTTCTGAAAGCAATTATCGCGCGTTCGTGCTGGTTGAATAACCCGAGGTAACGCCCGCGAGTAATCAACATGCTGGTATAGACCGGCAAAATCTTGACGTTGATCACGTCATCGTTTTCAAACCGCACCGTTCCATCAGCCAGACCGCGGGTCTGCAGGTGCGGATTTGGGGACAAGTGGATAGTTTTGATTAATCCATTTAGCGAACTCGGCGTTGGTTGTCTCAGCAAAGAGCAAGTCTCGTGTGATGTACACCGGCGCGACGCGGTTCTCGTTTATCACAATCGACCGGAGCATCTCGAAAAATGCCGCAGTAATCCTTTGAGTGAGCAACTGGTCCCTGGCGAAAGCCCCGGGGTCACGCTCCCATTCTTTAAGAATCTGAACAAACGCAGCAATTTTCTCGCGTGATCGGTCGATCAACCCAGGATACGCATGCCGCAGATAGTCGAAGTACCACGAGCGACGCAGCAGATTAACATCGACAACCTTTACGTCTGGCCGACGTTGTTCCACTTCCTGCGCGTACAACATCGGCGACACAACCTGCCAGTCTTGTGTGAGCAAAAGACCATTAGGCTCGATCGTGCTAAGGAGATTTTCGACGTAATCGTGCGCGATAAGGTAATGCCTGCGATTATTGAACGGCCAGTTCGCCGCGAGCGCTGTGGCAGATGAAAGCAGCACGGCAATTCCAGCGACCCAGTACGATCTTTCGACCAGAATCGACTTCGAGAGGGTCAACTGGATTAGCCAGCGGATACCGAATCCGGCTGCAATGGCGATGGCGATAAAGGTAGGTAGATAGTAGGCGTCCTTGTCTTCCGCGATTTCGTAGGTGAGCGCGTAGGCCAAATCGGCGATGACGATGAATAGCAAGAACCAGAAACCTGTGCGATCGCGCCTATAGGCAGTGGCGAAACCAGCAAAAGCCAGGACAAGCAGCAAAGGCAGCCACACAAACCCAAATTCGCGCAGGAGCATTCTGCAGAATTCAATAAACTGCCCTCCCATTATGTTCGGCGAAAATGAAAAGAACACGCGATACTGCCGCCCCGTGATGTGCCACCAGATTTCCTGCAGCGAACGTGGGTTGCCCCAGTTGATGACAGGTGAACGCGAGGCCGCAAACGGCAAATAGGCATAAACGGCGACGAGGGCGCCGATCGAAATCAGCGCGGCATACACCAGTCGGCGGCTCGTAAAAAATCTCAGGCCTTGCGTCCTGTAAACGAGAACGGCGAGAGCCGGGAGCATCAACCCCACCGTGACGTGATGGATCCCCAGCGCTAATCCAAATACCAGCGCGGCGCCATAAAGCCACTTGTCATGAGGCCTGATCGCTGGGCCGGTATTAAGTCGGTCGGCAAGGATATACCGCCGCCACCGCAGCATCAGAAATAAAATGATCAGGATCAGCAGCGCGTTAAGAGTATAAACTTCGGCGATTGTCGCATATGCCCAGAGTGTGCGGGAGAATGCCATGAGCAAGCCCGCGCCGAGCGCCGGCGCACAGATCAAAAGCTGCGCAATGGGCGAATCCTCAGCCTTTTTGTTTCGCTGCGCGCTTCTCTTCTTCCGCGTGAGGAGATATGGAATTGCGATCATTAACTCTGCCACAACCAGAGTGAGCATCGCGGACGCGAGCGCCGCGAAAACAGCAGACGAAAAATTAATCCGCACCGCAATGTTTCCCAACGGCACGAGCGAAGCGAGATGAGCGAGAATCACCCAGAGAGGAAAACCTGGTGGATGCGCAACCCCAACTCCTTGGGCGACCACTATCAATTCACCGCTGTCGGTCAACGTGACCGTGGGAGCTAGCGTCCAGCTATAAAGAAGGAGCGCAGCAAAAAATACTGTGCCTGCACAGAACAGCTCCGCTCGCGATGACGAAATCGTTCCGACATCCTTCTGAACCTGATTGTGCTTCAACGTGGCGTGAGCCATGACCTATCGTCTCGCAAACCCGGTTCGCTGCAAATGATGAAAGCCATGCGAGGACGCATCGCACCCGGGAAGCATTTCGTGCAAAATTCAATGGAGGCATTTTGTTCTGTTTCGCGAAAGGCGCGCCGCTTTTTACTCCATGAAAGAACCCTTGTTTCGATCGCAGCCGTTCGCTTGAATAGCCGCGAAATGAAACCCTCGATCCGGGCTCTGGCGCTCTGCATAGGCTTCACCACAAACATTCTTGCGCAATCTCCAACTCCAGCGCCTTCGCCATTGCAACCGCCAGCGGACTACGATCTTCATTGGGGCGTCAAGATTCTCATGCGCGACAAGGTCGAACTTAACGCGACGTTGTATTTGCCGAAGACGCCCGAGGGTTCGCTGTCAAAGACACCGGTGATCTTCACGCTCACGCCGTATATCTCGGACACGTACCACGCCCGCGCCGCGTATTTTGCATCGCACGGATACGCATTTGCGCTGGTTGACGTGCGGAGCCGTGGCAATTCCGGCGGGGAATTCGAACCGTTTGCAAATGAGCCGCGCGATGGTCATGACATCGTCGAGTGGTTTGCAAAGCAACCATTTTGTGATGGAAAAGTTGCCATGTGGGGCGGCTCTTATGCGGGATTCGATCAATGGGCAACAGCGAAAGAATTTCCCTCACATCTGGTGACAATTGTTCCGGTCGCAGCTGCGCGTCCGCCGCTCGATTATCCATCGTACAACAATGTCGGCGAGACATATGACGTGCAATGGTTCACGCTTACCAGTGGTCGCGCTGGTCAGGAACACCTTTTCGCCGATCAAAAATTCTGGCGAACGAAATTTCTCGATGCCTACAAGAAACACGTTCCATTCAAAGACCTCGACTCGTTCGTTGGAAATTCATCAAAGAATTTCCAGCGCATTCTGAAACATCCCACGGCCGACGCCTACTACGACGCGATAGTGCCGTCGGCCGAGCAATACAAGAAGATCACGCTGCCGGTTCTGACAATCACAGGTCAATACGATGGCGATGAGCTGGGCGCGCTCACATTCTATCGCGATCATATGGCGAACATCTCGCCGGAAACGCGGGCGAAACATTTTCTCATCATTGGCCCATGGGACCATGCTGGCACGCGTACGCCGACCGATGAAGTTGCCGGCGTGAAATTTGGGCCGGGGGCCATCCTCGACCTCAATGATCTCCACCGCCAGT
>QHMR01000005.1:38802-43967 GCA_003217875.1 Verrucomicrobiota bacterium
CATTAGTCGCCAATCCAAAAACATTTTATTTCGCCTCGAAGGATGGCGATGCAAACGGGGCGTTTCGCTCCGGCACGCTGACCGAGAGTCGGTCTACCACCGGCGCCGACAAATTCTCGTACGACCCACTGGATACACATCGCGGCGAATTCGTTGAAGGAGTGGAACCAAAAGAGAAGACCGCCGCGATTGATCAGACTTTTGCCTCAGCATCGGTGGCGATGGCTTGGTGTATCATACCGATCCGTTGTCAAACGAGACACCACTGATTGGCTGTCCAGCAGTCACCCTATGGGTATCCATCGACACGCCCGACGTCGATCTTGAGTGCGATCTTTACGAGATCCAGCCTGACGGCATCAGCATCGCACTGTGGACCGACCTGCGTCGGCTGCGCTATCACGAGTCGCTGCGCGAGGCCAAGTTCGTTCAGCCAAGCCAGATCGCCAGGTGCGACTTCAATCCGGGCTTGTTCGTTGCTCGGCGAGTAATGAAAGGCAGCCGACTGCGCCTGGTTGTTACAGCGGTAAATTCAATCTTGTGGCAAAAGAATTATTGCTCTGGCGGAGTTGTGGCCGAAGAAACCGCGAAAGACGCACGCACGTGTCATGTGCAGATCTATCACGACGCCGAGCACGCCAGCGCGATTCAACTGCCTCTCCGCTGATGCGCTCGACTCTTCGAATACTAATCGTCGCAGGAATTTTCTCGCTATCTGCAACGAGCACGCGTGCAGCCGCCGAAACTGTGATCGCCATCCGCTACTTGCAGGCTGAAGGAACGAGTCACTCCCATCTATATTTGTATCGCGAAGATGGAAAACTTTTGTGTCAACTTACAAAGGACAACTCAGGACAGGACTCCGATCCAATTTTCGCGCCAGGCGGCAGTGTGATTGTCTTCACGCGCGAAAGGCCTGATAACGTTCGCGAATTTTGGAGCGTCGATCCTCTGGGAAAAGCGTTGAAGAAATTGGACGTTGCGCCGGATTGGTACACGCAAACCAAAAGCTCGCCATATTTCACAAACGTCGAGCAAGAGGAACCGGCTTCGACGGCCGCGACAACTTCGCCTACGGAGTCTGGTTCACCCAGCCCAACGCCCGCGCCCACCTACAAATCGCCTGATGGTTCTATCGAATTGATTCTGCGGGAAGATCCAGCCGACGAAGATGATCAGATTAATGGCCCCGGACACGGGAAGAATTTTGTCCTGCGCGATTTGAAAACGGGGACTGAAACTCAGTTCGACAAGATCCCCGGATTTTACGGCGCCTTTGACATTCTCCACGACAATCAGGACAACAGCGGTCATTTTCTGTTTGAAGGTCCCTTACGCCTCGCATTTTTTGGTCTGCATCTGAACAGCACTGATGGCGATACGGTTTTCGCGCTGGATTTGAGCGGGCCGCGATTTGTCAGGCTTTCACCGAACTGGGCTACGCCAAATCCGTTGCCGGGCGAAGCGGCGTTTCTCACATTCACTGAGAATCGTTACGTTCCGATTCCCGGCAGCCAAAAAACGGCGAATTGCTCTTACATGGAACGCTGGGATGACAAGTTGAATCATATTCGCTACGCGCGCGATAAATCCGCCGCGCTCTGCTACGGCATGTCGATGTATCGCCCTGGTCTTTCGCCACCGATCATTACCATGCGCCGAACCTCGGATTGAGTCTGTTCGTGAAAAATTTCTGCGTAGCGTTTTTTTTGAGCTCGCTTGCTCTGTTCGCAAGCAGCCAAACGCAGCCGGATTCTTTAATTAGATTGGCGGACGACTTCTGGGCCTGGCGCGCGAAATACGCACCATTTACCGGCGACGACGTCAATCGAATTGAGCGACCGGGCGGAATACGCGATTGGTCGCTAGCGAGCATCGACCAGCGGCGGAAGGACCTCGAGCAATTCGAGGCGCGTTGGAAGAAGATTGATCCAAGCAACTGGCCAATTTCGAAACAAGTCGATTACAAATTAGTCGGCTCCGCGTTATCACGAGTCCGCTGGGAACTGGATGGCAATCCACGCTGGAAACGCGACCCGAATTTTTACATCGAGCAGACGCTCACCGGGCTCGTGGAAGCGCTTACTGCACCGGCACCCTACGACGACGCGCGCAGTCGCGAGATCCTCACGCGTATCGAAAACATTTCGCCGATCTTGCAGCAAGGCGCAGAGAACCTCGAGAAGCCGCCTGCCCCGTTCGCGACGGTCGCGATCAACAATCTTGACGGTATTCGCGAGCGTCTGCGCAAAATGTCGAGGTCGCTGGCACCATCGACGACTTTACATCCGGAAAAACTAACCACTGCTTGCGAGCACGCTGCGGATGCGCTGGAGAAATTTCAACAGCAGCTCAAACAGAAACTGCCAAGTCTCCCCGAACAAACGGCCCTTGGTCGCGACGCTTACATCTGGTTTTTGCACAACGTGGCGCTGATGCCGTTCACGCCGGAAGAACTGCTGGCGATGGGACGCCAGGAATGGAATCGCGCGGTCGCATTCGAGACTTTCGAGAAGAACCGAAACAAAGATGTGCCGCCGCTGAAAATTGCAGACAATATCGACACCTGGATTCGCGATGCAGCAGAGAAGGAATTGGCAATTCGCAAATTCCTAGTCGAGCGCGGTATCGTCAGCGTTCCAGATTGGGTGCAGCATTATACCCTGCGACCAACGCCGGAATATTTGCGCGTGCTAGGGTTCGGCGAAAATGATGACTTCACCGGCCCATCCCGACTCAAGGAAAATTGTGTCCGTTACGTACCGGAGCCTTCAGAGAAGCTCGGTTACTTCTGGCGCGCGACAGCCATGGACCCGCGACCCATCACGGTTCATGAAGGCGTGCCCGGTCATTATTTTCAGCTTTGTCTCTCATGGAAAAATGAAGACCCGATCCGACGGCATTATTACGACTCCGGTGCGAACGAAGGGATCGGGTTTTATGCGGAGGAGATGATATTGCACGCGGGTTTGTTTGATGACAGCCCGCACACGCGTGAGATCATTTACAATTTCATGCGGCTTCGCGCGCTGCGCGTGGAAGTGGACGTGAAACTGGCGCTAGACGAGTTCACGCTCGAGCAAGCTGCGAAATATCTTCAGGAGAAAGTTCCGATGGACGAACAAACCGCGCGCCAGGAAGCGACCGCGTTTTCCACTGGTCCTGGTCAGGCGATCACGTATCAGATCGGAAAACTACAGATCATAAAGTTTCTCGCTGACGCGCGTATGCAGCTGGGCGACAAATTCAATCTCCGCGCCTTCCACGATTTTGTCTGGAAGAACGGCAACGTCCCGATTGCGTTGCAGCGGTGGGAATTTCTTGACGACGCCAGCGATGTTCCGAAGTAGCAGCTGACTTAATCTGCGATTTCCAACCCCATTTGGCGGGCGGTGCCAGCGATGATTCGGAAGGCGGCTTCATCGTCGCGCGCGTTCAGGTCTTTGCGCTTGGTGTTCACGATGTCCATGACTTGTTTGCGCGTTACTTTGCCGACCTTCGTTTTGTTGGGCTCTTTCGAACCGGCAGCGATGTTGGCCGCTTTCTTCAAGAGCACCGCAGCCGGCGGACTCTTGGTGATGAACGTGAACGATTTGTCTTTGTAAACAGTGATCACGACCGGGAGAATGTCGCCGGCTTGTTTCTGCGTGGCGGCGTTAAATTCTTTACAGAACGCCATGATGTTGACGCCGCGCGGGCCGAGAGCGGTTCCAACCGGAGGTGCAGGATTAGCTTGTCCCGCTGGAATTTGGAGTTTGATCTCTGCTACTTTTTCTTTTGCCATAAGATTTAGACAGAATGAACAGAATTTACAAAATCGGTTTGAATCAAAGAGGCTGAAATTATTCTGAACATTTTGTCGATTCTGTCAGAAAATTTTTAGCCGCGTTCGACCTGCCAGTATTCCAATTCCACCGGAGTGGCGCGACCGAAAATCGTGACCGAAACACGCAGTTTTCCGCGCTCGGGATCGATTTCTTCGACGATTCCGGTCTGATTTTGGAATGGACCGTCAGCGACTTTCACCGATTCACCCACTTCAAAGCTGACTTTCGGTTTTACCTTTTCTTCCCGCTCCTTCATTTGCGCCAGCATGCTGTCCACTTCGGATTGCCGCATTGGGATCGGTTTGTCCTTGGTTCCGGCAAAGCCGATCACGCCGGGTGTGTCACGAACGAAATACCAGGTGCGCCCGACCAGCTGATTGTTTTCGTCGAGTAAATGCATGTTCACGATAAGATACCCGGGAAAAAATTTCCGTGTCGTCTCGCTCTTTTTCCCCTTCTTGATCTCCGATACGCGCTCAGTCGGAACGAGCACATCGTAAATCAAGTCGCCCATTTCCTCTGTCTTGACGCGTTTCAAGATGTTCTCGCGCACCTTGTTTTCCTGGCCGGAAAGCACGTGCACGACGAACCATTGATCTTTTGCTGCGAGTATCTGCCCCATAAATCAGTGTATCCGAGTAAAGAAATGGACGAAATTCACGAGGGCAAAATCGAAGAACGCGACGCACCCACCTAGCAGTATCATCGAGATGACAACCACAACGGTCGAGTCACTCAGTTCCTTGTAACGGCGGAACCCTTTCTCCTTTGGGTCCCACGGCCAGGAACACTTCTGCAACTCGATCTTCACTTGACCGACAAAATTTTTGACTTTGGTGATCATCTAAAATTCAGATCATGATTCTGTGAACGGTCGAAGCGTTAAACCACACAATCACGTGACAGTTTCATTTTCCAACGCCGCATCAGTTGCACGCCAGGAGGGACTCGAACCCCCAACAGGCGGTTTTGGAGACCGCTACTCTACCAATTGAGCTACTGGCGTATTTAATCTTCCTCTTCCGCTTAATCTTCCTCTTCGTCGTACCGCACTCAAGTCAGTAGAGTCAGAGGAAGAGGTAGAGGAAGAGTTTTAATCCAGAATGTCGCCCACGCGACCCGCGCCGACGGTCTTGCCGCCTTCACGAATAGCGAACCGGATCGTCTTCTCCATCGCGATTGGCGTGATCAACTCAACTTCGATTGAGATGTTGTCTCCAGGCATGACCATTTCCACGCCTTCAGCCAGTTTAACTGTGCCGGTAACGTCCGTGGTGCGGAAATAAAATTGCGGCCGGTAGTTGCTGAAAAACGGAGTGTGACGTCCGCCTTCCTCTT
>QHMR01000006.1 GCA_003217875.1 Verrucomicrobiota bacterium
TGTTCTTCACGTAATCGGCGTGGCCGGGGCAATCGACATGGGCGTAGTGTCGCTTGTCGCTTTGATATTCCACGTGCGCTGTATTGATCGTGATCCCACGCTCTTTCTCTTCGGGCGCGTTGTCGATCGAAGCGTAAGCACGGATTTCGGCCATGCCCTTCTTTGCCAGCACGCTCGTAATTGCCGCTGTGAGGGTCGTTTTGCCATGGTCCACGTGCCCGATCGTGCCGACGTTCACGTGCGGCTTGTCGCGTTTAAATGCTTCCTTAGCCATTTCAATTCTCCTGGTTAACTAAACTGTTCTCTTTTCCTTCATTTTCACTGCCGGTCCCGAGCTCATTCTGGAGCCCATGACCGGGATTGAACCGGTGACCTCGTCCTTACCAAGGACGTGCTCTACCAACTGAGCTACATGGGCCGCTCTTCGTCATCTCAATGCTCGCCGCGTTCTCCGTGGCGGAGCCAAGCGACGAACCGGTTTCACTTTCCGCCAGAGAGATAAAAGTCCCAAAGCCGCGTCAAATTTGCAATTTGAACGACCATGGGACCGCTTCGTTCCAGCAAAAGCGTCCGAAAGCTAACCGCGCGCGTTGGTGTGTCAAAGAGATTTGTTCGCGTTGCCCGCTACCGAATTCTTCCGCTTGTCTCTTCTATTTTCCCTCGCGTGACCAGGCGCCAGATTATCGCAATGATAAGGAGCACCGCGATTGCGATTCCGATGTTCAGCGGAGTGATCAAACCCGGT
>QHMR01000162.1 GCA_003217875.1 Verrucomicrobiota bacterium
CGATCGCCCGTGCTATCGCTCGACCAGTCAACCACAACAAAAGACAGACTAAGACCGCCACGACAATTTGCGTTCGTGATTGCATTGGGCTCGCCGTACCACAGCCGACTGAATGGCAGCGCATCGGAAATCAGATCGACGCCGCGATGATCTTTGCGGGCCGGACTTCGTAAAGATGCGTAGAACACTGCGCGTGGCCGGCGCTTGCGAATTCAAGTATCTGGTCGCATGGTCCGGATAGATCAAACCCGTCTTCAGAAAGGCTAAAGTTATGTTGCTAAGCCTTAGGCAGCTTTACGGAAAAAAGCTCGGCGCCTCTGACGGCGACATCGGCCATGTGGAGGACTTCTATTTTAATGATCAACAATGGGCTATCCGCTATGTTGTCGCGAACACAGGTTCATGGCTATCGGGCCGGTTGGTGCTGATTCCTCCCCGTGCTTTCGGAAACCTGCGTCAAGACGCCGACTGCCTGCTCGTGAATCTGACTCGGCAACAGATTGAAAACAGTCCCGCGATTGAGTCGCACAAGCCGGTCTCGCTACAATATCAAGCATACTGGGACGGAGTCGAAACGTGGGGTGTGGGCGGTTTTCCCGAGGCTCCGCCACCGCCGCAGCTCATGCCGAGTAAGCAGGCAAGCGACGATCTTCATCTGCAAAGCACACAGGCTCTTAGCGGCTACCCCATCCAAACCAGCGAAGGAGCGATCGGCCATGTCATAGATTTTATCATGGACGACAAGAGTTGGGCAATTTGTCATCTGGTTGTGGAGAGCGGCCATTGGTTTTCCCACAAGGAGATCGTGATTTCGCCGAAGCATATCGACCGGATCAGTTACGAGGAATCCAAGGTATTTGTGAACGTGACCAAGGAAGCCATCCTGGAAGCACCGCAATACCATGTTTCTCCGCTCGGCGAGGCATATGGCGATACCCGGAATTTCGACTAATGAATTATAACAAGCCGTGAAGTCCTCTACCAATCGCCACTTATCCGCGGCGGCTCCTCCATTTGGTAGCCTTTGTTACGCCATTCCCGCCTTCAATAGATCCATAAAGCCATTGGAGAGTTTTCTCCCCATATCATACGCTTTTCTGGCGGGCCGACCATAAACGGTAGTACACACTACGCGGCGCCCTTCTTTCACGCCCACTATGAAACTTTTGATTTTGTATTTCATTCTGCCTACTTAGTTGGGATAAGGACGCCCCTGCTGATCAAACATAGTGTTTTGTTCTTGCTCATCAGTTGTGAACGCGGCCCGGCGTTCGCGTTTCCTTGCGATTCCATTTTGGCAGTCGAATTTTAGGCCACAAGCAGTCTTGGGTTTTCCCACGCTGCGTTGCGTTCCGTTAGGGTTTGCCAATGGCTTTGGTGTGCCAGTAATTTGATTCTGCACTATTGGTTTCTCTCCCACATTTGCATGTTGCGGATGGCATTAGCGGATAGATAAAGCATCTAATGAATCATCCCAGGTGCGATACTGTCCACTCCAACAGCTTCGCGGCATCTTAAGTGGGAGCGATTTTAGTTCTTCTTTCTGTGCTAACACAGTAAATCTCAAAGCGTCCTAAGCGCACCTTTTCTTCCTTCAGCCATTCTTCAATTGTCATAGTCACTTTGTAATTAAGAATTTGAAATAGATTTATTTGAAGTATTAACGCCATCTTCGTGCATTGCGCTCACCGCTTATTGTCAGAGTCGACCCTAATCTTGTGTACGTTGAAGAACAGGCCCGGTGGAAAGCAAACGCCCGGCGACTTCACCAGATTGCGAAGTATTCCAGAGCCTCACGCATTTTCTACGGTCGTTTTCTGCGGTCTGGAGGATTTTTTCGACCAAAGCTATGCGATCCCGCGTAACACGCTGCAAATTCTAAATCACCAGACCCGGCGATGTTGCCTGCCCTGCAGTTGATTTCTTCGCTCATTTCTGTGTCGGGCATCAGCGACGATACAACCGCTTTAAGCCTAGCACATGAACAGACTTGCCCAGGAAGCAGCTACGGAGCACGTTGGAGTCGGCTCTGACGATCTAAAGGATAAAAACCCAATGCGAAAACGAATCAGTTCTCAGCCGCAGCGAGAAAGGCCGTCAGAGAATACCGGCTGGCTCGACTTGGAAGCCCTAGCCCGAGTCGAAGTCACATCGGAAGACGCGGCGTACCCGATCGAATCAGCGCTGTTGCTTGTTGGCGCAACAGGATGGCGCGCGGAAAGCCCAGGAGAACAGACGATCCGCCTCTTCTTCGAAGCGCCGCAGAGGCTCAAGCGCATCCGCCTGCTGTTTCGAGAAGAGAAGGAGGCACGCACGCAGGAGTTCGTCCTGCGCTGGTCGCCAACGGCAGACGGTTCATCGCGCGATATCGTGCGCCAGCAGTATCACTTCAGCCCATCGGGAGCGACTGAGGAGATCGAGGAATATCGAGTCGAATTGGAAGACGTGGTTGCTCTCGAGGTCACCATCGTCCCGAACATAAGTGGCGGTGACGCATACGCCTCCCTCGCGGAGTTGCGCCTTGCGGGCAATGGTGACTAGCTGGCGGAGCTGACTGTTCAATCATGGGACTGGATATTGTCGACGCGTGGAACACAAAAACCATGGCTGATCGGAAGAACAAACTTGGCCTATCGGTCGCGATCGGCACAGGCGTCGGAGCAGCGCTGGGTGTCGCATTGCGTCATCTGCCATTGTGGCTGAGCCTCGGTTGCATCGTGACCGGAATTATTTTGACGCGAATGACGCGATCCTGATTCTCTCACGGTATTTTGGTAGTTTGAATGTGGTTGCCGTGAATCTGTTGCCGAAGCTCGGTGTAGGTGTGGATTTGGTGAGACGCGGCAATTGGCTTTGGTAAAGGATTCAAGTGTGGCGCGGGGGCGGTTTTCATACCCGAATTTCTGTCGTTAGATTCGAGTGGCTAATACCTTGTTTCTTGGTCAGTAACGCTTTTGAGCTATAAGAACCATCGCCTTCAGTTGCGCGACTGGCCGTGCTCAAACAAGATGTCGTCGTACCGTCCGAACAGGACATCGCGCATCACGTCGCGCACCGACGGCTCGTAGCCGAGAGCGGCAACGGCGGAGGCGTAGGCTAAAGCGAGCGAATGGCTAGTCCACCCCCTGGTGATCGCTTCACGAAAGAGCTCCGATAATCCGCTCGCGAAGCACTGTTCGTTGGTCAACTCGGTCAACGAAAGTTGGTCATCACTCATTTGCTAAAGTTTAATGCCCTGGCGCGAAAAGGAGCCGACGAAGAACTTAAACCGCCTTACACTGGAGCTAACGCGCGGAACCCTCCGCGCGCTCGCCGTCAGTGGTTAGCGCATTATTGCACTTTAACTTCGATGGCTTTTGATCTTGCGATCGGCGTTGTCGGGAGGTGCACTTTCAGCACTCCGTCGTGGAATTCGGCCGTCACTTTCTTGCTATCGGTATCTTCAGGCAGCGTGAAGCTGCGTCGGAAATTGCCATAGGAGCGCTCGATGCGATGGAATTTTCTTTTCTGATCTTCCTTTTCGGTCTTGCGTTCTCCGGAAACACAAAGGATCCCATCTTCGACTGTCACCCTGACGTCATCCTTCTTGATTTCAGGCAAGTCAGCTTTGAGAAGGTATCCGTGATCATCTTCACTGATGTCAACCTCCGGCGACCAATCTGCGACTGTCAGGCTGTGCGCCTCGTCATTGCCCATTCTATTACTCATTCTGTTCGGAAACCCGCCCAAGAATTGGTTGAAGCGATTTTGGGCTTCGTCCAGCTCTCTAAGCCGATTCCATGTTATTAGTGTATTCATTATTTTTGCCTTTCTGAGATTGAATTAAAGGCATCGCGGTGCATCGCGCTCACCGCTTATTGTCAGAGTCGACCCTAATCTTGTGTACGTTGAGGACTCGCCCGCCTGCTTGTGTGGTCTCGATCACGTCGCCAGCTTCATCATAAACGCGAATCACAGCATCATGTGAGCGGCTGCGAGACTTGGCGTAGTTTCTCGGACGTGTTGCCCTTCGGTCGCCTATGGTATGCCGAGCCGGATGCGGTCGAGCGCCGACGTTTGTCAATCTAAGCCATCCTGCTGCATGGTGAGCGACGTGCCCGCTGGACTTCGTCATGGGCGAAGGCGACAGATGAATATGTCGACCTTTAAGTTGATACCCCGGCTCGTAGCGACATTGCGAGCATGATTAAGAGTAAGAGCAAGATTACGATTTAAGAATCATGGCCTACACTGTTGCACGACCGAAGCTCAACTGGCGGGAGCGCATGTATTTGCCGGCAATCGTCGGCGGCCTCGCCATCACCCTGAAGCATTTCACAAATATGCTGCTCGGGCGCACCAAGATTACGATGCAATATCCCGAGGAAAAATGGGACAGCAGCCTGCCGGACCATTATCGGGGCGCGCCCGCGCTTGTGCGGGATTCGGACGGGCGTGTGCGCTGCGTTGCCTGTCAGCTGTGCGAATTCATCTGTCCGCCGCGCGCGATCAAAATTATTCCAGGCGAGATTCCTTCGACAGACCGGTTCGCCAAAGTCGAAAAATATCCAGAGGAATTCGATATTGACATGATTCGCTGCATTTTCTGCGGGATGTGCGAGGAGGTCTGTCCGGAGCAGGCGATTTTTCTGCGCAAGGAGTACGCCATCACTGGATTCACGCGCGCTGATATGGTGCATCACAAGGAAAAGCTATTGGAGATCGGCGGTGTGATGCACGGCGTCGTTCTAAAGTGGAACGAGAAGAAGTGAACGCCACAGATTGGCACTGACTAGTGCGAAACCACGATCCACGAAATAGTTTACTGTGGCCGTTCGCACGATGTCCTTTCATCCGCCAAAGATTTGAGCGCACGTAATCGTGGAATCGTTGGAACAAATAAAAGCACGCGCTGAGGCAGCCGTGCCCGGCGTGCTGGAATCGACATCGTCCCGTTGAGACATGAAAGCGCGACTGGTCAAATTTGGCGAGATCGAGGTCGAGGGAAAGCGCTACACGCATTGCGGCGCCCATATTGGAGGTCTGTCAGCTGCTTGAGGAAGTGAAAAAGGGCCAGGCGTACGCCATCCTGCATTGCACGTGCTGACCGGGGATTTGGGAGGAAAAAAGTCACCACTCC
>QHMR01000163.1 GCA_003217875.1 Verrucomicrobiota bacterium
GCCTTCGACTGTCGAAGGATTGAACAACGCTTGTGATCCGCCAGCTACAAACAAACCCAGAGCGATGACCACATTCACCAATGGCCCCGCCACTGCGATGATTAATTCCTGCACCGGTTCTTCTGGCATTCGTTCCAGTCGCGCCACGCCGCCAATGGGCAGCAACGTGATGTCTGGTGTATTAATCCCAAACGCCTTGGCTGCGAACGCGTGCCCGAATTCGTGCAACACCACGCAAAGAAAAAGGAGCAGCACAAATATGACGCGGCTCGCCGCCGCGGCGGAACCGCCCTGGGCATAATAGCCGAATGCCAGCCAGGCAATTAACAGCAAAAACGTAATGTGAATCCGCAATTGAATGCCGGCGACACGGAAGATTGGGAGAGACCAGCCCATTTAACTCAATCTGCTCCGGTATTGAATAGCGCGCCAGTGGTCACTGGACGTTGAGAGTTGAGCGTTGAACGTTGAGCGTTTCTGTGCAGCCTGAAATGGAAACGTTTGATGTCGCAATAGTGGGCGGCGGCCCGGCCGGATCGAGCTGTGCGGCATTTTGTGCGCTGGCTGGTCTGGATACGCTGGTTCTTGAGCGGGAAAATTTTCCCCGCGAAAAAGTGTGCGGCGACTGTTTGAATCCATCGTGTTGGTCGGTGCTTGAACGCCTCGGTCTCCAGCAGCAGATCCGGAATTTGCCGCATTCCAAGCTCGACTCGGTCGCATTCATCGCAATCGAAGGCCATGAAGTGGTTGTCGATCTTCCGACCGGCGACGCTTGCGAATTTTCTGTGAAACGCAGCCTTTTCGACGATCTGCTGCTGAAGCGCGCTCGCGAACTCGGCGCGCACGTTCGCGAGGGCACAACGGTCACAGCATTGGCTAACGGCGGGAGTTGGAAAATTCAAACTGCCACTGCGGAAACGTTCTCTGCGCAGACATTAATCGGCGCAGACGGGCGCAATTCTACTGTCGCGCGCTTGTCCAGCTTATTGCCGCAGCCGATCCGCGAACGCGTCGCGCTGCAAGCGCATATCCCGTTGCCGCGAGATTTTGGCAGACGCGTTGTCTTACAGTTCCTTCGGGAAGGTTACTCCGGTCAGGCGCCGGTAAACGAGACTGAACTAAATCTTTGTCTCGTTGGCACGCCGCCGACTATTTCTAAATTGCGCCAATGGGCGGAACGCCATTTCGAGATCGCCGCTCATCAACCCTGGCGCACGATCACGCCGCTTACGCGTTCGCCAGTTTCTTGCGCGCACGAAAATCTCTTATTCATCGGCGACGCCGCCCGCGTGGTGGAGCCATTTACGGGCGAAGGAATTTACTACGCTCTTCGCTCGGGAGAACTGGCGGCGGACGCGATTAAGAAAATCATTCGGGGCAAAGATCGGCAATTAGCTTTGCGCGACTTCGCTCGCGCTTCCGCTGAAATGTACCACGGACGTTTATGGATAAATCGCTTGGCGCGCACGGCGGTTTTGTCGCCACGCATAGCATCATTTCTTATTCAAGCTGCGCGAGTTCAACCTATCTTCCGCTCACTTACCAAGAGAATTGTCGTGCCAAACTTCTAGCCACGGCCCGGCAGGACCTCTGCCGCGGACGTGCAGCAGGTACGTGGCTACAACGATTGCCGCGCCGCTTTTACCGTATTCGACATCAGCATCGCAATGGTCATTGGACCGACGCCGCCCGGGACCGGCGTAATTGCGCTCGCCTTTCTCGACACTTCGCCAAATGCGACATCGCCTACCAGGCGGTACCCGCGCTCGTTCGCTGCATCTTCGACGCGATTAATGCCCACGTCGATGACGACGGCGCCTTCGCGCACGTGATCGGCCTTCAAGAATTCCGCGCGCCCAATTGCTGCCACAACAATGTCGGCTGAGCGCGTAATCGCCGCGAGATTGCGGCTGCGCGAGTGCACCACTGTGACTGTGGCGTTTCCGTTTTTGTTTTTCTGCATGAGCAGCAGGGCGAGCGGTTTGCCCACGATCATGCTGCGGCCGAGAACTACGACGTGCGCGCCGTCGATTTCGATTTTCGTTTCGGTGAGCAATCGTTGCACGCCGAGCGGAGTGCACGGCACAAAGCCGCTGGGATCGTCGAGCACGAGCTTTGCAACGTTTTCCGGATGGAATCCGTCGACGTCCTTGCGGGGGTCAAATGCTCTCACGATGGCTGCTTCATCGATGTGCTCAGGGGTCGGCGATTGCACCAGAATTCCATGAATGCGCGAGTCGGCGTTCAATTCTCCGACACGAGCACGAAGCTCGGTGTGCGTGGTCGATTCCGGCAGTTCCAGTTTCACTGAGTGCAGGCCAAGCTCGCGACACATCTTATCTTTCGAACGCACATAAGCGCGCGAAGCTGGATTATCTCCAACGAGAACCACGGCGAGACCCGGGATAACGCCTTTTGCTTTTAGTTCCGCGATTTCACGCCGAAGATCGACATACACTTTCTCAGCGATCGCGCGTCCATCGATCAATTTCGCCACTTTGTTTGTCATTTCGAGTGTAGTTGTAATCCTGTTGCGAATCCGAAGGGTGGGTCACGAGATCCTTCGACTTCGCTGCGCTTCGCTCAGGATGACAAAGAGTCAGCGCATTTCAACCAGCGCCATCATGGCGTTCTGCAAGCTCACTCGTTCAGATTCAAACTCTTCCGGTGTGGTAGTCACTGTGACACGATACGGCCGATTGATCAGCACTCGTACCTTGGCAAAAGGGCGTGGCACGATGAACCGGTCCCAACTTCCCAGCCGCCAACAGTGCGAATATTCGAGATTCATGGGTACCACCGCCGCCCCCGATTTCTGCGCCAGAAAGATTATCCCCGGACCGAGTTCGTAAGCTGGACCGCGTGGACCGTCGGGAGTGATCACCACATCGCTACCGGACATGAGGACCCCTGTGAGGTGGAGAAGTGCGCTCGTGCCCAGCCGCGAGCTGGAGCCGCGAATCACATCGTAGCCAAAACGTTGAACAACGTCGGCAATCAAATCGCCATCGCGGCTGGCACTGATCAGGGCGGCGCCATGACGTTGCGGAAGAAAACGACGCAAGACGAATGGGAAAACCAATAATCGATTGTGCCACAGCGCACCGATGTAATTTTCCGTTACCCGTCTCCCGACAACTCCTGCCCGGTCCTCGATTTCAAAACGCAGCGTGCGCGCCCAGAGCTGCAGCAACCTAAATCCAAACGCGATTAACCATCGCGCAAGCCATCCTTCGATCTTCAACTTTTCTTTCGCGAGGTCTTGGCTGAGGCTCTTTCCTCTGCCCACCGATATGCGCCTGGGTTCGGCAGTCCGAGTTGGTCAAGAATGCGCCACACGACTGTGTCCACGATTGCGGTTAACGAACTAGGACGACTGTAAAACGATGGAATAGCCGGGAGAACAATCGCCCCGGCTTCAAGCAACGTGACGACATTGCGCGCGTGAATCAAACTCCATGGCGTCTCGCGGGGGACGAGAATCAATTTTCGTCTTTCCTTCAAGAAAACGTCGGCTGCGCGCAACAGCGCACTGTCGCTCGAACCGGAGGCGATTCGCCCCAGCGTGGCCATCGAGCACGGCACAATCACCATCGCGTCAAAACGCGCTGACCCACTGACGAATGGCACGTTCATGTCGTTTCCAGAATGCTGCGAAACTTCTGGAGCAATCTTGAAATTATCGAGCTCGTGCTTCGCAACCTGACTTGCGTGCGCGCTCATAACGAGATGGACTTCGTGCGCGGCACAATCGATCTGTGCGAGCAACCTTTGCAGATAGATGGTTCCGCTGGCGCCGGTGGCGGCGATCACGAGTTTCATTCCTGCCTAACAAATCACAATTCTTCCGGATGCTCTAGCCAAAGGCGTGCTTGGCCATTCGATTTAGGCCGGGGTCAACGGCCCCGGCTAAGCGGCGTAGTTGACAATGTGCGCCACCGGTGGAGGTAAAAAGCGGAGAGCGACCCATGATTACTCCCACTCGACTTTCCTACGGGGTACTCGCTGTCACAATTATCCTCGCGGGACTTTTACATCTCGGAGTCCCGCTGCTGGTCGTTTTGTTCTCCTATTTTGCATTACGCCAGCTCTATTTTGTGACGAAAAGAAAATGGCTTGCTTTGATCTTATTTGGCATTGTTGTGGCCGGGATTGCCGCGGCAGCGGTCTACTTTACTCGCGCTGCCATTCTGGCGCTGCCGGATGTGGCTGATACTTCCATTCCCTCGGCCAGTGCCTGGGCTCAGAAGCGCCAGATCGAGTTACCCTTCACTGATTTTGAGAGTCTTAGACAGGCGGTGGTCAACACGCTTGGGCAGGAAGCGCAGTACCTTCGAAACGTTGCGAATTTTGCCAAGAGCACCGCAACGGTAATCGTTTTCAGCATACTGGGCATCGTCGCAGCCGGGAGCCTCTTTTATAAAACCGGACTTGACCCATACCGGGGCACACATCGGGTGAAGAACAATCTCTACTCCGTTTGCTGTAACGAAGTTTCGACGCGATTTCGCGATTTCTACCGCAGCTTCGCCACCGTCATGGGCGCCCAGATCACGATCTCACTGATCAACACGCTATTAACCTCGATTTTCCTGCTCGCAGTGCGCCTGCCGCATGCGCCACTACTCATTGCAATCACCTTTCTTTGCGGCCTCGTGCCTATTGTTGGCAACCTGATTAGTAACACCATTATTGTCTTCGTCGCTTTGACGGTGTCCCTGAAACTGGCGATTTCGGCTCTCGTATTTCTCGTTGTGATCCACAAATTGGAATACCTCTTAAACAGCAAAATCATCGGCGACCGCATACGGAATCCCGTTTGGCTGACGTTGGTCGCGCTGATCATTGGCGAACGACTCATGGGTATCCCAGGTCTGATCC
>QHMR01000164.1 GCA_003217875.1 Verrucomicrobiota bacterium
ATGTCGAACTGTTGTTGAGCAAAGACTGTTCATGCAGCGCGTTTGGATCGGCTGAGAGAGTCTGCGCTGTCGAACGCTCAATTTCATTGAGGACGGAATTGATTTCTGGTTGTTCCACTTTCGGTTGGTCCGGCAAAACGTCCCGCATGTCGTCCGGGAGCGCCGCGCTCGCTTGAATGTCCTGCAATAGTTTATCGAACGATTTCTTTTCATCCGGCAATTGCACGTCAGTGTTATCCGGGTTCGGTTTGGCGGCTGGATTTGTTTGATCGGCACTGCTTTTGTCGACGTTCGATTCGGTAATGCTCCTGACCTTGAACGTGGGCGTCTGCTCGCTCGGGACGAACGCGGCTTCCGCAGGCGCGAAACGCGTCCGGTAAAAGTAAGCGCATAGCGCGAAATGAATTGCCAGGGACACAATCAACCCGAACCAGATCCAGCTCCGTTCCTTGCTGCCCGCGAGCAGACCTTCAGTCTCGAATTGATCAACGTGATCGAAGTGTGAAACCCTCATCCGACCGCGAAGATATCACATTTCAACATGCGAGCGACTTGATCTCACGGTGACGCTCTTAGTAACACCGGGCTTCAGCCCGGTGATGCTCGGCTGAAAGCGCTAAGCCGTTTCAACTGCTAATGGCACTGATAAAGCCGTTAAAACGGCGAGCGTACTGGCCTGCACCTGCCTGGCTGAAGCCAGGCTCTAATGAAACAGGTCCCCGAAATAATAAGATGAATGTTAGACGTTCCCGCTAATGCGTGTTCGCTCGATGAAAGCTCGGGCAGCGCGCCGGATTTCTTCTGCCACGCGCGCCTCGGGTGACACAAACTTCGGCGTAAACCAGGGAAACAGTCCGATCAAGTCGTGCGTGACGAGAATTTGTCCGTCGCAATGCTCGCCTGAACCGATGCCAATGGTTGGAATGCTGATCGCATTTGTGATCTGCTTCGCGACGTCAGCGAGCACAATCTCCAACACCACAGAAAATGCGCCGGCTTCTTGTACCGCACGCGCGTCAGCCAGCAGCGCTTCGGCCTCGGATTGGGTGCGGCCCTTGATTCTATAGCCGCCTTCCTGCTTCACACTTTGGGGCAGCATTCCGATGTGAGCCATAAACGGAATGCCTGCTTGTGTGATCGCTTCGATCTGCGCGACATGACTCGCGCCGCCTTCGAGCTTTACCGCTTGGGCGCCGGCGTCGATAAATCGCCGCGCCGTAGCCAGTGCTTGCTCGCGCGTGTCGTAAGTGTGAATCGGCATATCGGCGACGAGCAGCGCCTGTTTCACGCCGCGAGCCGCTGCGCGCGTATGATGCAACATTTCTTCCAGCGTTACGGGCGTCGTGTCTTCGTAACCAAGCACCACCATGCCCAACGAGTCCCCCACAAGGATGATGTCGATTCCGCTTTCATCAAGTAAGCGCGCCGTCGGATAGTCGTACGCGGTCAGCGCGGTGATTTTCTCACCGCGTTGCTTCATTTGACGAAAATCTTTCATCGCTCCTGCTCGCAAGATCAGCTGCTGATTCGCGAACGCAAGCTGCAGCTATTAGGCAGGCGTGCCGGATTGGCGTCTACCAATCATGCCTGAACCGAACGACGTTGGCGGATTCCTTCAGATCCGCGAGCAGCTCACCGACCGTTTTGATTTGACCCGGTAAAATCAGCTCTGGCCGGATATCGGCCAGCGGTTGGAGGACAAAGCTTCTCAGGTGCATCCGCGGATGTGGCAGTTGTAATCGCGCATCTTCGAGCTTGCGCTCGCCGCAGTAGAGCAGGTCGATGTCGATTGTCCTCGAAATATTCTTTGGATGATCGGATCTGCGGCCTAACTCTTCTTCGATTCGAATGATTTGCTCAAGCAAACTCCCGGGCTCCCTTTCGTAATCAAATTCCATGACTGCGTTCAAAAATTTCTCTGCTCCCGGTTCGCAATCGACCGGTTCGGTTTCGTAAATTGCCGAGGAAAGAATTGGCTGCTTCACATCTGGAAGAGCGAGAATCGCATCTCGTGCAACGCGCAAATTGCCGAAGCGATCACCGACATTCGATCCAAGCGCGACTGCGGTTCTCATGGAGCCGCATCTATGACCGACAGAAATCGTTGGGCGTTTGTGCCAAGCGCCATGGCGTTTCACAGAAACGCCCTACAGCTCTACAATCCCAACACATCGTGCATTGAGTAAAGGCCCGCCGGTTTTCCCACAATCCATTTCGCTGCGCGTACTGCTCCGCGCGCAAAAATCTCGCGATTCGCTGCACGATGCGTGAGCTCGAGGCGTTCGCCGGGCCTGCTGAAAATTACGGTGTGCTCGCCGACTACGTCACCTTCGCGAATCGATTGAATCGCTATCTCGTGTCCAGTTTTTTGCGCCGCTTTCAACGTCTCGGCGAGAGTTTTCGCTGTGCCGCTGGGCGCGTCTTTTTTCATCTTGTGATGCGTTTCGATAATCTCCGCGTCGAAATCACTGCCGAGCAATTCAACAGCTTTGCGCGTCAACCAGAAAAGCACATTGACACCGACGCTGAAATTCGATGCGAACACAATCGCCACCGACCGCGCTGCCTCTTCGACTGTTCGGCGTTGCTCTTGTGAATGTCCAGTCGTGCCAATGACAAGCGACCTACCATGGTGCAGCGCAGCGCGGCAGACTTCAGTAATGGCGTCCGCGTGACTGAAATCGATTGCAACGTCGCAATTTTCCATCGCTAACTCAATGGAGTCGCCCAAATCGCATTGCGCCACAATATCGATTTGTCGATCGTTCCTGGCGAGGGCGACAACCGTTTTCCCCATTCGTCCAGCCGCGCCGATGAGCAACACGCGCGTGGTCGAGTTCATTTGTTTTGCTCGAATTGTTCCAACGTCTTGCGCAAGCGCGCCTGGTTTACTTCGATCATCTCACACAACGGCAAACGAACTTCACCGGACATTACTCCCCGCCAGCCCAGTGCTGTTTTCACGGGCACCGGATTTGGCTCAATGAACAAATCCTTAAACAGCGGCAACAATTTGCGATGTAATTGTGTCGCCGATTTGAAATCGCCTGATTCGCAGGCGCGGACAAGCCCACAGACTTGAGATGGAAACAGATTGGATGCTACGCTTACCACCCCAGCTGCGCCTACCGCCATGAACGGCAGCGTGAGCGAGTCGTCGCCGCTCAAAACAGTAAACGATTCGGGCAAACGCCGGCGCAGATCGCTAACGCGCTCCACGCTGCCGCTCGCTTCTTTGATGGACACAATGTTGCGGCATTCTTTTGCCAAACGCACCACTGTTTCGGGCATGATATCCACACCACAGCGTCCGGGAATATTGTAGAGCATGATCGGCAAGGATGTGACGGCGGCGATGCTCTTGAAATGGCGGAAGAGTCCTTCCTGACTTGGCTTGTTGTAATAGGGCGCGACGAGCAACGCGCCATCGACGCCGAGTTTCTCGGCCAACTTTGTGTCGACCACCGCGTGGTCGGTGGCATTTGAGCCGGTTCCCGCAAGAACAAGGCAACGTTTGTTTGCGGTTGCAACTGCGAGCCTTATCAGTTGTTCGCGTTCTTTGTGTGAGAGTGTCGGCGATTCGCCGGTCGTTCCAATCGCGACAATTCCGGTGATGCCCCCAGCGATTTGCGTTTCGATCAGTTTTTCAAAAGCAGAAACGTCAACGCCGCCGTTGCGAAATGGCGTGACTAATGCCGTGAACGTGCCGCGAAACATCTTGCCAAATTGTAGAGGTGCCATTCTTAAATGTCATGTCGTTCAGAAGAACAAGACACGGAGAGCCGCTAAAGTTAAACTTCAATCGACCCTTCAAACACGAACTCGGCCGGACCGGTGAGCGTGACGTTTCGAAATTGGCCTCCGATTCTGTCGAAACCGACCTGCAATTTGTTGCCGCCGCGAACCATTCGTCTTCAACCCCGCGCTCGTAAGTGCGAATCGCGATTTCTTTCGGGCCACGTTTCTCCAGAAAATTCACGTTCGCACCTTTCGGCGAAAACATGTCATGCTGCCGGATCTTTTTTCCTCTGCTGCGAACATCGACAACATCAATCCGCGAAACATGGATGACTACATGCGGCACGCCAGTGTTGATGTAATGAACGAGAGCTTCCTCGTTTTCAATTTGCAGGCGCACGTTCATCTGCAAATCGGTTGGGTCGCCCATATTCAGTGTGACGAGGTCCCCGTGAAGCTGAGCGCCGATAATTCCAGCCGGGGTTTCGAATAAAATTTTGTCGCGCGAGCCGGTAACGGTTTTCGCAAAGCGCGCGAAGCAACGCGCGCCGTTGCCGCACATCTCCGCCTCTCCTCCATCGGCATTAAAGTAACGCATCCGAAAATCCGCGTGGTTCGATGGTTCTTCGAGGAGCAAAACTCCGTCCGCCCCGATACCGCGGTGGCGATCGCACAGACGCGCGATCTGGCCGCGATCCAGATGGATGTCCCCTGTCCTGTTGTCGATCAGGATGAAATCGTTTCCCGCGCCGTTCATCTTCGTAAAACGCAGCATGATCATGATTCTAGCGGCGGCCGTGCACGTTGTCACGTCGAGCGACTCGGCTGACTCGGCGGTCGCAGACCGCCGCTACACGAACTGCGGTCGGGCGTTGCCAGATCTGATTTCGGTGGTTACTTGTCCGGCGTGAAAAAGGTCGGCGCGTCATTAATTGTCGCCATTGTCGCGCTCTTCGCCCGCGCATCTTTTGCAAACGATTACGACAACCTCATCCTGGAGCAGGTTAAACAGATGCCGCAAGGCGGCCGGTATTCTGTTTCGCATTTCGCAAAGATCCGCCTGCAATCTTCGGCGCATTTCGAGTCCGGGAAATTTTTCATTTTGCCGTCGGGACCAAGTTTCTGCTCGGGCGCAACATATCTGGTCTTCATTAGAACGATTGAGGCTTTGCGTGCACGAGGCGACCTTCATCTCGATTACGCCACCCTGGAAAAGTTGATCATTCGCGATCAACGCGACGGTGAAGGAATTTGGGGCCGCTGGAATGCAAATGGGCCAGGCACGGCCCGTCTTTTTCACGAGCTGCAGCTGGGGTCCAATTTCGACAATTTCGATCAGGCCAAGCCCGGCGACTTCATGAAAATTTTCTGGTCGCGCCAGGTGGGAAAAAATGAGCACGGGCACTCCACAATTTTTCTCGGCATGGAGAATCGTGCGGATGGACAATACGTCCGTTATTGGTCAAGCAATATTCCGTCGGGCTACGGTGAGAAAGCGGTTCCGCGAAGCAAGATTGCCTATGCCATCTTTTCGCGCCTTCAGACGCCTGCGAATCTGGCGCGAATTAACAACGCACCTTTAGTCGACACGTATTTAGCATCTCTCCTTCGGACTCGTTCCAGTATCGCCGAAGCCAGCACAAAGTGCGGGCTTTGAGATTGACTGGCCGCGTTCGTTCGGCCACCGGCTCCTCGGCAGCCATCTCTTAAAACTGGCTTGCGTCACTGCAAATTGATCCTTAAAAGAATGCAATGCTTATCGAGACCTTAAAACGTCATTGGTGGGTTCCGGTGATAAGGGGTGTTGCTGCAATTATTTTCGGCATTATTGCCTTCGTGTATCCTGGGCTAACAATCGCGGTGTTAGTGCTGCTGTTTGGAGCTTGGGTACTGGTTGACGGTGTCTTTCGCGTTATCGGCGCGATCGGCCATCGTGCTTCCGACCCGGACTGGGGATTCCATCTGATCATCGGGATTCTCGGGATCATCATCGGCTTCCTCACATTCCATGCCCCCAGGATAACGGCTCTGGCGTTGGTCATCTACATTGCTGCGTGGGCGCTGATGATTGGCGCAACGGAGATTGCTCTGGCAGTGAGGCTGCGCCGGGAAATCAAGGGCGAATGGTTCCTCATCCTTATGGGCCTGGCTTCACTTGTCTTTGCGTTCCTGCTTTTGTGGAATCCGGTCGCCGGGGCGGCGGCAGTGATCTGGATTATCGCATGGTACGCAGTGATATTGGGCGTTTTGGGGATTATTTTTGGCTTCCGGTTGCGCAGCTTACCGACATTGCCTGTCCGCTAGTCAGCGGAAGATTCCCTCTTTCTTTCTCGCATCGGCATTCGACGCCGATCCAGTGATCTCGTCAAAAGGCTTACACGGGAGTTCTTTGGCTTCCGGCGGCACAACGTTACTCGCCGCTTCGTCGTTTCTTATTAGGGAATCTCTGCGACGGAGTGATTTTTTGCGCGACCAAAACGCGGTAACGGTGGTTTTGTTGAAAGAAAATGCGGCTTGGTGTGACGGATTCGGCGATTACTCTACGGCGCAGGAAATGAACCGTCTCGTATTTCGCGTCGAATTTGCCACGAAGGGAACTCCATTTTTCTAAGGCCCTATTCTATGAAGAAAACTCTGTCTACTAGAACTCGACCGCGGAAACCTTCGCAGCCTAACGGAAATGAATTTGATACGAGGCAATTGCTCGCGGCGTTAATGGCTTTCAAGCGCGGTGATTTTTCCGCGCGCCTCCCGGAGGACTGGACGGGTTTGTCGGGGAAGATCGCTGACACGTTTAACACAGTCATCGAAACCAACGAGCGCATGACGCAGGAATTAGAACGGATCGTGCATATGGTCGGGAAAGAAGGCCGAATCACACAGCGGGCATCGCTGAACAACGTGTCCAACTGTTGGGCCGATGCCATCGGGTGCGTCAACGTTTTGATAGAGGATCTGGTTCGTCCCACGAGTGAAATGGCGCGCGTGATCGGCGCTGTCGCAAAAGGGGATTTGTCCGAAACGATGGCCACCAAGATCGAAGGACAGCCGCTCAAAGGAGAGTTTTTGCGCACGGCAAAAATTGTAAACACCATGGTCGATCAGCTGGGCGCATTTGCGTCGGAAGTTACGCGGGTGGCGCGTGAAGTAGGCACGGAGGGAAAGCTCGGCGGCCAGGCCAAAGTAAAAGGCGTCGCCGGCACCTGGAAAGATCTTACCGAGAACGTCAATTTGATGGCCGGCAATCTCACGGCTCAAGTTCGCAACATCGCGACAGTCACGACTGCAGTGGCGAACGGGAACTTGACCAAGAAAATCACCGTCGATGTCAAAGGTGAGTTTCTCGAGCTGAAAGACACGGTCAACGTGATGGTGGATCAGCTTCGGTCGTTTGCCTCGGAGGTAACGCGCGTGGCGCGTGAAGTAGGTTCTGAGGGAATTCTAGGCGGACAAGCTCGCGTGGAAGGGGTGTCCGGTACGTGGAAGGATCTTACCGATTCGGTCAATTTCATGGCGCGCAATCTGACCGGACAGGTGCGCAATATTGCCGCAGTCACGACTGCTGTCGCGAGGGGGGATCTGTCGAAGAAGATCACAGTCGATGTGAAGGGTGAAATTCTCGAGCTGAAAAACACGATCAATACCATGGTTGATCAGCTCGGTTCGTTTGCGTCGGAAGTGACACGCGTAGCGCGCGAGGTGGGCACCGAAGGAAAATTAGGTGGCCAGGCCGACGTCAAAGGAGTCGCAGGCACATGGAAGGATCTCACCGACAGCGTCAATTTCATGGCCGGCAATCTAACCGGCCAGGTAAGAAACATTGCCGAGGTAACGACCGCAGTCGCCAATGGCGATCTTTCAAAGAAGATCACAGTCGACGTAAAAGGCGAGATTTCAGAGTTAAAAAACACGATCAACACGATGGTGGATCAGCTCAGTTCGTTCGCGGCGGAGGTGACACGTGTGGCTCGCGAAGTCGGCACAGAAGGCAGGCTTGGCGGCCAGGCGGACGTGCGGGGCGTGGCCGGCACTTGGAAGGATCTTACTGATTCAGTGAACTCGATGGCCTCCAACCTAACGGCCCAAGTTCGCAACATTGCCGACGTCACAACCGCTGTGGCCAAGGGTGATTTGTCGAGAAAGATCACAGTGGATGTACGCGGCGAAATTCTCCAACTCAAGGACACGATCAACACCATGGTGGATCAACTCCGCTCGTTCGCTGCAGAAGTCACGCGCGTGGCGCGCGAGGTCGGAACAGAAGGAAAACTGGGTGGTCAGGCGCAGGTGCCAGGTGTCGGCGGCACCTGGAACAATTTAACCGATTCAGTGAACTCGATGGCGGCGAATCTTACGGCACAAGTGCGTAACATCGCTGCAGTCACCACGGCCGTTGCCACAGGCGATCTCACCAAAAAGATCACCGTGGACGTACAAGGTGAGATTCTCGAGTTAAAGAACACCATTAATACGATGGTGGATCAGCTTTCGTCGTTCGCAGCGGAGGTGACGCGCGTCGCCCGCGAGGTCGGTACAGAAGGAAAACTCGGCGGCCAGGCTGACGTGCGCGGAGTGGCCGGGACGTGGAAAGATCTCACCGATTCTGTGAACTCGATGGCGTCTAACCTCACGTCGCAGGTGCGTAACATCGCTGCAGTGACCACAGCCGTCGCGACTGGTGACTTGTCCAAGAAAATCACCGTCGACGTGAAAGGCGAGATTCTGGAGCTAAAGGACACGATCAATACGATGGTGGACCAACTTCGCTCGTTCGGGTCGGAGGTTACTCGGGTGGCGCGCGAAGTTGGTTCCGAAGGGAAATTGGGCGGACAAGCTGACGTGCGCGGGCTGGCAGGCGTATGGAAGGACCTCGGCGACAATGTCAACTTCATGGCCTCCAACCTCACGACACAAGTGCGCAACATCGCTGCCGTAACCACTGCTGTTGCCACTGGCGATCTGAGCAAGAAAATCACCGTCGATGTTAAGGGCGAAATTTTGGAATTGAAAAACACGGTCAATACGATGGTCGACCAACTGTCGTCATTCGCCGATGAAGTCACTCGCGTAGCGCGCGAAGTAGGCATGGAAGGAAAGCTAGGTGGCCAAGCCGTGGTGAAAGGCGTTTCGGGAACTTGGAAGGATCTTACCGACAACGTGAACTTTATGGCGTCCAACTTGACTGATCAGGTGCGTGGCATTGCCAAGGTGGTGACAGCAGTCGCAAACGGCGATCAGGTTACGACCGTGGCGCGCGAGGTGGGTGTCGAAGGGAAACTCGGCGGACAGGCCAACGTGCCCGGTGCCGCAGGCACATGGCGCGATTTGACTGATAACGTGAACCGAGTGGCGTCAAATCTGACCACCCAGCTTCGTGCTATCGCTGATGTCGCGACAGCAGTAACCAAGGGCGACCTCACCCGTTCAATTCAGGTCGAAGCACAAGGCGAGGTCGCATTCGTAAAGGACAACATCAACGAAATGATCCGCAATCTGCGGGACACCACATTGCGGAACAAGGAACAAGACTGGCTTAAGACCAACCTCGCAAAATTTACCCGCATGCTGCAGGGGCAACGCGATTTCCTGACCGTTGGCAAATTGATTTTGTCTGAGCTCGCTCCGCTGGTTTCGGCGCAGCAAGGCGCCTTCTACATGATCGATAATTCTAACGGAGAATCCGAGCTTAAGCTGCTCGCGAGCTACGCTTTCCAGGAAGGCAATGGTGCAAGGAACCGCTTTAAAATAGGTGAGAGTCTTGTGGGACAAGCGGCGTTGGAAAAGCGGCCCATCCTTCTGACCGATGTACCAAGCAACTATGCGAAAGTGAGTTCCGGTCTGGGCGAGTTTCATCCCACAAACATCGTAGTCCTGCCGATTTTGTTTGAGGGCCAGGTAAAGGCAGTCATGGAACTCTCGTCCATTGAGCGATTCAGTCCGACACACCAGGCGTTCCTCGATCAATTAACCGAGAGCATCGGTATTGTGCTCAATACGATCGAAGCAAGCACGCGAACGGAAAACCTGCTCAAACAGTCGCAATCGCTCGCGGCGGAGTTGCAGAAGACAAACCTGGAGCTCGAGGAAAAGGCACGCTCGAATCTGGCAAAGGATCAGTTTCTGGCCATGCTCAGCCACGAATTACGCACACCTCTAACGCCGGTGCTCGCCTCTGCTCTCGCACTGGAGAGCGAGCCGGAGTTGCCGACAGATATTCAAGAATCGCTGCAAATGATTCGCCGCAACGTGGAATTGGAGGCGCGGCTAATCGATGACTTGCTTGATCTGACCCGCATCGATCGCGGCAAAGTGCAGCTGAATTTCGAGGTCGTTGATGCGCACATGTTGCTGCAAAGCGCCCTGGAAATCTGTCAGGCGGAAATCGATCGCAAGCACCTGACGCGGTCTCTAAAGCTCGCCGCAAAAAAGGTGTATATGCGAGCAGACCCCGCGCGGCTGCAACAGATTTTTTGGAACCTGATAAACAACGCGGTGAAGTTTACCCCGCAGAATGGGCAGATCACCATTACGACCAGCAATGATTCCAACGATCAATTGCGTGTTGAGATCGCCGATACCGGCTTGGGAATTGAAGCGGAAACGCTGCCGAAGATTTTCGATGCGTTCGAACAAGGCGGCCGGACGCAGCTGGGAGGCTTGGGCCTAGGACTCGCCATTAGTAGAACTCTTGTGGAAGCACATAAAGGAACGATCACCGCGCAAAGCGCCGGCCGAAATAAAGGTTCAACGTTCATGCTGGTCTTTCCGACTTGCCAAAAGGCGGAGGCACAATTCGCCCCAGCGGTATCACCCCGGCTGCCGGACCGTCAGCGGATGCGGATCCTGCTCGTGGAAGATCACGAAGACACAAATCGCTCGCTTACGAATTTGCTTCGGCGGCGCGGTTATCATGTGCAATCAGCGCTGGACTTTCAATCTGCTGTTAATCTAAGCGCAAAGGAACAGTTTGATGTGCTGATTAGTGACCTGGCTTTGCCAGATGGCAGCGGAATCGATCTGATGCAGAAGCTCAAGTCCAAACAACCGCTTTTCGGAATCGCTCTCACCGGTTTTGGGATGGAAGACGATATTCGCAAGAGCTACGATGCTGGATTCAAGCATCACCTTGTAA
>QHMR01000165.1 GCA_003217875.1 Verrucomicrobiota bacterium
AAAATTTTAATTTTTTTGAAATGTCGGCCTTCAAAATCTTTAGAAAAGGAGAAGCAACCAACAATCGACATGAATATCGCAGCCAACGATCGTATTAGTGAGGCGCCTCAGTTCACCTATCAATTCGTCCCGTTTTCGACGAATTCCGGGGGAGAACAACCGGCGTCACGGCTATCGCCCGACCAGCTGGATGCATTCTTAAATACGGCATCGGAGAACGCTCGCAGCGCACATTTTTTTACTGCTCCACCCGAACCGCCGGCGGAGGCGGCTGAGAAAGGTCTGGCGGCCGGCGTGCTAAAACAGGCGGCCCACGATTTGCGCCGGTTCCGTGCCGCGACTACGGGCACCAAGCGGGAACTGTATCTGGATGCCTACACTTGGATTACGGCGGATGATTGGTCCTGGCCGTACTCCTTCGTGAATGTTTGTAACTTGTTGGAGCTCTGCCCAGAAGTTGTCCGCACCGAACTGCTCGCCGATGCCTCGTTAGGCCTGCTCGATTATTGGACACGGCGCGCCGGGCGTCTTTCCGGGAAACTGCGAGCTTCCTTTATTCGCGTCTTCTCAAGCTGCCGTAACGCCGACATCGCCGAGACCAGCCGGCTGGCCTCATCCATTTGAACGAATATGAAAAAACACTGCGTCACAACGTTTGATTGGCTTCGCTACATTTGGCGGTCAGTCGTCAGGACGGCCACGCGCAACCACGACCCGTTTCTGGTATACAGCATGGCCTCTTTCAATTTCGGCGGCGGATGGAGGGATCTCCTTCTGAAAGCTTCCCCCAGAAACGCATGATCGCAGAATCAACCGTCGTTCTCATCAACAACTGAATTGCCAGATGAAATTATCCATTGAGACTACAGTAGCGGGTGCGGTAGCAGTAGCGTTTGCCGTCTTGACCATGGGCGTCATTGCGGGAGAGCAGGGCGAGCGTGGAGCTGGCGGGCTGAACCCGGGGAGTCCGCGCGCATCCGAGATTTCGTTGTCCGTGCAGACCGACAGCGGCGAGAATCAACTTCTCGCCCAATACTGACCAAAGGCAGCAGCGATCACGGCGGGAAAGAGGATCTGGGCGTCGCCCCACGTGCTGTAGAGTGCGCTGTCCTCAGCATTGACGTTTGCAGCGAACGCGCCAGTTCGCGCGATTTTCTTCTCGCATAATCACGTTCGTTGCGCGACGCTTTGCGGCCACGAAGGCAATTCCGGGAACGCTGCAGGAGGGCGGTGCTTCGTTTCAAACGACGCATTGGACCGTTGTGTTGCGTGCTCGGGAGCCGGACTCAGAGGAATCGGCCAGGCAGGCTCTCTCCGGTTTTTGCGAAGCCTATTGGCCGCCGCTTTACAGTTTTCTTCGTCACCGCGGCTTTTCATCCGCTGACGCACAGGATCTCGTCCAAAGTTTCTTCGCGCGTCTGCTTGAGCAAAACACGTTGACCAGCGCAGATCAGCAAAAAGGTCGGCTGCGCACGTTTCTATTGGGATCTCTGCAGAATTTTTTGTACAACGAGTATGACCGCGCCCGAGCACTGAAGAGAGGCGGTGGCCGTCAGATTCTCTCGATTGAGGAGCATCTGCCAGAAGCCGAGGCAGCGATGTTGGCGACTTCTCATCTCAGCGATGCCCGTTGCTACGACCTTATCTGGGCGTCGAACATTGTTTCGCGAGCCTGGCAGAATTTGCAAAACCTATTTGTGGCGGAAGGCAAAGCTGAGTGGCTCGAAGAATTAAGACCGTTCGTTGCGGGTGGAAGCGTCACGCCGTTAAATCAGGAGGAAGCCGCAACTCGCCTGGGAGTGCCAATCGCGACGCTGCGCACCTGGCTTTCGCGCCTACGCCAGCGTTACCGTGAATCGTTGAGAACGGAAGTCGCCAGTACAGTCTCTGATCCGGCAGACGTCGATGCGGAGCTGCACCACCTCTACCAAATACTGATGGCGTGAATTGAGTTTTACGTATGGATGACAACGGCAGTGGTCCCGGAACGGTAAACACGGAGCCTCGAACAGCGGGGACGTGCGGGACTTGTGGACGAGCGCTGACGCAATGTGGTCCAACCGGGGAGTGCCTGCGCTGTCTCGTTAGCCTCGGTTTTCTGGCAGACGGCGAACAGGCTGAAAGACCAGCGCCGCGCGGCCGACTGACGCCCGGACCGTTGAGGTACGCCCACTTCGAAGCGGAGATCGGTGCGGATGGTTTTCCAGTCGAGCTGGGTGCGGGAGCGATGGCCGTAACTTACCGCGCTCGCGACACAGTGTTGAACTCGGCTGTTGCCCTCAAAGTCATCGATCGAAGTGTGGCGCAGAATCCCGGCGCGCGAACCCGGTTTCTGCGCGAAGCGCGCGCGGCTGCAAACATTCATCATCCAAATGTTGCTCGGGTCACTTATTACGGCGAGCAAGACGGCGAATGTTTCTATGCCATGGAACTGGTCGAGGGCGAAACGTTGGAAGACCGTGTGCGCCGTGATGGGCCACTGCCCCTCGCTGTTGCTTTGAAAATAATCGAGCAAGCCACGCTCGCATTGGCTGCCGCGGAAGTGTGCGGTGTGGTGCATCGCGACATCAAACCATCCAACCTCATGCTCGAATCAGATGCGAGCGGTACGCTCACGGTAAAGCTGATTGATTATGGAGTGGCGAAAGTAATGGGACCTCAGGCAGACCCTTTTGCCGAGCAAACCCAAGCCGGCTTCATCGGCACACCGGCTTTTGCCAGTCCAGAACAGTTCGCCAGCGCTGGGCAATCGCGGATTGATACACGTTCCGACATTTACTCGCTCGGCGTGACGCTTTGGTACCTGCTTACCGGTCGCACGCCTTTTGTCGGGCGTACGATGGAAGAAATCCGCGTGAGACAAACCAGCGAGTTACCCTTGGAACAATTGAAGGGCTTGCATCTGCGGGGGCAGGTTGTTGCGCTGCTCAAATCGATGCTGGCGCCCGACCCGAAGGACAGACCGCAAACGGCACGCGATTTACTTTCTGCTGTCCACCGCTGCTACGAACGATTCAATCCTCAAGCGCGCTCGCGACGCAAGAGATTTGCGCTGGCGGGCGCTGCATTGGCGTTGGCAATCGTAGCGGTTGCGCTTGGGGCCTGGTTGTACCAACACACGCGGCCCTTCACCCCGATGGAACGCTCGATCGCAGTACTGCCCTTCGGAAATCTAAGCAGCGATAAGGAGAATGCTTATTTTGTCGAGGGAATACAGGACGAAATCCTGACACGATTATCTAAGATCGCCGATCTGAAGGTGATCTCGCGCACTTCGACACAGCACTATAAAAGCGCCCCGGAAAACCTACGCGAGATCGCAAAGCAACTCGGCGTTGCTCACGTTCTGGAAGGAAGTGTGCAGAAGAGCGCCGACGCCGTCCGGGTGAACGTGCAGCTGATTAGGGCGGCGAATGATTCGCACCTTTGGTCGGATACGTTTGATCGCAAGCTGACCGACATTTTTTCGGTCGAAAGTGAAGTGGCCAAAACCATCGCCGATCAATTACGAGCCAAACTCACGGGACAGGAAAAAGAAATCATTGCCGCCAAACCGACTGACAATCCTCAGGCCTACGATGCCTACCTGCGCGGCCTTGCTTACACATTAAAGACTGGATTCACACCCGCGAACTCCTTTGGCGCGCAGAAATACCTGAAAGAAGCAGTGCGGTTGGATCCGAAGTTCGCCCTTGGTTGGTCGCTGCTCTCTTACGTCGATGCGAGTGGCTATCTCACACAGAGTCTTCAACCGACCGTCGCTCTCCGCAATGAAGCGCGGAAGGCGGCCGAAACAGCTCTTACTCTACAGCCCAATCTTGGCGAGGCTCTCTTGGCTCAGGGTTTTTATCACTACGCCTGCTTGAAGGACTACGACACTGCGGTGACTTATTTCGAGCAAGCATATCGCCTCATACCGAATAACAGTCGGATTCCTCAGGCTCTGGCCTATGTCGAACGGAGGCGAGGCAATTGGGACAAGAGCGAGGCGTACTTCAACGAAGCCGAGAAACTCGACCCGCGCAATGTTAGCCTGCTATCTCAACACGCGCGTTCCTACGTCTGCCTTCGGCGTTTCCCAGAAGCGCTAACCAAGCTTGAGCAGATTCTCAATATCACACCCGACGACATAGATACTGTTGTGTTAAAGGCGCGAATTGCACAGGCCGAGGGCGACCTACCGCGTGCTTCGGCGCTTCTAGCTCCACTCCGGCTGGGAGCCGATTACGCCAACGCGTTGGAAACACAAGTTTACCAGGCAATCCTGGAGTCCCGCCCT
>QHMR01000166.1 GCA_003217875.1 Verrucomicrobiota bacterium
CGCGACTCATCGGCGGTCATGGAACGCCGCTACAGCTTCTAACAGTCGTTAGAAGAAGAATTCGAACCCGGCGTAGTAGTTCCGCGGCAGCGCGGGCATGATGCCTTCCTCGCGAACTTCGCCCCAGTAATCCTCGTCAAAGATGTTTCTGATACCGACGAAGGCGCCAGCTCGTCCGTTCCAGAATTTCACTTCGGCGGTGAGGTCCCAAACGTTGTACGCGGGAATGAAGCCTTCAAACGAATCACCGTCGTCGCCAAATTCATCATCAACAACCGTGCCGAGCAGCGCGAGCTTGATGATGTCCTTGTAGCGATAGATCGCCCCGGTTTTCACCTGATAATCCGGAGCGTACGCAGGCGTGTTGCCGCGATTTGGGCCGGAGGTGAATTCGGCGTCCAGTAATGTGACGTTGCCGTAGAGCGTGAGATTGCCGTACGGGCTGGGCACGCCGCCATTGATTAAAGAGAGAACGTCCAACTCGCTAGCAGCTTCAAACCCGATATAACGCGCATCGCCGATGTTTCCGGTGGAAGTAAACCCATCAGGCAAAATGATCTCACCGACTTGGTCGTCGAAAGTGAAATAGAAACCGCCGACGTCGAAGTTCAGATACGGGAAAGGTTTTCCGCGAACGCCGTATTCAAACTGAAGCGAATCGCCTTCTTTCAGGTCGCCATTCACCACACTGCTTGCGCCGGTGGGAACCAGTTCGCCGTAGGTCCGGGGCCGGTAAGCTTGGGACACGGTGCCGTAAAGTTCCACACGCGGCGGGCCGCCGGCCGTGACGATCGGAGCGGGTGGGTTTTTAGTTACTGCGCCTTTTTCTCCTGCGATCGGAGGCGGGGCGACGATTTGCTGGCCTTCCATCAGCACATAACCCACGCCCAGTCCAAACAGCGGCACAAAAGAAAAGTCGGACTGTGAATGCAAGGGATTCGAGACGTTTACTTCTTCATCGACACTTTGCTGGAGGAATTCCAAGCGCATTCCGGGAACGATGGAGAGACGCCCAAAATGGAAGCGATTCTCGGCAAAGATAGCACCGTCCCACGTTTCACCGGTGTTCAGATTACGAAGCGTGCCATGCTCTGCGTCCGGCGTTTGACCGCGTTCATCGCGACGATCCTGCAACGCATGATAAAAATAAATACCGCCGGCAATAGTTGAGACGTCGTTGAACAGATTGTAGTCGTGACGCACCCGCGCATCGAGACCCTCTGTGTAATCAGACCTTAACTGAATTGCGTTCGTATTCGCATCTGGTCCGCTGGGCAGCGTGCCGAAAGCTCCGCCACGCTGACGCTTGCTCCAGCGCGTCAGGTATCCGCCAAATGCCTTGATGTCGAGCTGCGTTCTCTCGGAGAAGAACTTCTGATACTCAAGCGTGGCGTAATAACGCTCGAGCCGGAATCGATCGAAAAAGCGCGTGCTCGCAGTGCGATCGTCTTCAACGAAAACAGAGTTGGGCGGATTTACTGCCTCTCGCCGACGCAGACCTCCCGGTTCGCCATGTTCCTCGTCGTATGCATCGAGCGTCAGGACGAATCGGCTGTCGTTGGTTACATTCCACACAAGCCGCGCGCTGCCGCCGTTAAGATCATAATCGCTATTGGCCTCACGAAATCCGTCCTGTTCGCGGTGATCGTAATAGAAATAATAGCCCAGCGGACCAAGTGTGCCGTCCGCCTCGGTGTAATTTCGGTAATATTCGTAGCTGCCAAACACATTCCTGGTTGTGAAATGAAACGGGGCGTCGGACCGCGGCATTTTCATGACGAAATTGAGAGCCCCGCCTGGCTGGGGACCGAACTGCAAAGCCGCGCCGGCGCGAATGAGTTCAATCCGTTCCACCGCATCCAGAATTGGCGTGTAATGAGTTTCAGGAAAGCCGAACTGCTCGTTCTTGATCGACACGCCGTCCTTGAGCACCTGCATGAACTCACTGCGCTGTGAATTCAGTCCGCGGTAGCCAAAGTTGATAATCGGCGAGCTGGGCTCTTCGCTGACGATGATGCCAGGTGTTGTGGCCATCACTTCGCGATAGTCGTTTCCCGCGAAAGTAGGGAACTCTTCTGGTTTCACGAACGACGTTTTCTTGCCGGCATTGATTCGCGTGCCTTCAACTGGTGGCAACGCAGGGTACTCGACCGGATAAATGTCGAAGCTGCCTCTCACAACAACGGCTTCCACTTCGGCGGTATCAGCAATGTTGGTGATGCCGAGCGAGAGATTTTCATTTCCATTCGCCAACGCTGAGTTGCCTGTGTCTAGCCTGCCCGCGTTTTTCTGCGAGCGGCGACGGGATTTGTTATCCTTGTCGCCGTCCTCATCGATGTCGTCGCTTTCTGTCGCCGTAAACGGAACCGCAACCGCGTCTTGAGCGAAGCTGCAATCAATGAATGACCAGAGCGCCATTGCAGTCAGCGCCGTTCCCAGAGCAAGAGTCGTTTTCGAAAACATGGCGCGATGAGAAAGCATTGGTCTCGGCGGGGCAAGCTTTTTATTACAATTTTGTAATTTTACCGGTTAAGCAGCCGTGTGACCCGCGTTCAACCTCCAGTGCATTCGATTTGGACACTGATGGTCCGATATTGCAGGTTCTGGCTCAATGCACATTGAACCGGATTCGTTGCCTACTGGACACGCTGGCATCGCAGCGCGCCTGAAAAAAGGTCCGACGATTCACTCCAGCGCATGGATCGTCCCGGGCGCGACTGTGATTGGAGACGTGACACTGGAGGAGGAATCGAGCGTCTGGTACGGAGCAGTGCTCCGTGGGGACATCAATCGCATCATTATCGGGCCGCGCTCGAACGTGCAGGACAATGCCGTGATTCATCTCGATACTAACTACCCGACGATGGTAGGCGAACTGGTCACTGTCGGCCACAGCGCGATTGTGCACGCGTGCAAGATTGATGATGAGGTGCTTGTCGGGATGGATGCGATCGTTCTTGACGATGTGGAAGTCGGCGCGCGCTGCATCATCGGGGCAAACGCGCTCGTCACAATGGGTATGAAAATCCCGCCGGGCTCACTCGTGCTCGGATCGCCGGCGAAGATTCGCCGGCAACTTACGCTTGAGGAGCAGAAGGACATCGCGCGCTGGGCGTGGAGCTACGTCGAAACAGCGAAGCAGTTCCGCGAGTTCTACTAGAAGCGTAGCTTTCGGCGCCACGCTATTGCGTTGTGACACGCTCGAATAATTCTCGTTCCGCGCTTACTCCCATCGGGCTTGCTTTCTGAACTGCCTTTTGGACACCGCGGCTTCCGGCGCGGGGATCCAAATATCAAGGCCGTGGATGGGCGCCTCCGTTTGGCGAGACCACTCCAGCCTCCGCGCGGATGTTGATCAACTCCGCTCGTTGCGAATCATCGGAGATTTGTACAGCGGCTTTGCGCCATTCATCCTGTTCTCGTCCGCCGCGGCCAGTCCCTTCGCAGCTTCATTGGCTTTCGTGGCCTGCTTTTTGTTCTCCTCGTCCCAGCGCGCACGCTCTTCAAGATACTCCTCCAACTCATGCGCCCGGTTCTCGGTGGCATCGGCGAGATATAGCAGCTTTTCACGCGAGCGTTCTGCTTTCGATCCCATGGCCGCAAAAGTCTCGGCGCCAGATTCGCGCGCCTTGAGCCAGAGCCGCTGGTAGTCTCGACGGTCCTGCTTCTCCTTCTCATCCTCGGCTCGCTCCAGGAATGCCGGGTAAGCCTTGTTGAGCCGTCCCTCGGCGGCTTCGTATCGGTCGCGAAGTTCCTTTTCCAGCGGCAATGCATCGAGAGGCTCGGCAAAAGCCGGCACAACATATTCTTTGCGGGCTGCATCATAATTCCGGACTGCGCGGTTTAGCGCGCGAAGGTATTGCGTATGTTCGAGCTTGGCCCGACGAAGGTTGAAGTAGAAGTAATGGCGGCGCCATGCATGTTCGCCATCCTTTTTAGCCTCCAGTTGACTGCGCCTTTCTACGAGAAGGCGCGCCGAGTCTGAACTCCACGCGACGAAGTAGTTGTACACTCTCCCCGTCTCGTTCGCTTCGAGGTCGGCTTTTGGCCCAAAGCGATCATTCTTGTCGAAGTCCCACAGATGATGGCCGTCACCGCCCTCTTCGTCTTCCGTTGTCACCAGCTTGAATTGAAGACCATTCTCGCGCCGGTAGAGCATCAAGCTTTGCAGCTGACTATGTTGATGCACCGTTGCGCAAATCGACTGTTCGTCCGGAGAAATGAAGAAATGCCGGCCCTTCGTGTCATCAAACGGCTCATCCAGCCGCACGCGCTGGCCGGAATCTGCAGCGGGAATGATCCAGGCTGTAATTGTCCCCACCTGCATGCCAGAATCCCATTTTCTCTCTTGCTCGATGCGAAAAGTCCCGCGCGGGCTGGTAGTGACACTTTCGATGTGAACGTCGGTTTCGGCATAAGCAAAGGCGACGCATGATCCGAGAACAATCGTTCCAAGCGCGGTCCGACGTAGCCGACGAAAGTAGAAGCCGAATTTTATAAGTGATCCTTTCAGATTGTTTGTCGCCATCCCTCGCGACCTGTGAAGGCTCAAAGTAGAAGCAATGCGTTCGTTGCTTTCAAGTTCGAATCACTGGGCCCGATGCCGCAACTTGGTTATTCCAGGCTTGCATCCCAAAAAAGTGGCGACGAAGAGTTGTACATGAAAACTTTTATCACTCCGGCACTAATTGCGACTTTGATTGTCACACTGCCTCTGCCGCGATTACCCGCGCAACCCGCACACTCCTCAGAAATGGGATTCTACGCGCCGGAGACAATCGAATGGAAACCCGGACCACCGTCATTGCCAGCTGGCGCGAAGATGGCCGTGCTGGAAGGTGATCCCATAAAAGATGGACCGTTTGTGATGCGACTCCAAACGCCTGCCGATTATCACATCCCACCTCACACTCACCCGAAAACAGAACGCGTTACGGTGATTTCCGGAACAATGTTCCTGGCGATGGGTGAAAATCTGGATCGCAGCGCAGCAAAAACTCTGTCCGCCGGCACGTACGGCTTTTGGCCTGCGGGGATGAAGCACACGGCCTGGTTCGAAAGCGGAGCCGACGATCCGCGGAGCGCGAAGAAATCCCCCTGAGACTTGCGCGTCATAAGCTTTTAGCCAACTCGCGCGCGTTCTCGCGTAGTAATTCCGCTGCGCGTTTCATGTTTTCCTCCTGACTCATTCCCGGCCGCGTGTTCTCATAAACTGCGTCGAAAACCTCGCGAACTTCTCGATCGTTAATTGCGCGTCCGACAACTGCGAAGACAGGCTTGCCGAGCCTTCGCGCCAGCCGCGCGACGCCGGCCGGCGTTTTTCCTTCGAGCGTCTGCCGATCCAAACTTCCCTCGCCTGTAATCACAAGATCGGCATCTTTCATTTTTGATTCGAGCCCGACCGCTTCTGCGACCACATCAAAACCCGACCGAATTTTTGCGCTGCAAAAACTCATCAGGCCAAATCCCAGTCCACCCGCCGCGCCGGCGCCGGGTTGGTCGCGATAATCAAAACCGAATTCTTCGGCAATAACCTCAGCGAGCCTGGTGAGGGCGCGTTCCAAAATGTCGAGCTCATCTTCGGTCGCGCCTTTCTGCGGACCAAATACATGGGTTGCTCCGTTTTTGCCGAACAACGGGTTCCGTACATCCACCGCCGCGTTAATTTTTGGCGCCTCCGGTTGTAGAGGCGGCTGTGTCAGCCGTCTGTTTCGCGGTTGGGCGCTTGGCACAAGCGCCCCCACACTTCGCTCGGGTAAAAGAATCTCTGTAAGTTTTACCAACTCGCTCACGGTTTCGGTCAATTCTTTTGTACCTGCCAAGAATCGAAAACCCAAAGCGCGGGCCATGCCAAAGCCGCCGTCGTTTGTCGCGCTGCCGCCAAGCCCAATGATGATTTCTTTCGCGCCGCGGTCCGAGGCATCTAAAATCATTTCGCCTACGCCAAATGTATTTGCGCGAACCGGATCTCGTTCGCTTTCGGGTAGCCGCCGCATACCGGCGGCTTCGCTCATCTCCATGACGGCTAGTTTGTTGTCTGAGATCCAGCCATAACGCGCATCGATCTCCCGCCCGAGCGGGTCGTGTGCTTTGCACTGCAACCAGGAGCCGCCGTGAGCGTTGCAAATCACTTCCGCGGTCCCCTCACCACCGTCTGCCATCGGCACCATTTCGATCTTTGCATCCGGCAGCGCATCGCGCAGACCTTGCGCGATGTTTTCAGCAGCCTCGCGCGCGGTGAGGACGCCTTTGAACTTATCGGGGGCGATCAAAATGCGCATGGCAATAACTGTAGGGCGTCTGTGTCAGACGCCGACAAAAAAAGGCGTTTCACAGAAACGCCCTACAACTCCGACGCCGCACTGCGGCGTCCCTACCCTTTCAGCTTGTTTTGCAAAATTTCATCAGCCAACTGCGGATTGGCTTTGCCTTTCGACAATTTCATCACCTGGCCTTTTAGAAAATTCAGCGACGCAACGTTTCCTGCCTTAAAATCTGCGACCGGCTTTGGATTGGCCGCAATCACTTCGTCACAGATCGCTTCAATCGCGCCCAAATCGCTCAGTTGCTCGATCCCCTTTTCTTTTACAATCGCGAGTGCGCGTTTGCCGCTCCCAAACATCTCCGCGAAAACTTCCTTGCCTTGTTTGCCGCTGATTTTCCCGCTGTCGATGAGATTAACCAGCTCATCCAGTGCCTCCGGTGGAATCGGACAATCCTGTATCGTCTTACCAGCGGCGCTAAGGGCGTTCTGTAAATCGTTCAGAATCCAGTTTGCGATGCTTTTCGGTCTTCTTGCGCCCTTAGCGGCTGCTTCAAAATATCTCGCTAATTCAAGATCGTTCGCCAGAACGCCAGCATCGTACGGACTCACTTGATATTGGTCGACGAAACGTGACCGTTTCGCTTTGGGTAACTCCGGCACGCGCTCTCGCACATCGGCCACCAGGAGTTCAGTTTTTACCGACACAAGATCGGGATCTGGAAAATACCGATAGTCGTGTGCGAACTCTTTTGTGCGCATGAGAAAGGTTTCGCCAGCGACGTCGTCCCAGCCACGCGTCTCCTGCTCGAGTTGTTCGCCGCTCTCCAACGCATTGATTTGACGTTGAATTTCGTAAGTAATGGCGCGCCGCACACCGCTGATCGAGTTCATGTTCTTGATCTCAATTTTCGCTCCGAGTTCTGCTTGCTTTTCAGACCGCACGGACACGTTGCAATCGCAGCGGAGTTGTCCCTTCTCCATATCGGCGTCGCTCACATCGCCGTAGATCAGGATTTGTTTCAGCGCTGTAAGAAACGCGAACGCCTCCTGAGGCGAATTAATCTCCGGCTGTGTCACGATCTCCATCAAGGGCGTGCCGGCGCGATTGAAATCAATCCCTGTGCTCTTCTCGAAGTGGAAACTTTTCGCGACGTCTTCTTCAAGATGAATCCGCACGAGACGCACTTCTTTATCGCGAACTGCGATATTTTTCTGCGCATCTTTCGGATAGGCCAAATCATGTAACGGCACGCTACCATTCGTGCAGAGCGGCATGTCGTATTGAGAAATCTGATAGTTTTTGGGCATGTCCGGATAGAAATAATTTTTTCGGTCGAACTTGGAGATTGGGGCGATGTCGCATCCCAGCATGAGGCCGGTGAGCACTGTCAGGCGCAGCGCCTCATGGTTCATTACCGGCAGTGCGCCCGGCAGACCGAGGCAGATCGGACACGTGTGCGTATTTGGTTGCGCTCCAAACTCGACTGGACAGGCGCAAAACATCTTCGAGCGCGTCTTGAGCTGAACGTGCACTTCGAGCCCGACCGTGGCGATGTATTTCATAGCCGCGCAGGAATTAACCACGAATGAACACGAATCGACACGAATAAAGAAAACTATGCACCGCTGCGCCTCTTAGAGTTAGTGTCCATTCGTGTCTATTCGTGGTTACCGCTGCTCGTCGCGTAATCGAGCGCGCGTTGAAGATCGAACTTTTTGATGCGCTCCGCGAGCGCCGGATCATTTGCCGCGTCGATGATCCGCTGATGCCGAAGGAGATCGAGAAATCGTTTCTGCGCGATCATTTCGGAAATTTCCGGATCGTCTCGTAACGCAATAATTTTCGGATGCTCGCTCAGCTCGCGCGCTCCTGAAAAGGACAGAAATTTCCGGGCGTGTTCCGGACTGGAAAATACCGCAACCGCTTTCGTTAGTGTGTCGTACGTTTTTTGAGAAACCGGGTCCGTCTGTTTGACGGCATTTCCCAACGCGCCGAGCTCTAGTGAATCCTTTAGCCGCGACAGCGACGCGGCAAATCCTGCAGATTGCTCATTTCCATCCCCGAGAAAGCGTCGTCGTACCTCCAGCGCATGTGATGCGGCGTCCGGACTGGCGTGCACGGTAGCTGATCGGCTGCGAATCTGCGCGTCCGCCACGGCGCCGACAACGCGCACGCTCACAACAATCAGCCAGAGAGCAAAGAAACCGAAGAACAATCCGACAATTGCCCCCGTAAATCCGTAGATCAGCTGGACGACTCTGGAATCTTGTTCGCCGGTTCGTTTAAACAAAATTGCTCCCATGCTGCTGACCACAGCGTACACAACGAATGCCAGCGTCGCGCCCCCGAGCGCCGACAGAACGAAATCAGGCATTTTCAAAAATGAACGCGTGATCGGAACAAGAAACCTGCCGCCGAAAAACGCAGCCGCATATGCGGCGACAAGGGCAGCGAGCCGCATCAATTGGCGAAGCAACCCCAGGCGCCAGCCACGGACGACT
>QHMR01000167.1 GCA_003217875.1 Verrucomicrobiota bacterium
AGCTCAAAGATCGCGGCGTCACCTTTGATATCGAAAAAACTGAGACGCCAGTTTGTTGGATGGCGCAATTCCGTGACCCGGACGGGAACAAGTTGGTCATTCACAAACGCAAACCGAAATGAGCAATCGGGAAAAGTGTCTAAAGAACGCAGGAAAGCAGGAAATTAATTTTCTGCTTGTTCCTGCGTTCCTCCTTTCCTGAGATATGTCGGTGCTCGTCGATACGAACACGCGTCTCGTTGTGCAGGGAATCACGGGCAGCGTTGGCGCGTTTCATACACGGCAGTGCATGGACTACGGCACGAGTGTGGTCGCAGGAGTAACTCCCGGGAAGGGCGGCCAACTGTTTGATGAGAAGGTGCCCGTGTTCGATACGGTGTGGGAAGCGCGACGGGAAACTGGTTGCAATGCTTCAATGGTTTTTGTGCCTCCTCCCGCGGCTGCGGATTCTATCCTTGAAGCAGTCGATGCGGGCGTGGAGTTGGTGGTTTGCATTACAGAAGGGATTCCGGTGATGGACATGATGCGCGTAAAGGCGCTCATGCACGGAAAGCCGTCGCGGCTAATTGGTCCGAATTGTCCGGGAATCATTACTCCCGGCGCGTGCAAGATCGGGATCATGCCTGGTTACATCCACAAACCCGGCAACATTGGGGTAATCTCGCGATCTGGCACGCTTACATACGAAGCGGTCTGGCAATTGACTTCACGCGGCTACGGGCAATCAACCTGCATCGGTATAGGCGGCGATCCGATTCACGGCTTGTCGCATCTCGATTGCGTGAAACTCTTTAACGAAGATGCCGGCACAGTGGCGATGATTTTGATCGGCGAAATTGGTGGCTCGGCCGAAGAGGAAGCCGCCACGTGGATCAAAAGGCATTGTAAAAAACCGATAGCGGCCTTCATCGCCGGAATAACTGCGCCACCGGGACGCCGAATGGGTCATGCAGGCGCAATTATTTCCGGAGGCAAGGGCACTGCAGCGGGAAAGATCGAAGCGCTGAAGGCCGCGGGAATCGCCATCGCGGACACGCCGGCCACCATCGCCGATACGTTAATTGCGCAAATCAAGGCGCGGTCATAATCGATCGTTCTGGTGTTTTAGCTTTGCAGTGAAGGACGGATGAAACGGATTCTTCTCATTGGCGTCGGGCGCTGGGGTATCAATCATCTGCGCGTGCTCAAGTCAATGCCCGTCGAACTTTTCATTGCCGATCATCACGAGCAACGCCTCAATTCGGTAGATATTCCGCAGAGTCACCGTAGCACGGATGCGCGCTCACTTTTTTCAAAAGTTGATGCTGCGGTTGTCGTGACGCCAGCGCCGGCGCACTTCGAAACCTGCAGCGAATTGCTCGAGATGGGAAAAGATGTGTTCGTGGAGAAACCGATCACGTTGGCTTCTAGCGAGGCAAAGAAGCTGACGGAGCTCGCGGAGAAGGGCGGACAGATTCTGCAGGTCGGGCATATTTTTCGATTCGATCCCGCATCGCTATGGATGCGCGATGCGATTGTCGAGCACCAGTTTGGCCGGCTCAAGATGTTGCAGGCGAGATTCAGCGGGTTCAAGCGTCCGCGACAGGATACCGGCGTCACCTTCGCGGACAGCATTCATTTTATCGATCTCTTCAATTTTCTTCGCGGTGTTCCGCCACGACGTGTTCATGCAGTGTTAGGTGATTTTTTCGGCCGCGGAATGGATGACGAATCGCTGATTGTTTTGGAATATTACCAAGGCAACGGTTCCCCGATACTCGCGACGATCGAGGCCGGTTACCATACGCCCGGCAAATTCCGCGAAGTCACCATTATGGAGACGCGTTCGTCGGCGGTGTGCGATTACAATGTGTCACAATACAAGATAAGGACGTTTGCGAATCAGCATGTGGCCGATGGCGAAGAAATAAAAGCGGAGGAAGGCGCGGTGCACCAACTGGAGTTTCCACCGGAAGAACCCCTTCGCGCCGAACTGGCGGCTTTCATCGATGCGATCGAGAAGCGAAGGTCGCGGCCAGTTGATGGATGGGCGGGGTTCCACGCCGTTCGCGTAGTTGAGGCTGCGTTGGAGTCAGCCCGAACGGGGAATTGGATCACTATCGACAATCTAAATGAGCATCGGCGACGCGTTGCTGCTCGTTACGCGGAACGTCTCTGTGGCATCGTGAAGACCCCTCCGGAGAAGAAATGGGCCTACGCGGTTTATCACATGTACGTGATCCAAACCGAACGTCGCGATGAACTGGTGAGGCATCTACAAAGCAAAGGAATCGGCACCGGCATTCACTATCCTGTCGCGAATCACCAGCAGCCGGCCATCACGAAAATCTACGGCGATCTGCCGAGATTGCCGAACACCGAAGCAGCGGTGAAAGAAATTCTTTCGCTACCGATCTACGGCGAATTACCGCTTGAAGATGTCGATTATGTTTCTGACGCGATTGTCGAGTTTTTTGCGATGCAATGAATGTGCCGGAACTAAGCCTGGTTATTCCGTGTCACAATGAGGAGAAAAACCTACAGCCACTATTATCGGCAATTCACGCCACGCTGGATCCGCTTGCATTCGACTATGAAATTGTGATCACCGACGATTGCAGCACAGACAATTCCTGGAGCATCTTGAAACAGCTTACTACAAGCGATCCGCGGCTGTGCATCCAGCGTTTCAAATTTAACTGCGGCGAGTCGGCTGCGAGCTGGACTGGCATGCAAATGTCCCGTGGTCGACACATCGCCACGTTGGATGCCGATCTGCAAAATGATCCAAAGGATCTGCCGGCGATGCTCAAGGCGCTTAAGGGTGCGGATTGCGTTTGCGGGACGCGCGCCGCAACGCGAGGTAAAGGCGATAATTGGATTCGGATTGCCTCATCGCGCGTTGCTAATTGGGTGCGCAATCAGCTCTCCGGTGAGAACATCAGCGATGCCGGCTGCACCTATCGCGTGTTCAAACGCGAATGCATCGCGCACGTGAAATTTTTCAACGGCGCGCATCGTTTCCTTCCGACTTTAATCAAGATGGAGGGATTCTGCGTGATCGAAGTCCCGGTCTCGACAAACCCGCGCTTTTCGGGCACCAGTCATTACGGTGTCTGGAACCGTTTATTCAAATCATTCCGCGACTTGCTCGCTGTGCGCTGGATGAAATCGAGACGCATCCAATACGAAATTGCCGAATCAGTTACCAGCCTATGAACACACTTACACTTATTGCTATCACGTGGATCGGAAAGGAATACCGATTCCTTGGTTTGGATTGGAGTTATATTATGGTCCTCGGCTTTATTGGGAACGCTCTTTTCTCGATGCGTTTCCTTGTCCAATGGCTTGCCTCAGAGCGACAGGGACAAAGTATTATTCCAGTCTCATTCTGGTACTGGAGCATCGCCGGAAGCGCACTTATGTGCCTGTATTTTGTCTTCCGACGCGATCCTGTCGGAATCCTCGCTTACCTGCCAAACTCGCTTATTTACATTCGCAATTTGATGCTGATTCGGAAGCGCAAGTTCGCTTTCACGGCTGCCGCGCCTTCACAAAGTCCGCGCGAAACGACATAGCCTATCAGTGGTTAGCCGATTGGACACGTCGGGATTCGCCGCGTGGCAGTTACGACTTTTCGCCGATCGGCTCCGCGCTTTGCACTTCCTCTTCTTCTACCTGACTCACAACAGGCGCGATCGCCTGTAGTTTCTCGCCGTTGCGGAGGTCCATGAGTTTCACACCCATTGTGTTGCGGCCGGTCTCGCGAATCTCTTTGACGCGTGTGCGCACCATCTGGCCTTTGTTCGTGATCAACATAATCTCGTCTGCTTCGCGAACTGTAAGCGCGCCAACCACGTCGCCGGTTTTTTCGCCCGTTCTCATCGTGATGATGCCTTTGCCGCCGCGCGATTGCCGCCGGTAATCATCAAACGGCGTGCGTTTGCCGATTCCATTTTCACCGGCGACGAGCAACATGGCGTCTGGATCCACGATCGCGATGGCAACGATATGATCGCCTTTCTCCGGGCGAATTCCCCAGACGCCGACGGTATTGCGACCCTGATCCCGCAATTGTTCTTCATGAAAACGCAAGCTCATTCCGTCTTTCGTGATGAGGACGATCTCATTATTCCCGTTTGTTAGCTTCGCATCGATCAACCGGTCGCCTTCTTCGATTTGAATTGCGATGATGCCGCCACGACGGACGTTCGCGTAATTGGATAAATTAGATTTTTTGACGATTCCGGATTGCGTCGCGAAAACGATGTGCAGGTTTTTGTCCCACGTTTGATCGACAGCAGTCGGGCCCGTGCCGGATTTTTTAGATTGGACGCGAATCGTTGCCGCGATTTTTTCATCGGGCTTAAGCTCGAGAATGTTCGCGATCGAGCGGCCCTTGGCCGCGCGTCCCATCTCGGGAATTTCGTACACCTTTTCCACGTAAGCGCGTCCCGTGGCAGTAAAGAACATTAGATAATCATGTGTGGTAGCGGTGAAAAGATGCTCGACGAAGTCGCCTTCCTCTTCTTCGGTCGCGCCCTCGCGTGTTTGCATACCAATGACGCCTTTGCCGCCACGTCGCTGTGCACGAAACGCGCTAACGGCAGTGCGTTTGATAAAACCGCCATGCGTGATGCTGATGATGCAGCCCTCGTTCGCGATGAGGTCTTCGACATTGATTTCGGCTGCCTCAGGAACGATTTCCGTCAGGCGCGGCGAACCGTATTTGTCGCGAATTTCGCGCAATTCCTTTTTGATGATAGTGAAAACGCGCTGCTCTTTGGCGAGAATGTCTCTCAAATCCTTGATGGTATCGATGAGCTCC
>QHMR01000168.1 GCA_003217875.1 Verrucomicrobiota bacterium
GGCGGCGGCGGAGATGATCACGCCGGTTGCGACGAGCATGATTATGTTACGCCGGCGATGCCTTCCCCGCACCGCGGTTTCCGGGGTTGCCTGGATGCCTTGCATAGTGATGTCGAACGCCCAGGCAAGCATGAGCGCGACTGGAAAGCCAAGCAGCAACAGGACGATGACAGAGCGCAGCGCCCAGTTTGGCAATTCCCACGCCGGAAATGCAGCGGAGGCCAGTTGTATGGCGCCTCCAGCAGCGATGATATAGGCTGCCGCCACGCGGTAGACCTTGCGCCGCTTCACTTCGTCAAAGAAGCCCGTCATGGCTACAGATTTGGGTTGGTCGCAACTAAGTCTACTACGACAATATTGACAGGCAAAGAAGCCCCGGCGTTCACTTTACGCCGGTCGCGAAGAGGGTTTGGAAATGCGGACTCTGCTTTTCTCGAGAAACCACGCTGACTTCGATATCTCGGAAGCGGCTTTTTTCCAAGAGCTGATGCAACTGCACTTCGCTAAAGCCAAGCCAGTGATCTGCATACAGTTCGCGGGCCTTTTCGAACCGGTGACTCAACAGATCAAGAATCACCAGGCGACCACCGCGTTTCAAAATGCGGCGGGCCTCCGCGATAGCTCGCTCCGGATGAATGGCATGATGCAGCGCCTGGCTCAAAACCGCCAGATCGACACTGTTTTTAGCAATCGGCGGATCTTCAATGTCGCCAAGCCGATATTCGAGGTTCTTGATTCCGTGCTTCTTCGCCAGCTGTGCGCCGAACTCGACCATCTTTGGCGAATTATCGACGGCAATGACTTTGCGGGCGTTTTTGGCCAGCAATTGCGAAAGCGTCCCCTCGCCTGCGCCAAGGTCGGCGACTGTCAGCGGCGGGAGTAAAGTAATAAGTGTGTGTGCCAGCGCTTTCCACGACCGGCCAGGCACATAACTTCGGCCAAACTTACCGGCGAGCTCGTCAAAGTATTTACGCGCTTTGTCCTGACGCTTGTGCAGAACGAGCTTGAGACTCGTGCGATCGCGCGACGTTTCCGGCAATTCCTGCGCAAGCAGCTGCGTAATTTCCGCCACGCGCTCCTGCTGCGCGTTGCGCCCATGGTGGTTCGCACCGTAATAAACATTCTTTCCTACCCGCCGATCGGCCACGACGCCCACGCGTTTCAACTGAGCAAGATGACTGGAGATGCGCGATTGGCCCATACCCAAAATTTGCTGTAACTCCGCGACGGAAAGCTCTTCCTGTTCGAGCAAAAGCAGCAAACGCAACCGGGTAGGATCTGCCAGCAACCGCAACAAATTAATGGTTGACGCCATGATGGTGGCCAACGATATATCGACGCATCATGATTGGTCAATATGTCTGTCGACAGCGTTACAGCGTTGAATGGTTAAATCGTTACAAAGTTGAACATGTCGGCAGTGATCGACCGGTTTAACGCTTCAACTCTTCAACGTTCTTTGATTCATGTCCCGCCGTTATATTTTTTCCTCAGAGTCCGTCACCGAAGGTCATCCCGACAAAGTTTGCGACACCATCAGCGATTGCATTCTTGATGCCTGTCTCGAACAGGACCCCCTGAGCCGCGTAGCCTGCGAGACTCTTGCGAAAGGAAACCTCGTCGTTATCGCGGGGGAGATAACAAGCAATGCGAAGTTTGATTTCGAGGAGCGCGTGCGCACCGCCATTCGCGACATCGGCTACGTAAACGGCGATTGCATTTTTCACGCAGACACGTGCCGCGTGATTTGTGAGGTGAGCGAGCAATCGCGCGATATTAAACAAGGCGTCGATAGCATTGCGGCTGAAGGAAAGGAGACGGACGAGCAAGGAGCCGGCGATCAGGGTTTGATGTTCGGTTTTGCCTGCGATGAAACGCCGGAACTAATGCCGGCACCTATTTCGTTCGCACACAAGCTCGGACGCGAGCTAACGCGCTTAAGAAAATCTGGCGAAATTCCTTGGCTCCGTCCCGACGCCAAAACGCAGGTGTCGATCGAGTATGATGGCTATAAACCGGTGCGGGCTGCGGCGATCGTAGTTTCCACTCAGCACACTACCGACGTGAAACAAAAGGAAATTCGCGAGACACTGATTGCGCTCCTGATCAAGAAAGTGATGCCGCCGCATTGGCTCGATGAGAAAACCACTTACTTGATCAACCCGACTGGGCGATTTGTGATCGGTGGCCCGGAAGGCGACGCGGGGATAACGGGTCGCAAAATCATCTGCGATACATATGGCGGAATGGGGCGGCATGGTGGTGGAGCCTTTTCCGGAAAAGACCCGAGCAAAGTCGATCGTAGCGCCGCCTACATGGGCCGCTGGATCGCAAAGAATGTGGTTGCATCGGGTTTGGCGGAGCGGTGTGAAGTCCAGTTTGCCTACGCCATCGGTCACCCCGAGCCGGTGAGCGTGAGCGTCGATACATTCTGCACCGGCAAAGTGGACGAAGAAAAATTGGAACGCGCGATCTGGGACGTGTTCAATTTCAAACCTGCCGAGATAATTAAGCAGCTCAATCTCCTTCGCCCCATCTATCAAAAGACAACTAACTACGGTCATTTCGGGCGGGTTGACGATGTTGACGCGCTTACATGGGAAAAGACGAACAAGGCAGAAGCGCTAAAACAGGCCTTACGGTAAACGTCAGAAAAATTTTATGAGCACCATAATCACTGACCCGAAAACAAAACAGGATTACAAAGTCGCCGATCTTTCACTTGCCGATTTTGGGAGAAAAGAGATTTCCATCGCCGAGAAAGAGATGCCGGGTTTGATGGCGATCCGGGAGAAATATGCGCCGCAGAAACCGCTGGCGGGCGTTCGCATCACGGGATCGCTGCATATGACGATCCAGACTGCGGTGTTGATCGAGACACTTGTAGATCTTGGTGCGACTCTGCGGTGGGCAAGCTGCAACATTTTCTCGACGCAAGATCATGCCGCCGCGGCGATCGCGAAGCGCGGTATCTCGGTCTTCGCGTGGAAAGGGGAATCGCTCGAAGACTACTGGTGGTGCACTTACCGGGCGATCTCGCACGCCGAAGGCAAAGGCCCACAACTTGTGGTCGATGACGGCGGCGACGCTACGTTGCTCATTCACAAAGGATATGAGCTGGAGGAAGGAAACGATTGGGCAAAGACGAAATCAGCAAATAAGGAAGAACAGGTCATCAAAGATTTGCTGCTAGAGATTCATCGTGAGAATCCCTACCGCTGGCACGAGATCGCGAAGGATTGGCGTGGCGTTTCGGAGGAGACCACAACCGGCGTGCATCGGCTTTACAAGATGGCGCAGGAAAATCGGCTGCTCGTGCCGGCGATCAACGTGAACGATTCGGTCACTAAATCGAAATTCGACAATCTCTATGGCTGTCGACATTCACTGGTTGATGGATTGAACCGCGCTCTGGATGTGATGCTTTCCGGAAAGGTCGCCGTCATTTGCGGTTATGGGGACGTCGGCAAAGGCTGCGCGCAATCCTTGCGCGGCCAGGGCGCGCGTGTCGTCATCACTGAGATCGATCCGATAAACGCTTTGCAAGCCGCAATGGAAGGTTACGAAGTCACCACCATCGAAGACACACTTGGCCGCGGCGATGTGTACATTACTGCCAGCGGCAACATCGATGTGATCACACTTGAACACATGCAGCGAATGAAAGATCAGGCCGTTGTCGCCAACATTGGCCATTTCGATAATGAAATTCAGGTCGATGCGCTTAACACCGCTGAAGGCGTGAAGAAAACCAACATCAAACCGCAAGTGGACAAGTATACGTTTCCTAATGGTCACGAAATTTTCCTGCTCGCCGAGGGTCGGCTCGTGAATCTCGGCTGCGCCACCGGACACCCGAGCTTTGTGATGTCGAATTCATTTTCAAACCAGGTCCTTGCGCAGTTGGATCTCTGGAAGAATCGCGACACGCATAAAGTCGGCGTTTACGTATTGCCGAAGAAGCTCGACGAAGAAGTCGCGCGCCTGCACTTGGAAAAAATCGGCGTTAAACTCACCAAGCTGTCTCGAAAACAAGCTGACTATCTCGGCGTTTCGATCGATGGTCCGTTCAAATCAGAGCATTATCGCTACTGATTCGGCGTGTGAAGTGATTCGGTCACGTGCAGACGAGTTACTCTTAATTCGCCAATTTCGAGACGTTTGATTTTTGCGCGCCCAATTACTAGGCGACCAATCGCGACCAGCCCAAGCGTTACAGCGCCAATCGCGAGCGCGCCGGCGGCAATAGCGCCTATGGATTGCGCCCCGACTGCGAGCGCACGAACTGCAACAGGGCCGAACTTTTTCGGCGTGTCCTCAATCTGCTTTGATTTCATCTCATTAACTCCGCGATTGTCACTTCAACGTAGCTACAGTTCGATTGTCCGCCACGCCGCCATTTTCCCGAGACATGAACGCGCTGGTTCTTATTCGCCGCCTCGGTAAGGGTTTTCGTCTTCCACATCGGTGCCGCGAGCCAGACCGTTGATCCTGCGTCATGGAAATCGAACATGATTTGCGATGCGCACGGCTCACCGACGTACAGCGTAACCCGCCCGACTTGATCGAAACGCAAACCGGCCGGCACCGCCTTAGCCTGTGCGGGCGGCTTTTTTATTTGGGCGCAACCTGCCATTCCGGCCAAAGCGGCCCCTGCGACGAATGAATTTAGTAATAGTTTCTTCATACCGGGCAAATCAAAGGTGGTCGCTGCCACGTTCGTCGACGTGGGTGTTTAAGTCGACCACTAGCAGCGTAACCACAATCGAAAGATGGCGTCGCTGAACGCCTCAATCCTTCCAAGAACCAAGCTCGCCTTGCGCAAATCGATGCAGAAAATCCATCTAGTCCCGGTCCTCCGCGTGAAAGCGGTGCAGCATACGATGCACAAATGGGGCCAGCAGCACTGATACGATGCCGATGAACGCCAGCCCCGAAAACAAAGCGTAAAACGAAGCGAAAAGTTTTGCGGCATTAGTAGGCATTGGAGCGACTGGACCCATTCCTCCGAGAATCATCGATGCATTCAGGAGCGAATTGAACGCTTGCCAAATTCAAATCGGCTGAGAAGACGCTGCTTGCGGCGCTCGTACATACGCGGTGGATCACGCTAGCATTCAACGTTCAGGAGACCGAGCCGGAAGATTTTTCGCGCCGGATCAGCGGAGAAAAATTCGAACTGAGTATCCTTTATTCTTTCAAGCGCGACACATGACCGGCGGCGAGACGCCAGCGGCCGCTCTCTTTTACAAACGTATCGGTGAACTGAACAACGATGTCGATCGGTTTACCCTGCGCGTTACCTTTTATTTTTGTCTTCCCCGTCACGATGGCCGTGTGATCGCCGTAGACCCGCACCTTCATGTCGTAGTTTTCGAAAACATCGTAATGGACTCTGCCACTTCTGGCATCTTCGATATCATCGCCCGCTGCGGT
>QHMR01000068.1 GCA_003217875.1 Verrucomicrobiota bacterium
TGAACACTCGATCAAACGCTGGCGCGAATGGAATCGGGAATTCGGCACCCAGCTTTACCACGAGGTTGGCGTGATGTTCGCGCGCCGCCGAGAATTGAAGCTGGGCGACTTCGAGCACGAAAGTTTCAAGATATTGGAAAGCCGTGGACACAAGATCGAGCGCATGAACTCGGCGCGAGCGTGGGAGCGTTTTCCTGCATGGAATCCGGAACTTTATCGAGATGGGGTTCTGGAACTGGAGGCAGGCTATGCGGAAAGCGGTCGCGTCGTTGCATCCTTGATCGGTCACGCGAAATCGCTGGGAGTTGAACTCCGCGAAGGCGCCCAGTTCTCGCAATTGGATGAAGATGATGATCGCGTGAAAGGAATTGTGCTCGAAGATGGACAGCGATTTGCAAGTGATGCCGTTGTAATGACGGTGGGTGCGTGGACGCCGTATCTGCTGCCTTTTACGAAAAAATTCTTCTGTTCGAGCGGTCAGCCGGTCTTTCACCTGAAACCCCGAGAACCTGAGCTATTTGCGCCCGAGCGTTTTCCAGTTTTCGGAGCGGACATAACGACCACCGGTTACTACGGCTTCCCAATTAATCGTGACGGTGTTGTGAAAATTGCGAACCACGGACGTGGGCGGGAGATGTCGCCTGAATCTCCCGAACGCGCTGTCACTCCTGAAGATGAAAAGAATCTGCGCGAGTTTCTATCATCCACATTTCCGGCACTGGCGGACGCGCCGATTGTTTACTCGCGCATCTGCATGTATTGCGATACCCACGATGGTCATTTTTGGATCGCACGCGACCCGGAGCGCGAGGGATTAGTAATTGCTGCCGGTGACTGTGGGCACGGATTTAAGTTCGCCCCGGTGCTTGGTGAAATCATTGCCGACGCGGTTGAAGAAAAGCCAAATCCGATCCTGCACAAATTTCGCTGGCGACCGGAACTACGCGCGGGAAGCGGGAGGGATGTCGCGCGATTCCGAGGAAATCTGTAGCCGTCGTCCTGTGGGCGACGTGCGACGCGTACTATTTCGCAATGTCAGCGCCCTACGCTTTTTGTACGGCCTCTTTTTTTGGCTGACGCTTTACTAGAGTAATTTGCTTGATTCGCGCCGAATCGGATGGGCTCCAGGTAGCGACCTCCGGATCGTCTTTGAAAGCATTGTGAACGAGGCGTCGTTCGTAAGAATTCATCGGCTCAAGCTGAAGCGAACGGCCCGTGATGCGCACCCGATCAGCCAACTCGCGCACGCGCTGCACGATGCGATCTTCGCGCATGGAACGATAATGTTCGCAATCGACAATGACTTTTTCAGCGTCTTTGTCTTTGGCTTGCAGGAGCCGATTAAGCAAGAACTGGATGGCCTCAAGCGTCTCGCCATTACGGCCGATGAGACGCCGGCTTTCCTCGGTGTAAATCTGCAGGGTCGGATTGCCACCTTCGTTGGTGGTTTCCTCGATTTGCACAACGAAGCCGAGATAACCAAGCATCGTATCGAGCAGATCTTTCGGCGGCATCATCGCTTTCGTTTTCCGGGAGGGGCAACTTTTTCGAGCGTCGGCATGGGTTGTCGCTTGTTCTGATAAAATTGCAAAATACTGAAAAGGTTCTGTGCAGTGTAATACAAAGCCAAAGCTGCGGCAAAATTGTAGCAGATAAATAGGAAAATCAGCGGCATGAACATGGCGATGCGCCGCTGCGTGGGATCGCCCGTTTTTGGAGTCATGGCCATGAGCCAAATCTGCGTCGCAGCCATGCACAGCGGAATAATGTTGATCGGCCAACCCAGCACGGGCAGATACGCTACAGTATCCGGCTGAGAAAGGTCTTTTACCCAGAGAAACTTCGCATTTCGTAATTCCACTGCCTGACCAAGCATTTTGAAAAGACCAAAGAAGATCGGGATTTGAATCATCATCGGTAAACAGCCACCGACCGGGTTAATCCCGTATTGCTTGTAGAGCTTCATCACCTCCTGATTCATCCGAGTCGGGTCATCTTTGTATTTTTCGCGCAGCTCCTGCATTTTCGGCGAGAGCGCAGCCATCTGCCGCATAGAGCGATTGGCTTTGTTTTGGATCGGCCAAAGCGTGAGCTTGATGATGGTGGTGAGGGCCAAAATCGCGAGACCATAGTCGTGCAGCCAGCTGTGCAGAAGGTTCATGAAGTTGAGCAGAAACTGGCACACGATCTTGAACATCCCGAAGTCCATCACTTCGGCCTCATTGTGCGGAAGTTGGGCTAGCCGGTGATAAAGCTTCGGGCCGGCGTAAATTTCAAAGCGCGCGTTATATGTTTGTCCGGGCTGCAACTGAAATCCCGGCATCCCAAGCGCACCATCAATGGCCAGCAGCTTTTGGTCCGGCGAATGTTCGACGTCGAAACGCCCGCCCCATACAGCCGTAGCCTTGGCAGTAAGCGGCGCCATTAGCGTAGTGAAAAACTGATTGCTGACCGCAACCCATTCGGCGCCGGCGATACTCTCTTGATAATTAGGCCGGGCAGGGCGCTGGCCCAAGCCCAGAAAACCGCTACTGCTCCCGAACCAACCGACGTCAATTCCCTTCGCTCTTCCGTTAATGCACCAGACCAGACGCGTGTACGAAGGGTAATCCTTCGGATGAATTGGGGCCGCGGAACCGAGCGCGACAAAATACCCACTGCTTTGATATGGCTTGTCGCCCCGATTCTCGAGATCAACATCCATTTCGATCACATAGTTGTCTTTGTTCTCTGGAGATTTTTCGAAGAAGAACTTTTTTCGAATAATAATTTGCTCGGCCGTCGTGCGCTCAAATTGCACAACGGAATCCGATTCTGGAGATGCAGTAAACTCTTCGAGCGTTGGCGTGAACGGTTCCTCGATGATTGCACCAATTGGTGCGCTCTGATCCGAATTTAAAATAACGTTCCGCCCTTTTTCAGCTATTTGCTTGAGCAGAATCGCTTCTTTAATTCCGCCACCACGATTTGTCAGGCGCAACTCGACATCTGAATTGCGCAAGCTTTCGATCTTTTCGGGGAAGCTCGGCCCGGTGGTCTTCGGCGTGGCTTCCGCGACGGGAGTCGCTGACGGCGAAGGCGCGAGAATCGCTGGAGTTGCCGTGGGAGAAACTTGTCCCGGCGCACCAACAATTGGAGCAGGTCTCGGGGCCATCTGTTTTGCCAGATAGATTTCCCACACGACGAGCCCAATGACGCAAAGGGCAACGACAATCCAGGCAGTTCGATCCATAAATCGTGAGTCGCGCTCGCAGGCTATTCAGCGCGCTTGATTCGGATCGTTAATGGCGCGCCCAAACGTTCGATTTTGGACGTAAGATTTTTCCGTTCCGGGACGGGGTCATGCCCAGATCCGCCCCACGGTTGGCATCGCCCGAGGCGCTTCAATCCCAGCCAGCCTCCCCAAAAAACGCCATGCGTCTCAACCGCTTCTAGAAAATATGCCGAACAGGTCGGCGTAAATCGGCAGCCGGAATTAGGACCGCACAGCAGACGAAGAAACGGCGAGAGCGTACACTGATAAATGCGGATAAAAAAACGAACCAGTCTGAGCATCAAAGCAGGATAGAAGCGCGTTTTGCCAGACGCAACCATTCATCTTCCAGCTGTTGATAGCTCGCGTTGGTTGCATCGCGTCCGGCAACAAGCACAATCCAAAAACTCCCGCGCAACTCATGCTGGTGTTGGCGCACAATTTCGCGCATACGGCGCCGAAGACGATTGCGAACAACTGCTCCTCCGACATGGCGCGAAGTAACAACGCCTACGCGGCATGGGCCGGAATTCTCTACTGGCACCACATTGAGCATTAGCAGTTTGCCGCGCCGGGCAAGGCCGTCTCTTTTCACGCGCTTGTATTCTGAGGCCTTTGTCAGGCGCCGGTCTTTTGAAAAGGAGAAAGAATCTGCCGGCGTCATGTCGTTGCCTATATTCCTAGCCAACCCGAGAGCGCGGTTTCAACAAGCACTTCCTGGCGGCACGACGACCTCGCGGCGAACGGGGCGGCCAGGAATTAAGAATTTTGTGAGCAGATCATGCTCTCTCACGCCGCGACGGTACAACAGAAGTCTTCCCCCGGAAGTGTCCGGAAGACTTCTCGAGAAAAAGAACTGCCGCAGACTTTACGAACTGGGCGGTGACTCAGTGGTTGCAGCGGGAGATTCCGTTGTCGCAGCAGGAGATTCCGTTGTCGCAGCCGGACTGTACGCTCCAGCAGCTGACGGCGGACTTGTCGCGGCTGGAGTTGCCGCCGGTTCAGTTGTCTCGGTCTTTTGCTCGCACGCCGTAAGGAGTGCGGCACCGGCCAGGATGCAGATATATTTTTTCATAGTGCTAGTTCGAAACCGCACATTGCTGTAATTGAAGAATTGGAGCAAGGCAGTTTTTTAAGCGGCCTCGGAATGTTTTTACGCGTCAGATGTTTGATACACGTGTACTTACAGCGGCGGCTTGTGCGTGAGGCCATGCGCTTCCGCTACCGCCTGACAAGTCAGCTGGCCATCCCGAGTGTTGATCCCGCCGATCAGCGCCGGTTGTTTTCCGCAGGCGCCCTCGAGACCAAAATCGGCAAGTAGTTCCACGTACCGATAGGTCACATTGGTCAGAGCCTGCGTGGCTGTCCGCGCGTACGCTGCCGGCATGTTTGCCACGCAGTAATGCGTAACACCGTCCTCAACGTAAACTGGATTGAGGTGCGTAGTGGGTCGCGCTGTCTCCGCACAGCCGCCTTGATCAATGGAGATATCCACCAGAACGCTGCCCGGCTTCATCTTTCTTAGCATTGAACGGGTGATTAACTTTGGAGCCTTTGCTCCCGGCAGGAGCACAGCGCCAATCAGCAAATCGCAATCCGGCATCAGCTCGTCCAAGTTCGCCTCATTCGAATAGAGCGTGTTTGTATTTCCCATTGTCAGATCGAGGTA
>QHMR01000069.1 GCA_003217875.1 Verrucomicrobiota bacterium
AGAATCCAGATCAGCCATTTGGTCGGATCCCATTGCCATGGCTTCACGCCGTTTCGATAGTCGTGCTGAAATTCGTGATGATAATTGTGGTAGCCCTCGCCAAATGTAAACAGCGCCATCAAAAACGAGTCGCGCGCGCTGCATCGTGTCGAATACGGCTGGCGACCGATGGTATGGCAGGCTGAGTTAATCAGGAATGTGCCATGTTGGAGTACGACAACTTTGGCGACGCCACCGATTAGAAAGCCACCGAGCGCACCGACCCAGCCGTCCCAGGCGAACCCGGCGAGTGCTGGCAGGGCGAAGCCGATCATGACAGCGAGGAGATGAATATGTCGGTGTTGCCACATGACCAGCGGATCTTTGTTTAGATCGGCAACATTATCGAACGGCGGTTGTGGCAAGAGCTTGAACAACAGCCAGCCAATGTGGGCGTGGAAAAAACCTTTGGTGATGTCGTACGGATCTTCGTCGTGATCCACATGTTTATGATGGCGTCGATGATCGCTGACCCACATGAGAACAGAATTCTCAAACGCCGCGGCGCCGAAGATCAGCGTGAACAGGCGCAGTGGTAGTTTGGCCCGGAAAGTCATGTGCGAAAATAAGCGGTGATAACCGAGCGTGATGCTGAAGCCGGTCGCAGCCAATAACACCGCAAACACGGCGAGTTGGAACCAATCAACACCGAAATACCATAGGTACAGCGGCACTGCGGTGAGTGTGAGAACAAACGTGCCGATCAGGAACGAACTGGTCGTCCAATTAATGCGGTCCGTCGGAATGCGGAAAATCACGGCGAGAAAATTTTCGAAGGATCACCAGCTCGTTGACGTAGGCAGGCCACGGATAACGTCGTTCTTTGTCCAGGTATGAACGCTGCACAGATCAGCTATCAACTCTCAACTATGAGCTGCTTTGGTCTTACCAACGCTTACCGGCAAAGGAACGCTTCCCGCCGTGAGGACGAGGGCGCTCTTCGCGCGGACGCGCTTCGTTAACAGTTAATGTGCGACCGTTGAGTTCTCGGCCGTTAAGCGCGCTCATCGCGGCGTTGGCTTGTCCGCCATCGTTCATGGTAACGAACGCAAAGCCGCGCGATTTGGCAGTGAACCGGTCCATCATCAGATGGACCTCGTTGACGGTGCCGTGTTGTTCGAACAAATCTTGAAGATCGTTCTCGGTGGTCTCAAATGAGAGATTACCTACGTACAGTTTCATTGTGTTTTGAATTTGGAAAAACTACCGAGCTACAGAGCCGTTCCCGGGAATCGGGTTTCAAACCACCAATGAGCGACGCTCACCTGACGATCTACCGCGCAGTGAAGTTAAACAGAGTAATCCAATAAGCGCCCACTATCGCCCGGATCGAGGGAAGCACAAATGATCATTTCACGGTGCCCCGAACAGGGGTTTAGGTTTGGACCTGGAGTTGTCGCAGGCGCTTCGTTTTCTGCTTTCGAGCTTCTACTTCAGAACTTGCTACTGATTTCTTTAACTCCATCCTCGGGTTTACGCGCTGGTCAACATCGATCAGCGGCCGTTGTCCTGGGAAAGCGCTAGACGCCTGGAACGTTCGCCCTGCGGCAGCCGCAGGTAAACATCCGGCGCTTGCTTGCGGGCCGCAGCGCGAAATCTTTGGAAAAGCGCGGCGCGCCGTTTTGAAGTTTTGTGTTGCGCGTAGTAAAGCGCGCAGTTTTGAGTCAATGTTGGTTCCATGTGTTAATTCTCCGTTTATTTGCGCTGGCGGCGGATTGACGCGGACGCTGATGTCTGAGCAATTTGTGTCGAGGCGCGTGATATACGCGTCCACCAACGCCACGAAAGTCATCCCTGCGACCACTCTGTCGCTCGACAAATCCACGAGCAATTTTTTAAGCTCATCTTTATGAGCAGCGATAGCATTCATGATGCTGTTTTGTGTGCAGAGAGAAGGGGCCGCACACCTGCGCGATCGATTGACGCTGCGCTATTAGCTCGATTATACACCCCCAACTGGGATTACCTAATAATTAATGCAGTTTCTTTAAGGCATTACCTTTCAGTCAGGGAAGTTTGCTGAAGCCGGCAGTTGATTTGTATCCAGGTGCGAAAGAAAAATTCAGATATTCACGTTCGTTGCCGAGTGTTGTTGCTGGTGGATGAATCGATGCAGAAAAGGATTGAGAGTTGATTGTTGAGAATTGAGAGAACTGAACACGCCATGCAAAAGAAAGATTCGATCCCAGCCCCGCGCTTGAAAGTCTTGGTCCTTGTAGATGAATCCAATGTTGGGAGTTCTGTGCGGACCGCCGGACGCGGGCTCGATTGGTTAAAACTCCGGGATTTTCTGGCCGGCCCAAACAGTGGACGTGATCTGATTGAGATGGTGGTTTATGCCGGGTTGCCGCCCGCCACCCCGATGTGGCAGGAGGAACGGGACAGGAAAAACAAGTTCGTCCATTGGCTGCGCTCCAACGGATTCATGGTCGTGACCAAAGATGGAGCGCCCGCCGAAGAAGGTCATTACAAGGCCAACGTGGACGTGATGATGGCGATCGACGCGCTGGAGCTTTCCATCGAGATGCGGCCCGATGTCGTGATCCTCGTGACCGGCGACGCCGATTTCGCTTATCTCGCCATCAAGCTGCGCCGGCACGGAATCCGGGTGGAAGTCGCATCAGTCGCGGCTAATCTTGGGCACATGTTAAGATCTGCCGCGAACGAAGTGATCGATCTGGCTTCGCTGTTTCGAACGTTCGAGATGATCAACCCGCGCGAAGCAGGACACGCGCAGGCAGGCGGGCAGGCAACTAGCCCGGTGTCGCGACCGAGCGATGCGCGAGTGACCAAAGTTCACGAAGCGCCGGCGCAAACATCACATCACCGAACGCAATCCGCCTCAGGCGGACGCAGACGCCGGCCTCGGTTTCGCCCGAAAGAAAGTAGGGGTGGCGTTTAGCTTCAGAACTTCGGTGGTGTTGAATTTGACTGAAGGCTCACTCAGCAACCCTCAAACGTCAGCGGATCCCACCTTGTTCGGCCAGTCGTTGGGTCGGGCGACCCTTCCGCAGTCGCAGAAACCGCCTGCGGCGTTTCTCTCGGGCGACTGCTGACTCCGGGATCCAAAGGTGAAATGGTTTGCGTTGGAACGCTCTCCTAATGTCTCTCATCGAGCTACTATTCACACAGGTTACCCGAATCCCGGCAGGATATCTCTTGCGACTGGCTTTCAGGACCGTCCCGGACCGAGCGTCTGCAAGTGCTAACGTTCTTGATCGTAGGTGATTAGCACTATTACTGAGACAACTTGGCGCCTGCAAAGAATCCGCCAGGTTTTGCTGGCTTCCACCACGTTCGACCCTTGGCTTTCGCGGCTTGACGGGCCATGTCGTTCATCCCGGTCGCTTGCTTTGCTCTTGCTCGAGAGGCGGGCGAAGGTCAGGTTATGGGACACAACAAGAGGCAGAGACAACGCTAAGAAACGCGCAAAACGCCGGAAGAAGAATGAGCGCCTCGCGAGCGCGAAGAAGAAGCAACCAACGAAATAACCGCTGCGACTTCAGCTAAATCAGCCGCGAACTATCGCTTGAAGTACTTCGCGGCCAGTGATTGCGCGCCAGCGCCTAATACTTTGGCCGCTGCTTTACTACTCAGCAGTTTTCGCAACAAAGATTTCGCTTCATTTTTCTCCCGCTGCGACACGTCAGCTTGATTGATCGCGGTGATCATTTTCTCCAGTGCGTCCGTGATCCGCTCCTGTTGCGGAGTGCTCGCTGCGATCGGCGCTTGTTTCTGGCGAGCGGTGGTCCGTCGACTTTCGTCGATAGAAATCTGGATCGGAGGCTCGACGCCAGCTTCGAGGACTTTGACTCCGAAGTCGTTTATCTTGGCAAAGCCGGACAGCAGCCCCATTCCGCTCTTATCTTCAAGAGGGGTCCAGTCGATGAGGCCATACTCTGAGAGCTGGGCAATGGCGCGGAGCCAGTCGCGGCGACTCATACCTCCTGGCGGCGGGACCGCCTGCTCGAGGCGGCCGAAGGGGATGGAACCTTCGCTCCGACGTTCATAGAGAAGCTGCAGCAGGCGCCCTCTGACAACAGAATCCTTCATGAACTTTCCAATATGCGCTGCATCTCGCGCATCAACAACTCAGCTCGGCACGTAGACGCAGAAACGAAATGAAATTTGCCAGAACTTGCATTCGCTCGCCGCTCATTTCGAGATCGCACCTTCTAAAATCGGGAAATTTTAATCGTTAATTTTGGAGCTAGGCGTGTCTTTCGGCGCTCCATAACGATCGATGAATTGAAGCGGCGTCTCTCCAATCCGTGCGAGAGCAGTCGCAGAAATAAAAAAAACTAAGAGACTAATCCGGCGAAGTTGCACGCATCACTGTGAGCACGCGCATTCCGGAAAACCTGATCCACGCTTCACGTGTTACGCTATCGCTGGCACATCTAAAGTGTCCCTGAACCTAGATGCCGCAGAGCGGCATGACTCCGACTTGCTACCTGGTCATCGGCTGGAACTCGCGGTCTTTGATGCTCGCTCTTTGATCCACGCTTCTACGCGCTCTTGGAGCAGGTCTAACGGCATAGCGCCGCCGTTCAATATTCCGTCGTGGAATGCTTTGATATCGAATTTGTTTCCGAGTTGCGCTTTCGCTTCGTCGCGGAGCTTGAGAATGGTCAATTGCCCCA